>JAILPE010000035.1 GCA_024699645.1 Lachnospiraceae bacterium
GTGCCCCAGCCGCTTTGCAGGCTCAGGTCTTCATAAAAATGAACGGTTTGCGTTCTGTTATACTTCACTATATATCTGCCGGTTCAAACAATAAATCTTCGTTTACGCATATTAAAGGTCTTTATTTTTGTAAAGGCTGCAAGAGGCGATAAACGTTAACAAACAAATGACAAAACCCGCTATAAGCGCATAAGGCCTCATCCTTGTTATAAAATCAACCAATCCTTCCAACGATACGGAGTCAAATATCTTTACAACGGCAACAGACCCGAATGTGCCGAGCAATATCATGACCTGAGGAAGAAACTTGACTGCTTCATAACCGAATTTGTAATAGATCAGGAAATATATTCCGATCAGGATGCTGAAGATCAGGAACGAATATGCAATATCTCCGAAAGTAAGCCCCGGTATCGAGCTGTTTATAAGCCTTGCCGCAAGATATCCAAGTAATGCCAAAAGATAAGATGCGAGCGCGATAATATACTTGGCCGTGACCTGATGTATCCTCCGCGCGGGCGTAAGCAACGCATATATCATCAGTTTGCTCTTATACTCGATCATGTCGGTTTTTCCAAAGAAGAAAAATGCGATATAGACAACGCTCATTATCAGCATGACCGCGCCAAGCGAATTCACGATCGGATTATCCTCGATCATATATCCGACCAGGAGAGGAATTCCGACTGCAAGCAGGACATTTATGAAAAAATACATTCCCGAAAGGATTATGAGTTCTTTAACGGTTTTCAGTACATATTTCATTTTTCGGCACCTCCCTCTGCATGCGCTTTATTGGGGAAGCGGCTCGCCTGTATTTTAAGCTGTTCGATGCATGCTACTATACTGTCATCAAGCGTTGTATGCTCGATCCCGTACTTTTCCCTAAAGAACAAAGGAAGATCATCCCTTTTTTTCTCGAATACGATCCTTCCGTCGTGGATAAAGACGATCTTGTCCGCCGTCTTTTCAAGGTCGGACAGTATATGCGTCGAAAAGATGACAGAATTCTCACCGTTCCGGACAAACTCCTTGAGTACATTCACGATACGGCTTCTGATATAAGGATCGAGTCCGCTCGTGGGCTCATCCATGATAAGAAGCTTTGCGTTATGGGACAACGCAAGTGCGAGCGAGAACTGCATGCTCATGCCCTTTGACAGTTCGCCCGTTTTCTTTTTTTCGTCGAGTCCGAACAGATCCATATACTTCCTGTACGCCTGCTCGTCCCAGTTGTCATACATACCGCTGATGAACTTCTTCACTCCGAGAAGCGTCTGCTTTTCATAGAAATAACAGCTGTCAGGCACAAATCCGATAAGACTCTTCACCTTTGACGAAAGCTTTTTTTCACCAAAAAGTATCACTTCGCCGGCATCCTTTTTCAGAAGGCCTTCTATGATCTTTACAGTTGTGCTCTTACCCGCGCCGTTTATGCCCACAAAGCCGCACACGGAACCTGACGGTACAGTAAATGAAACGTCATCCAGACTGAACGTCTTAAAAGATTTGCAGACTCCTCTGAGTTCCAGAACATTTTCCATGCTCGCGCTCCCCTTTCCCTTGCATCACGTATGATATACATGTGTTTATTGTACCAGTTATTCATTTATCAGTCAACAACAGCAGGGAATCCATATCCAATTGCAAGCAAGCTTGCCAATGCCGGCCTTCGTTTATCGCACAAAAAGATAAGAATATTTCCGACGCCGCTCCGAAAGAAGATCCCGGACACGCGAAATGATCTCAGCAGAGTAAATATTTGCTCCCGACAGTAATCTGTCCACCTCTTTTTTTCCCCATGAAAATGTGATATTACGACCATACAGCCTTTCGGCGATTTCGACCTGCTCATCAAAGGAGGTGCAGATAGTTTTTGCTTTGACTTCGTCCAAATCGGAAAAGATATCAAAACCAAGCGGATAGTCAAGTGTTGTGTTCGAAAGCAGTGCCGCTCCGTGATCATAAAAAGGACAAAGACGATACTTGTCATAACCGTTCCAAAGGATCGAGATGTTGTGGGTATGACGATCCTCGTTAAGGAAAACAGCATCGATCGTAAGCATCTTGCTCATATACTTTCCGAAGTCCTTTAGTCCGGTCGCGCGTTCAACCTGATTCACGAGATAACGCAGTCGCTCGGTATGATCCTCAATGGCATAGATTCCGGAATTAAGACTTGTCCCGTAATTGTTTTTGAAAAGACGTTCCATGGTAATAACCTGCCATCCACCGGAATAATCCCGGCTTTTACACCCGTTAAAGACCTGCGATTTGTATTTTATGGTTTCAAGGGAATACTCAACGAATTCTCCGGCCGTCAAAGACGACGACGCAAGAAGGCCTGAAACAATATACTCCGAAAGGCCTTCATAACCGGTATAGTCAGCTTTATACCAGACTCCGCCGGTTTCCCATTTCAGCTGATTGCCCTTCGAAGACTTGCGGCCATCATCCTTTAAATCTTTCTCAAACAATTCAACCATGCGCTAATTCCTTTCTATTATGATATGAAACTTATCGTCCGCCATCCGGCCCTCTGTCTTTTCAATGATGAGGAAGGGATCATAAAACGGAATATCGAGTCTTGCAAGTTCCAGCTTGATCTTATCCCTCGTGCGTGGAAAGCAACGAGACTCAAGGAACTCCTGATACTCATCATAGGAAGGCTCCGTATTGGGCCCAAACGCACGAAGCATCAGGTTGTCCGTGTAGTTTCTGATCTCCACTCTCCTTGTTGTATCATCAACATCTATTACCGTGCAGACGAAGCTTTCATACATGTAATACAGTCGGATTCTTAACGTGTTTTCCGGAAGCACCATCTTTGATACAATACCGGAATCTCTCATAAGCATCGTGACAAGTGAAACTATCGGTCCCGAGACCGGTGACGAAGCGGCTTCCCACCTTTCAACAGTAGGCTTTGAGGCGCCGACAAACGAAGCGAACTCTCTCTGGGACATACCCAGGCGAGCACGAACCTCTTTGATGTCCGCGCCGGTTATGGCGGAAGGGAAAATGTATCGGGGTGAAGGTTTTTTCATGAGTAACTCCTTATTACAGCCGGTACGGTTACCGGTACCGCATTAGGTGGATTCAGTGTTCTTCTGCTTCCAAAATAACACATCAAAGGCCGGTGCGCAAGAGCTTGCCATCATTTTAAGGGCGTTTTTCGTATTTTTCACCATCATTTTGATGGCGATTTTGTTCTGTCGCGCCGCTTAAAAGTTTCCGATCACATGAATTGCGGGGTGCAACATATAAACCTGAACACGCGGACTCCGTCTCAGACGGTTCAGTCGAAACTGCCGTAATCACCTTCACGGCTTTCGTACCGGTCGACATTCGGCATCCATGCCTCAGTGTCTCCGCTAGCTCGGCCTCCGTGCCTCGCTCACGATGGTGCTAAGCAGTTTCGTGAACCGATACTTCGACTACGTAAGCGTTTCAGGTTTATACGTTGCGCCCCCGCTTGATTCATGTACCGGGGAACACGAAGCGGCGCGAAGATTATAGAATCCCGCTGCTTACGATCCCGAAAAATGAATATGCAGTGAGGGTAACCGATGGTACTGAAAAACGATAGCGAGGCGACTGTGCTTCGCAAGTCACGTGTCGCTCGGGAGCGCGCACATGTTCGCTTGCGCGCGGGAGAGCGTACAGATGTGACGAAGCGAAGGAAGGTAGACGAGCGTGTTTTTCGGTACCATCGGTTACCCTCACGTAGCTATTCATTTATTAAGCATTTAATGCAGCGGGGAAGGATATATATGTATAATGACATATACGAATTCACAGTAAAAAAGGTGGAGACGAGAACCGTCCCCACCTATGTTATCAATGCAATATTCTTAAAGTGCCATTTCAGATGTAGTACTCAGCATTCACTTCGCTCTTTCCTGTCGGAAGCGGGATCACGTTACCGCTCACTGCACTTCCCTCTACGAAGAGCCCGCTCTTTCCTGCTTCCTTCTTTACCTTGATGTTATACTTAACACCGCGGTAGAGACGGGTCACGCTGTAGTTTGAAAGCTCAGCGGGTACGCAGGGATTAACCGACAGACCGTCAAGGGTGGGCGTGATTCCGAGGATCGCCTGTGAGATATCAACGAATGCCCATGCAGCGGTTCCTGTAAGGAAACTGTTCTTTGCCTCGCCGTAATGAACGGCTGCACGTCCTGCGATCATCTGGCTGTAAACATAAGGCTCTGTTCTGTGGATCTCGCTCACATCTTCAAGGAATGCGGGACAGCTGCGCCTGTAGATATCGAAAGCCATTTCACCGTCACCGATCTTTGTTGCGGCGATGCTGACCCAAGGATTATTGTGCGTAAAGATCGCTCCGTTCTCCTTATATCCGGGCGGATAGCTTGAGATTTCACCGAGTTCGACATGGTATGTTGTATAGCAGGGTGCGAGGATCTCAACACCGTAGTCGTTAACAAGATACTTCTTAACCGAATCAAGTGCCTTACGGCCGTAGCCCTTCTCCTGACCGATGCCTGCCATTGTGCAGAAGCCCTGGGGCTCAATGAATATCTTTCCTTCTTCGCATTCGTTACTGCCGACCTTGTGGCCATAAGCGTCGTATGCTCGAACGAACCACTCGCCGTCCCAGCCTGCGTCCTCACATGCAGCCTTAACCTTTGCCACCTCTTCCCTGATCTGCTCCGCCTCATCTTTTGAGCCGTAATGCTCGCAGATATCTGCATATTCAAGACCGTATTTAACGAACATACCTGCGATGAATACAGACTCCGCAACAGGTCCTTCACTCGGTCCGAATGTCTGGAAGCTCTCGCCGGGCTCTTCCGAGAAACAGTTAAGGTTCAGGCAGTCGTTCCAGTCGGCACGTCCTATAAGAGGAAGTCCATGAGGTCCCTTATTGTTTATTGTAAAGTTTACGCTTCTGCGAAGGTGCTCCATAAGCGGCTTTTCGCTGCCCGGAACATTATTGAAGGGAGTGGGATGATCGAGGATCGTAGCATCTCCCGTTTCACGAAGATAAGCGCTCGTGCAGGCAACAAGCCAGAGCGGATCGTCGTTGAAACCTCCGCCGATGTCGGCATTACCGCGCTTTGTGAGCGGCTGATACTGATGATATGTCGAACCGTTCTCGAACTGGATCGATGCGATGTCAATGATCCTGTCGCGCGCACGCTCGGGGATAAGGTGCATGAATCCAAGAAGATCCTGACATGAATCTCTGAATCCCATTCCTCGACCGGTACCGGTCTCCCAGTAGCTTGCGGAGCGGCTCATATTGAATGTTACCATACACTGGTACTGATGCCAGATGTTAACCATGCGGTCAACCTTTTCGTTACCGCTTTCAAGATGATATTTTGCAAGAAGCTCTTCCCAATATTTTGAAAGCTCGGCAAATGCTGCGTCAACCTGTGCGTCTGTAGCGTAGCGTGACATAAGCTCCTTAGCGGGCTTCTTGTTGATAACGCCCTTGCTCTCCCACTTCTCGTCGCGGGGAACCTCGATATAACCGAGCTGGAAAATGAGACTTTTTTCCTCACCGGGAGCAAGAGTAACCTTGATCATGTGTGATGCGATCGGATACCATCCGCTTGCAACGCTGTCGGTAGCTTTGTCTGCCGCTACAACCGCGGGATCGTTCCAGCTTCGTCCCGCACCGAGGAAACAATCTCTGTCGGTATCAAATCCGTCAACGGGAACATTTACATTATAAAATGCGTAATGATTACGTCTCTCTCTGTATTCCGTCTTGTGATAGATCGTGCTTCCGATAACCTCAAGCTCGCCGATGCTTAAGTTTCTCTGATAGTTCTGAGCATCGTCAACCGCATTCCAAAGGCACCACTCAAGCGCCGAAAATACCGTAAATTCTTTCTTCGCATTCGACTCATTCTTTATAACAAGACGCTCGATCTCGCACGCGTCACTCTTCGGAACGAAGCAGGTAAGCTTTGCGCGAAGACCGTTCTTTATACTCTCAAATGTGGTATAACCCATACCGTGACGGCACTCGTAGCTGTCAAGCGGCGTACGAGCGGGTCTGAATGCGGGGCTCCATACTGTTCCCGCATCATTTATGTAGAACATCCTGCCGCCTTCATCGACGGGAACGTTGTTATAGCGATATCTGGTGATACGACGCAGCTTTGCGTCGCGGTAGAAGCAGTATCCGCCGGCGGTATTAGAGATAAGACCAAAAAAACCGTTGCTTCCGAGATAATTAATCCAGGGAAGCGGTGTTTCGGGGGTCTCGATAACATACTCTCTTGCGGAATCATCAAAATATCCGTACTTCATATTTCTCTCCTCATAGTGAATTATTAACATTTCGGTCAAGCGTTTCTTCCCTCTCCGAATGGGACAGTTTATGAACCGAAGTCAAAATGATTATATCTTTAAGAACATTAAAAAGCAATAACAGCAAAAAGAATCGCAAATATTGATCAGTGAAAAAGTTTATCGTCAAATTGCACAAAAATTGCACCCGTTTTTTTACTTTACACCTTCACCCCAACGCACATATAATCATCTTAAACCGTAAAGTCCCCCTTGTTTCGAAAGGAGGGATCTTTATAAAAAAGAAGATCATATTTGTCGTTATCTTATCTTTCTGTCTTTGTCTTTTCACTCCCGCTTTCGCAGCGAGTGCAAAGAGCAGCCCCCTCAAAGACCTTTTATGCGTCGTTGTTTTAAGTGATTCTGTTGTTACGCTTGACATCGGCGATACTCATACTCTGTTTGCTCTTGCCTCAGACGGTGGCAAAGTCACTTACAAAAGCAGCAACTCTAAAATAGCATCCGTATCGGCTTATGGGGTAATAGAGGCAAAAAAGAAGGGTACCGTAACTATAACGGCCCGTCGAAAGAAAGCAAGTGCCAAATGCGTTGTAACGGTTCTCGAAACAACCATAAAACTCAGCAAAAACAGTATTACCCTCGACTGCGGAGAGATGACCGGCGTGACCGCTTCAACGTCAAACAATTCAACCGTAAAATGGAAGTCAAGCCGTCCGAGCATAGCCCGTGTTTCCGAGAAGGGACTCATCACAGCACTTAAACCGGGTTCCTGCACTGTCACAGCTTCTTCGGACGGCAGCCGTGCTCTTTGCAATGTTACGGTTGCAAAACCACAGATCACTCTTTCCTCTGAAAATGTATCCCTGTATCGGGGAGGCACATACAAGCTTGAAGCCCGAGTCAGTTCAAACAGACCGGTTTCTTACAAATCCCGAAAGAAGTCTGTTGCAACCGTTTCTGCCGATGGCACCATAACCGGAGTAAGTCACGGAACAACAACGATAACGGTGACGGTTGACGGTGTAAGCGAAACATGCGATGTTTCTGTCGAGTCTCCCGATATCACCCTCAGCAATGATGAAATTACCCTGGCGAAAGGCGGATCTGCCACTTTGTCGGCAGTCGTTTCGTCAGGGCAACAGCCTGTATGGTCATCAAGCAATACTTCTGTAGTCAGAGTAAACAAAAAAACAGGAAAAATAACAGCAGTTTCAAAAGGCAAGGCATATATCTACGCTTCCGAAGACGGAGCAAAAGCCCGCTGCAGAGTGATCGTGGCGGATACAAAGTGAAATGTATAAAGTACGGGGCTTTACGGTTTTTATTTTGTCCTGTGAGATTTTATGTGCGACACGAGTTTTACAAGCTCTTCCTCACCTACGGTGTTTCTTTCAACAAACACCCCCTGTTCGGTTCCGAAGAAAATATAGAGATACTCATTATAGACACGGACAGACATCACCTGATCGTAAGTGTACTCTGCCATTGCTCCCGCGCCGGTTACCGTAAAGAATTCTTCATAGAATGTAAACTTCGCCATGGGATTGTTTCGCGCATCATACCTTGCGATCATATTGGCTTTGTTTTTGTTTCCACCCGAATAGTTGAAATACAGCGAAACAATTCCGCAAGCTGCCACAAGGAGACCGTAAAGGATCGAATCCGACATCAGACAGAACGCAACGATCAATGCGAGGAATGCAAAAAGCAGTATCTCAACGACAGCGTTTCTGATCCAGGTGTTGTATACTATATACTTTTCAATCGCTTTGATCCCATATTGTGCACGTCCCGTTGCGATTATATTCTTCGTATCAACCTCGCCTCTCGCTTTTCTGTCTCTGAAATCACGAAGATTATCGGATATACGGATCATCTTCTTTTCTTTTTTCTTTCTGTTAAGAGTCACAAATACGAACAATCCGACGATCATCAGTATTATCACGCCTATGAAGATCCATATCTTAACTTTGTTTCTGGCTATCAATTCTTCATATTCTTCGGGCGTCATGAATTTCGAAATCTTTATACTGTCGACCACGCTTTTTATAAAGGTCTCATCAATCTCTCCCTCTTCTTCCAAAAATTGATCCACCTCGATAAGGCGTCCGTTAACTACGCTTCCGTAAATAACTTCCTTTGCTCTCATCTCGGGGTTGTCGATATCGAGCATGATCCTGAAGAATGGGATCTGATCGTGTCTGACAACCGAACGCTCATAAGTAACACCAGTACTGTTTCCGTTCTCATCGGGCGCATCTATTCCTTCCATGAGTGAATCGACCGATGCAAGGACTTCTTCATCCGTCTTGCCCTCATAGCTGAATATCTTAACCGTATCCTCGGTCATCTTACAGATCACGTTGACAAGCGAGTCGGTCTTTTTATCAAAAAGGATGGTCAGAACCTTCATCTGCTTCATCATGTCAAGGCGCTCTTCCGCATCGGGAATACCTGCTTCGATCCAAACGGGATCATATTTATTTGTCTCGGAATTCATTGCAAGAACTTCATCCGATACAGTAACCGAAAAATCATGATCCTTGAACGCGATCTCCTTCGAGCCGGCTTTGGCCGGAACTACGGCTCCCACAAGACAAATTGCAAGAAGTACTGTACTAACTATCCTTTTCATTACTTTTTCCCTTCTGTTAAAAATATTTACAAAAAGGGTAGCCTCCGAGAAGCCACCCTCTCCCATTTTTATATGTTTGACTGTTTTTCTTGTCAGATCGGTTCTATGATCCTGTCTACGATCTCCATTGCTTCGGTAAAATCATACTGATTGACAAGCTCAACTATCCTGTCAAGATGTACCTCGATATCACGCGCATATCTCTTCTGACGGATAAAATCGATCTTCTTGAGGACATCCTCAAGTTCAAGATTACGCATCGATTCCTTAAGATCGCCTGCAAGCTCCCTTGGAATACCAAGTATCATGCATTGTTCTCTGTTATCCTCGGTCGAAGCCTCTTCAGCCTGACATACCAGACGTACGCCGTCGATATAGCATCTGATCCTGTCGATCAGTTCAAGTATATCATGAGCATAATCCTCAACATCCCAGCTTATGTCGGTTCCGAGCCTTGAATCAACCTCGATCTCTTTGCCTCTCTGAGCATACTCCGTAGCCCCGATACAACTGCAACTGTTTCGTAAGCCATGAAGCTTAAGCCTGAACATTTCCATGTTCTTTTGGTAATAGGCAAGCAGATTATTGGCTATAACCGTGCCCTCTACGCAGAAAAGGCGCAGCACATCCACATAAAGCGTAAGCTTTCCGCCCGAATTTTTAACTCCCTCGGATGCGTTGATCCCCTCTATCGAACAAGGAACCTGTTCAACCGCATCATCATATATCTTGAAATACGAAAAACCATCGTTCTCCCAAGATGCTTCTTCATTAAACTTATAATGTTGCGCATCTAAACTTCTGATAAAAACATCCCCTTTCAGACTATCACATGCTCTTCCCCTAAAGCCTTACTGATTCTGTCAAGCAGGTAGAGTGCCCTGTACGGCTTCAGGATATAATCCTTCGGCTCCACCTCCTGGGACTTCATCACTATTTCTTTGCTCGATAACGAACTTACAAATATTATGATAATATCATTTGAATATTCTTTTTTTATCTTCACGGCCAACTCGATTCCGTTCATATCCGGCATATCTATATCGAGCAGCACCATGTCCGGTTTTCTTCTTCTTAGGAAGTTGAGAGCCTGCTCGCACGTTCGTGCCGCAGATACTCTGTACAGACCTCCGAGAATACCTTCTATCGATTTAAGGTTGACCACCATATCGTCAACAACAAGTATATGCTTTCTCGTGTCTCTCTTTCCGCTGTTTCTTGATGTGTACGAATTATCGAGGACTCTGACTATTGTTATATTTGTTGCGCTTCGATCAAGCATAAGATCGATATCAACTCCGTCAAATGTCCTTACCTTGGGTCTCGACATGTTTTCCATATGGTTTTCGACCACGACCGCCTCATCTCCGGTTGAGAGCAAAAGCGAAATCCCTTTTGGATATATGGGTACATATCTGATAAACGTCTTTACCACATCGGCGTCAAACATCGTTCCCGATCCGCCCATAAGGTACTCGATGGACTCCATCGGCGAATATGCGCTCTTATACGGTCTTGCAGTTGTCAAAGCATCATATACATCCACCACATGAATGATCCTTGCAAAAAGATGAATGTCCTGGGTGCTTAATCCTTTAGGATATCCCGTTCCGTCCATGTTTTCATGATGCTGGAGGATTGCGATCTTCGTGACAGCCGAAATCTCAAGCTTATTCTTTACGAGGTCATAAGACATCTCACTGTGCTTCTTCATGATAGCGAACTCATCGGGAGAAAGTCTTGACGGTTTGTTCAATATATTTGTGTCTATCTGAAGCTTTCCGATGTCATGCAGGATTGCCGCCGTACAAAGCTGTACAAGAGCTTTCTTGGAAAGTTTAAGGCCTATTCCCACAACCGTCGCGAGTATGGCAACATTTACACTGTGGCTGTATGTATACTCATCGAATGTTCGAAGATCTATAAGGTCGAATGTTATAACCTTGGATTGTCTGAGTTTTTCAACAATTTCCTGTACAACATTTAATGTCTCATCTATATCGTTTCGGATAAGACATTCCACTGCCTTCCCTCGAAGTTCTTCAGGTATTGCATCTTCGATGACTATATCTTTTGTCAGCTCGTCTTCAATGTAAAAGCCCGGCAGTCCTCTCTCTCTGAGACGATCGATAAAATCCTGCGTAAGCTCCATGTCGGCGCTCAACAATACCCTATGTTCCGAGTCAAAAATGCATTTTGAGAGAACCATTCCGGGCACTGCCCGATTAATCGGAACAAATCTCATGCAAGCCTCCTAATTAAAGAAGCGAATTCCCACACTTCTTTGAACTCTGTCCATACCCTGATTCCAAAAATCTTAACAACAATCACAAACGATCAATTAGCGAGTGCCGAATTCAAGATCAGATCACGGGCTTTGTTGATCTTTGCCTGTGAAGCGACAACATCACGTCCCTCTTGAACATATGTAGACTTAAGGGATGCATAAAACTCGTCTAACGTTTCATATTCATAGCTGGTCTTCATTTTCTCGGCAAGTTCATCTATCTCTGTCTCGGTAACCGTGATGTTTTCTTTTTCGCTGACAGCCGCAAGAACGAACATGTATTCAGCCTGCATCTTGGCCATCGAATCAAAATACTCATTGACCTCATCCGTCGTCATACCGAGATACTGATTGTAATATGTAAATGCATCGATCTGAAGTATCGACATATATCTGTTGTTCAGATCGGACAATATTCTCTGGCGATTTTCAATGATGTGCGGTGCGATAGCCTGCTCATCAAACTCACTCGCATTTATGATCTTTTTGAAAACATCAAATGTCTTCTTTGTATCTGCTTCCTGCTGTTTTTCTTTCGTGATCTCCTGTCTGATCACGTCATTATATTCTGCTGTGGTTTCATAATCGGTGTAGCTTGCCACAAGCTCATCGGTATATTCGGGCGACTGTTTTGTAACTATCCTATGAACGAGCACCTTAAATGTTGCCTGTTTTCCCGAAAGCTCGGCATTCATATCATAAGGATCGGGGAATGTAACATCAAATTCCTTTTCCACACCGATCTCCGCTCCAACGATACCCTCCATGAAACCGGGTATCATTCCCGAATCGCCGACACGTATCTCGGCATTTTCGGTTGTTCCGCCCTCAAACTGCACACCGTCAACAAACCCTTTATAATCACAGATGACCAAGTCACCGTTTTCGGCAACCGTCTTGCCTTCAACGTCGACATTTTCTTGATGTGTGGCAATAAGTCTGTTCTGAACACGTTCCGAAACCTCGTCATCGGTAACGGTAAATTCTTCAGGTTGGTATGTTACTTCCTTGTACTGACCGAGATCCACATCCCCTGAGGTGTATCCCGTGATGATATCCGTCGATCCGCATGCCGTAAGCATAAGGCATGTGAAGACAGTAAGAATGATCAATAATTTTGTTCTCATAACTCTCTCGTATTTCGTCATATCCGGTTAGATTTAGCTGCCGCTACGGATATTATCCCCATGCGGGTTTTTCGCTCCTAAGCGACATCGGACAGTTACCGGCCTTCGCATCGCAGTAAAGAGCGCTGAGCAAACACCCGCGCATTCGAAATATTTATACCACAGATCTGCTTAAATAACAAGATAAACAGCGTATGGTCACATTTTTTTCATACTTATCCTATGAGTGAGCTGAGAGTCTCTATCATATTTTCCGGTACAAAAGGTTTTGCGATAAATCCATCCGCTCCAAGCTCCTTGCTTTCGTTTTCTATCTCCTTATCGGCAACCGCCGTAAGGATAACGACCTTCCATTTTCTGTCTTCCTTCTTGTTGAGCTCTTCGAGTGTGGTCATCCCGTCCATTCCCGGCATACAGATATCAAGCAGTATCAGATCGGGCTTTTTTATATCCACATATCTGAGTGCCTGTTCACCCGACGTTACAAGATTCACCTTGTATATGCCTCTCAAAGTTTCCCTCACCATAGTGAGATTTGCCGGATTGTCATCAACAGCAAGAACATTTTTCATTTTTCACCCTTCTTTCTTTAAAACCACCTATTATACAGCCGGCTCCTTTATGTGAGTCCACCGGTCTTGCAGAAGTTTTCTGCTTTTTAACCCACCTGTCCTGCAGATATTTTCTGCTTTTCATCCCCCCTTATTGTGCAGATAATTCCTTTATAAGTTCCTCTGTAAGTTCGGAAGCGCGATTATAGTCAAACACCTTAACCTGATCCCTTATCGCTCTTATCTCTCTTCTGACCTTAGCGTCAAATTTATATTCCAATATTCCGTCAATAAGCTCACACGCTTGCTCATCATCAAACTCATCAAGCGCTCCTGCCAGGAGCACAAGCTTATCCCTGACTTTCGAAAGTGCTATTGGTTTTGCTTCGTCTTCATTCTGTTCTTCAACATCAAAATATGTTCCGAGCTGTTGTAGAAGCTTTCCGTACATCAAAAGCAGATTTGACAGATTTGCGTCGACAAAATTCATGTCTTCGTTTTTCAAAGCGTTTTCAAGAGCAAGGGAAAGATTTGATATATCCATTGCCCCGATGGAAGCCGAAACGCTTTTGAGCCCATGTACTTCTATTCTCAAGTTTTTACTGTCTCTGATGTTATATAGCTTTTCTATCTTTGAAAGCTGTATTTTCCCGCTCCCGTAGAAAGTTCGGAGCACTTCGATGTACCTTTCGGTTCTCCCCGCACATGCCTTTATACCTCTTACCGTATCAACTCCGGTCATATGGGGCAGTTTCAAAGTTTTTTTCTCTTTACGGGCAACCGACGTTTTAAGCTTTACCTTACTTTCGGGAAGTTTTTCAATAAGTATTCTTTCAAGTTCCCTTATATCGACCGGTTTTGAAAGATATCCGTCAAATCCCGCCTCCAGGAACATGTTCTTTGCGTCGTTGACGGCGTTTGCCGTAAGAGCTACCGTACATATTCCCGATTCTTCTCCGGGCAGTTCTCTTATTTTTTCGAGTGTCTCGATCCCGTCCATTTCCGGCATCATATGGTCAAGAAAAACAAGATCGTATTCTCCTCCGACTATCCTCTCGAGTGCATCTGCTCCCGATGTAACGGAATCCGGGTTGATATCGAAGCACTTAAGCAATCCGTCCACAACCTTAAGGTTCACGATATTATCATCTACCACAAGTACTCTTGCATCGGGTGCACTGAGCGTATCCCCTTCTGATTCATTGTGATCCACTCCGTCAAGTATCTTTGCGATCCCGAGTGAATAGATCGGCTCCGTAACGAGCGCTACATTCGGCATATCGTCATACCGCTCCCCGGGTTTAGGAAAAAGCGCAATAACGGGTTTCCCGATTCCCTCGAACCAGTCAGTATAGTCGGAATAAAGTTTCTTATATGAGAATACCGCCACTACCCTGCATGCTGCCATGGCCTTTTCAACGTCATCGCTTGAAGAACATTTGACAAATTTGATTGAAAGATCTCGGAAGATCGCTTCCACCTTTGCGATCCTCTCATCAGCTTCCCCATCCGACAGGATCATAACGGCATTTTTATCATCCGGATCTTCGAAATCAAGGATCGGAACGTCTCCGCTGTTTCCCTGAAGGATATCAAAAGAGAACACCGAACCTTTTCCGTATTCACTCCTGACTCCGATATCGCCGTGCATACCATTGAGAAGCTTTCTGCAGAGCGCCAGACCGAGCCCGGTTCCCTCAACAAAATGATTTTCCTTGTCTTCGATCCTCGAGAACGTCTTAAAGAGCTTAGACATGTCTTCCTGTCTTATACCCGTACCGGTGTCCTCTACTCGCACGCACAGTCTGAAACCGTCTTCCTCTTTTGTGCCCCTAACGACAAGCTTTATATAGCCTTCTTTTGTGAATTTGGCGGCATTACTCAAAACGTTGACAAACACCTGACGTACTCTTACTTCGTCTCCGATAAGTTTTCTGGGCAACGTTTTGTCGATCTCAACCAGAAAATCAACTTTATCCTTTTTTATTCTTGTGGAAATAAGACTCACGATACCCGTAAGCAAATTTCTCAGATCGTACTTATCATTTACAAGCTCAAGCCTTCCCGATTCGACCTTTGATATATCGAGCACGTCGTTTATGATACCGAGAAGTGAATCGCTTGCGCCCTTAATATCCAAAGCATTTGCCCTGACTCGTTCGTTTATGTCATCTCTGAGGATCAGGTCAGTCATGCCTATGATGGCATTCATGGGTGTTCTGATCTCATGGGACATGTTCGCAAGAAACATGCTCTTTTCGCGGTCGGCTCTCTGTGCCGCTTCTCTGGCTTCCTGGGCTTCTCTTGACTCTTCTTCGAGAGTTCTCATCTTCTCGCTGAGACTCACGATCGTTTCACGGCTGTACGCCTCAGCCCCGGCAATATAGAATTCTCCGTTTCCTACGGTGTGAAGTCGGTCGATTGAGAAATCGATTGCATTCAATATGGACTCGGTCGGGTCGTCTCCGAGAGTGTCGACGATAGCCACACTGCACGTTCTGTTTATCTCAAGATCGCCTATATCCCATTCTTTTTCGAACCTTCTCTTTATACTGTTACGAAAATATTCGGGATTGATATCTTTTTGGATTATAAATGCGATGCAATCTTCAGCCACAATATATGCGTCGGAGCGGAAGAACTTCCTGAAATATCCGCCGATCTCCCTGAGAAGCATATGATACTTTTCGAATCCGAGTACGGCGCCTATATTCTTGGCGTTATCGGGAACCAATAACAATATCCTCATTCCCCTTGCGCGGGCCACATGCTCTCCTATAGCGATCGTAAGAGTACTTCTCGTCAGGAACCCCGTCTCACTGTCGACCGCCTGATTGGGATTTTGTAACAATACAAAAACAATAAGGCACGCACATGATGATGTAAAACATGTTATAAGGAGGTTTTCAAGCATAAACTGAACAAACATGCTCGACATATTTATAATGACAAGCACGTAGATCGATGCTCTCGTCCTTGTGTGCATCTTTTTTCTGTTCGAAATTATGTTTACGATCGTCACTATCATGACAAGGAATGCCAAACCGTACAGCACAAACATTCCCTTCCCCTGGTGATAGTTCATCTCCTCGTCAAGATAGAATCCAAGCTTTAACGCAGGGGAGGTGATTATGATGAACAGCGATGCCGTGTAGGTGATCGCGGAAAAGATCATGTATAAGTATTGACGGTTCCCTTTTTCAAAACCGGTAAGTGATCTCGTATATATTAGTTGGACATGCGGCATGAGATTCTGAGCCGACAGGTAAAGAATGTTGATCACCCAGATGAGCCACTCCGGCCAGATTCCGGGATCGTATCCGATATAGACCGTCAGGATATCGAGAAGTGTGGCACCCGCCGATACACTGATGAGCTTTTTATAGCTTCTTCCCGATGTCCCCGCCGTGCTGCTCTTGGGATAATAAAAAAACAGAAGGATAATGTATATGACAAGGGCCGCATAATCAAATTCGATTATATAGTTCATATCCTGCCCTCCCATTTATCATAACCTTCTATACTCCGTTACCGAAGTAACCATACCCCGACTTATTTTCAAACACTTAATTATTATACGATAATTTTGATTTCATGTAAAGATTTGTAACATTTTCCACGCTCTTCACCCGAATTGCCGATTATGCTATAATGTTATAAGCTCATGACAGTGCGGTTGCTTTGCCTGTGCAACGACAGCCTGTGATGATACCGGAGAACGATCATATACATTTGGAGATACACAATGCGAATCAATATGCCCGAAGCGGTATCAATGATCATACATAAATTGCAAGGTGCCGGCTTTGAAGCATACAGCGTCGGCGGCTGTGTTCGTGATGCACTTTTATCGAGAGTCCCGTACGACTGGGATATCACAACATCTGCCACCCCTGACCGTGTAAAAGAGCTTTTTCCGAGAACGGTCGATACCGGGATCAAGCACGGAACGGTCACCGTACTTGTGCGCAGCGAAAGTTTTGAAGTAACCACTTACCGTGTTGACGGCAAATACCTTGACGGCCGCCATCCCGAAAGCGTTTCGTTCACACGATCTCTTAAAGAAGATCTTTTAAGGCGTGATTTCACCATAAACGCTATGGCATACAACGACGAGGACGGACTTGTCGATCCCTACGACGGAGAAAAGGATCTCTCTTCGGGCCTTATCAGATGTGTCGGCGATCCTCTCGCACGGTTCGGCGAAGATGCTCTCAGGATGCTTCGCGCAATTCGTTTTGCCGCATGTCTTTCCTTTGCGATCGAACCCGAGACGTTTAATGCCATTTCCAAACTCGCGCCTTCCATAAAGGCAGTCAGTCCCGAAAGGATCTGTGCCGAACTTTCAAAGCTTTTGACGAGCGATAATCCCGAGCTTATCGGACTGCTCCATTCAACAGGTCTCGCCGGATCGATAATGCCCGGGTTAGAGACCGTTTACAAAAACGACAGATCGAAGGAATTGCTCCGTTCGCTTAAAGCCTCTTATTCGGACAAAACAGTCCGTTGGTCCGTGTTGACACATTTTACCGGTAATCCGCGCCAACTGATGCGAAGCCTCAGATTTGACAATAAAACAACCGACAGCGTTTGTCTGCTGACAGAACACAGCGATCCTTCATGTAAAGATCTGTCACGTAAGGAGCTCAAACGAACGATGGCGATCATCGGCACCGAGCTTGTTCCTTTATGGTTCGACCATCTCGACGCTTTGTACGGCAAAGGCTTCAGCACGCAACTGCGTGAAACGACAAAAGACATTCTTGAAAAGGAAGAATGCTTTCTTATAAAAGACCTTGCAATAACCGGCAAGGACGTATTGGCTTTGGGGTGCCCTCCCGGCGCCCGGGTCGGAAAGGTTCTGAACGACCTTCTTGATGCGGTGACCGGATCACCGCACTTAAATACCAAAGAAAACCTGTCTGAACTCGCAAAAAAGATCATCATCGCCGATCATCAATGACGAAAGGGAACATTTCATGGGAAGCAGAAGAGAAAAAACTGTGATAATCATAAGCGTCGCCGTCCTGGCGATCATAATACTCGCTATCCTTTTCGGAACGGGCGTGATCGACCTTGGTAAAAACAGTGATAAAAGTAAAGTTCAAACCTCGCGCGATGCTTCCGGTGACAATACGGGCAAAAATGCAGAACCGGTCGCTCTTCCGTTGGGAGAGGCGCAATCCCCGACCGATGCCCCCATGGGCCCGGGTTCCTATACATGTATCATCAGAGATATCGATCTCGATGGCTGCCTTATCGAACTTTATGACATAGAATCCGGTTCGGACGTCGAATTCACATTTACGGCGGCAACCGACATAAGGACATCGTACGGTAAGATCATAGGTGCCCCGCTGCTCAAGGTCGGTGACATCGTCACGGCATCAACAGCAGACGGTTCCAAGCTTGATTCCATCAAAGGGAGCGGCGATTTCAAGACTCACAAGGACGTGATGCGCTTCAGGATCGACAGTTCGATCGGAAGGCTTACTGCCGGCAACAATGTCTATAAGTACGACGACAGGATCCTTGTTCTTGACGGCGAACGCTTCATAGACATTGATGACCTGAACGATCTCGACGTGATCTCTCTCTATTACAAAGACAACCGGATATTTTTCATCAAGGTTGTTTCTTCCCACGGATTTTTGACTTTTTCCGGGACCGATGATTTTGACGGGGGTTCCATACGCGTTAACGGCAATTATATCGCTCAGCAGATCTCACCCGACCTTACGATCCCTCTCGCCGTCGGCGATCATTCCGTTTATGTCGAAAATCTCGAGCTTTCGGCGTCGGCCGATATAAGGATTGAGAGTCACAAAACAGCCGTATTCGACCTTTCACCTTTCGGTCGTGTGCCCGTTACGTACGGCGATGTAACATTTAACATAAATCCCGAGGGTGCTCTCCTCTACATCGACGGTGTGAACACTCTGTACAACGAAGCTGTCAGCATCCCCGAGGGCTCTCATTCGATCAGGGTCGAGCTCGGAGGGTACATTTCGTTCTCAGGAACGATCCATGTCAACACTTCCGGTGGTACATTTAATATTTCACTTCCTCCCGCTCCTGTTGCCACTGACGATCCACCCGAGGATATTCTTTACAACGAGACGAATGAAGGCGACAACTATATCGATGACTCCGAGGATCCGGATAACGATTCCGACTCAAACGATGCAGACAACGACTTTATTTTTGACGCCAATACAAGCGACTCTTCCGATGACAACACCGGCAACGCTCCCGAAGACTCATCCGATAAGGAAGCGACCGGTTCCAAAACTTCTGCAGGTCACAAGCTTATAGTTTCCTGTACGGAAGGAACGTCTGTCTACGTCAACGGTACCCACGTTTCAACTGTATCGGGAGGCAAAGCCGTCTCCGAGAAGCCCCGCCCCGGCACCGTCACCGTCCGCCTTGTTCTCGACGGATATATCTCAAGGACTTATACCGTTACCATCGAGGATGATGATGCCGATGCCGAATTCACTTTCCCCGACATGGTAAAGCAGTGATGTTCGTCGGTAACTCGGCAAAATACCTCTCCGTATTTTGCCAAACTAAACTGTTGAACAATCTGCCCCTATAGTCTATACTCTAAAACCATAACAAAGGATTTCGACATATCCCGTATATCAGGTAAGGAAAACCAAGCACGGCCCGGTCCGTGTAAAAAAGGTAAGGAAAACTAAGCACGGCTCGGTCCGTGTAAAGAAGGAGGAAATATGAATTCTTTTAATTTTGATTTTCAAAAATTAAAGAAGCCGATCAAGTATGCATTGCTTCTGATCGTTGTTCTGATACTTGCCTTCGGTTCGTTTTTCACTTTAAGCGAGCAGGAAGCAGCAGTCATCACTACTTTCGGTAATGCGTCATCGGTCACCGATTCGGGTCTTCATTTCAAGATCCCGTTCGTTCAGGAGGTAACAAAAGTCGATACTACGATCAAGGGCTTCCCTATCGGTTACATCGAGGGTTCTTCCGAATCCGTAGAAGATGAATCTCTTATGATCACATCGGACTTCAACTTCGTTAACGTCGATTTCTACGTTGAGTACAAGGTCATCGATCCGATCAAATACCTTTACGCTTCTCAGAATCCCGTAACTATCCTTAAGACCATCTCCCAGTCCTGTATACGTTCGGAGATCGGTTCATACGATGTAGACAGTGTTATCACGACAGGAAAGAGCGAGATTCAGGCAAATATCCGTGAGAAAATCTCACAGCACCTCGAGGACAACGACCTCGGACTTCAGCTCATCAACATTACGATACAGGATTCGGAACCTCCGACAGCGGAAGTCCTTGAAGCCTTCATGAACGTTGAATCGGCTAAGCAGGGTGCCGATACAGCCATCAACAATGCCAAGAAATACAGAAATGAGCAGATCCCTCAGGCAGAGGCTCAGATCGACCAGATCCTTAAGGAGGCCAACTCCACCAAGGAAGCTCGTATCAACGAGGCTCAGGGCCAGGTAGCCAGATTTAACGCTCTTTATTCCGAGTACACAAAGTACCCGCTCATCACCAAGCAGCGTATGTTCTACGAAACAATGGAAGAACTTCTTCCCGACCTTAAAGTCTTCATCGACAATTCGGACGGATCGACCACTCAAAAGCTTCTTCCTCTCGAACCGCTTGTCGGAAATACCAATGAAGGAGGTAACGAATAATGGCTGATACAACCAATAATGACAACATCGAGCGCATCAGACAGCCCAGAAAAAAGGCTCCCATAATCATTGCCCTCATTCTTGCGGTCGTTGCGATAATCGTTCTTTCAAATTCGATCGTCATCACGATGGAAAATGAATATACACTTGTAAAGCAGTTTGGAAAGATCGAAAGAATAGTTCCGGATGCAGGTCTCTCCTTTAAGGTTCCTTTCATCCAGTCCACAGACACACTTCCCCGTACGCTTCTTATATATGACCTGACACAGTCTGACGTAATCACCGAAGACAAAAAGACAATGGTTGTTGACAGTTACGTATTATGGAAGATCGTTGATCCCTTAAAGTTCGTTCAGACCCTGACGCTTATACCTAACGCCGAGAGTCGTATCAACACCATCGTTTACAACTCCATGAAGAACGTTATCAGTAGCATGGAGCAGCAGGAAGTCATAACATCACGTGACGGCGTCCTCAACGAAATGATCATGAACAACATCGGTTCCACAATGGACCAGTATGGTATCAGCTTTATCGCCGTTGAGACAAAACATCTTGACCTTCCGAGCGATAACAAGGCAGCCGTATACGAGCGAATGATCTCAGAGCGTAACAACATCGCAGCATCCTATACAGCTTCCGGTGAATCGGATGCCAAGAAGATCAGGACAGAAACGGATAACGAGATCGTAGTCAGTGTTTCGGAAGCCGAAGCAAATGCAGAGAAGATCATCTCCGAAGGTGAGGCCGAGTACATGAAGATCCTCAGCGGAGCATATAACACCGAGGACCGTGCAGACTTCTACACATTCGTCAGATCACTCGATGCAGCAAAGAAGTCCATGACAGGTGACAAGACACTCATTCTTGACAAGGACTCGCCCATAGCACAGATCTTCAACACCGCAGAGTGATCCCACACGGAAAGCTCCGAGAGAACGGACAAATACCAAGAGTCCCAAAGGAGTAAGCTCCGAGGGAGCGGACAAATACCAAGAGTCCCCGAAAGGAAACCTTCCGGGGACTCTTCTTTTCTCTTTTATGAGGATATTATGCTTTTTTAATGCATCGCCGCTGTATTCCCTTCGGGGATATCCTTTACGGGATCACTCTGCGATAAGCTTACCGCCACGCTTTGAAACTACGTCGAAGATTACGGCTGCGAGGAGAACGAGACCTTTAACCACCTTCTGAAGGTTCTGGTCTACGCCCATAAGAGCCATACCAAGGTTGATAACGCCCATGAGAGCGGCACCGATGATAACGCCGGGAACCGTTCCGATTCCGCCGTATGCGGAAGCACCGCCGATGAAACATGATCCGATGGCATCCATTTCGTAGTTCTGTCCGTAAGTAGGCTGTGCCGATGTAAGACGTGCTATTGTTACCATTCCGGCAAGAGCTGCAAGGAAGCCCATGTT
>JAILPE010000075.1 GCA_024699645.1 Lachnospiraceae bacterium
TTATTCCCTTATATTCTATTGTTTTATCCTCTAATCCATACTCCGAAAACAGTTCTTCTATGCGCATTTCCTCTTCCTCCATAGCTGTCTGTATATGAATTATAACAAAAAGCAGTGAAGTAGTAAACAAAAACTTCACTGTACTTCACTCAAAACTTCACTGTACTTCACTCAAAACTTCACTGTACTTCACTCAAAACTTCACTGTACTTCACTCAAAACTTCACTGCTACCCTTCACTCGTCACTGCTACGCAACTCAAAAGCATCAGCACAAATGTGTAAGGCCAACTACCGCATATGTGTTAAATAATTTTGCACACAAATGTTAAATATAGAACGGCTAATATCTGAGTACAACAAAAAAGAAAAACAAGTTCCGCTAAGACTTCCGGATCTCAAGTTAGTAATAACCGCAACAGAGTATGGTTATAAACGTAAAGACGGCGTATATGTTATTCCCATTGGATGCTTGAAAAATTAAGCACAATTCCCGTACGTAAAGTGCCATTCATTAGATAAAAGAATAATGCGGTCATAATAACACCATCCCCCGGGGTCCTTCCTATTTGCCTTCCTATTTATTTATATTTTTATTGCGAACTACAGTCTGTTTTGGGATAATGAATAAAGCAAAGAGTATATCGACTCTGTCGGTTGATAAGTGCAAGTGCAAAGCCCGACGAGATTGAGAAGCAATCTGCTTTATTACGATCAATTTGCGAAGCAACTCGCAAATTTATGATTGTAACCCTATAGTTTATGATTGTATAGTTCTGGGAAAAGGATGGTTTTTCTATGGACAGATTTGATCTCTACAGGGCGGAAACCGAAATCATAGATCCGCCCGTTATATTATGTGAGAACGTCACAAAAGATTATGTCGACGGTCTCCATGCCGTCAAGAACCTGAACCTCCAGATCAGGAAGGGCGAATTTGTTTTTATCGTCGGGAGCAGCGGTTCGGGCAAGTCGACTTTGATAAAGCTTCTTCTCAGGGAGATCACACCGACATCGGGCATCATCATGGTCAACGGCCGCAACATCTGCAGGATGCGCTCACGCGGCGTATGCAAGCTGCGCAGGAGCATCGGCGTGGTGTTCCAGGATTTCCGGCTTCTTAAGGACAGAAATGTTTATGACAATGTCGCCTTCGCCCAGCGTGTCACTCAGGTTCCAAAAAAGCAGATAGAACGTGATGTTCCGAGGATTCTTTCAATCGTCGGACTCGCAGACAAATATAAAAGCTTTCCCGACGAGCTTTCAGGCGGTGAGCAGCAACGGGTCGCTCTCGCAAGAGCGCTTGTCAACAATCCTGTCATGCTGCTTGCGGACGAGCCGACAGGAAACCTTGATCCCAAGAACTCCCTTGAGATCATGAGGCTCCTCGAAGAAGTAAACAGGCGAGGCACGACGGTGGTTGTTGTCACGCATAACAAGGAAATCGTTGACATGATGCAGAAACGTGTCATCACTCTCAACAAGGGTGTATTAAAAAGCGACAAAAAAGGCGGATATTCACATGCGTAGGATCTCAACTTTCTTTTACGGGATCGGGCAGGGCTTCGCCGGTCTCGCCAGAAACAGGATGTTTTCACTGGCTTCCATAGCAACCATGGCGGCATGCCTGTTTTTATTCGGGATATTTTACATTGTCCTTGCGAACTTTAATCACATGGTCAGAGAGGCCGAAAACAATGTAGGCATTACAATCTTTTTTGATGACGGTATCGGATATGATCAGATCGACTCGATCGGCGAGAAGCTCCGCAAGCGTGCCGAAGTCAGTGAAGTGACCTTTACTTCGGGGGACGAGGCGTGGGAAAAATATAAATCAGAGAACCTCTCTCCCGAGATGATAGAAACCTTTGGTGACGATAATCCCCTTAAAGATTCATCTTCCTATACCGTTTATCTTAACGATCCGGAAATGCAGAAGGATCTTGTCGCATATGCAACGGGACTCGAAGGAGTGCGAAAGGTTAATGACACAACCGATATTGCCGAAGGTCTTACCGGCATCAATACCATGCTCGCAGCCGTGTCAATAATCATAATCGTTGTACTCCTGCTTGTGGCTGTCTTCCTTATCAGTATCACGATCTCAACCGGCGTTTCGGTCAGAAAACAGGAAATTTCGATCATGAAGCTTATCGGTGCCACGGATATCTTTATCAA
>JAILPE010000122.1 GCA_024699645.1 Lachnospiraceae bacterium
CAACATGATAACACTCAACGGGTGGCTTACCCTTTTGACACTCGCACTTTCGTCGATAATGATATTTGCCACAAAGAAGGTATCATCAAAGAGCGGCAAGTATTTCGTTGCACAGCAGAAAGATCTCGGTGCTGTTAACGGCTACATAGAGGAGATGATCTCGGGACAGAAGGTAGTAAAGGTTTTCTGCCACGAAGAAGAGGCGAGCGAAGGCTTTGACAAGCTTAATAATGCCCTTTTTGAGAGCGCCGACAACGCCAATCACTATGCAAATATAATCGGGCCCATAAACATGCAGCTTACAAACTTTAATTTCGTTGTTTTGGCAGTTGTGGGATCCATCCTTGCGATGAACGGTATCGGTGGATTCACACTCGGAGGACTCACTGCATTCCTTAATCTGAGCAGATCGTTCTCGATGCCGATCAACCAGATAAGCATGCAATTCGCTTCGATCATCATGGCTCTTGCCGGAGCAAACCGTGTATTTGGACTACTTGACGAGGAACCCGAAAAGGATGAGGGATATGTTATGCTCGTCAATGCAGAGAAAAACGGTGATGAGATCACCGAATGCGATCACAGAACAGGACACTGGGCATGGAAGCATTATCATAAAGCCACGGATACGACTGATTACAAGGAACTTTGCGGAGATGTTGTCTTTGACGGTGTTGATTTCGGATATGTACCCGAAAAACAGGTACTTTTTGATGTGAAGCTTTATGCGAAGCCCGGACAGAAGATAGCTTTTGTCGGATCTACCGGTGCCGGAAAGACGACGATCACAAATCTTATAAACAGGTTCTACGATATACAGGACGGAAAGATCCGCTATGACGGCATAAACGTCAATAAAATCAAGAAGGGTGACCTGCGTCGCTCGCTCGGAATGGTTTTGCAGGAGACGAACCTTTTCACGGGAACCGTGGCCGAAAATATCCGTTACGGCAAGCTTGATGCCACGGATGACGAGGTTATCAGTGCGGCACGCCTTGCAAATGCCCACAATTTTATAAAGAAACTCCCGAAAGGCTACGACACTATGCTTACAGGCAACGGCTCGAACCTTTCACAGGGTCAGCGCCAGCTCCTTGCCATAGCAAGGGCGGCAATCGCGGATCCTCCCGTGCTTATTCTTGATGAGGCTACCTCCTCCATAGATACAAGAACAGAGAAGATTGTCCAGAAAGGCATGGACAGTCTGATGAAAGGGAGAACAACATTTGTAATCGCCCACAGGCTTTCGACAGTTCGCAACAGTGACTGTATAATGGTCCTTGAACAGGGAAGGATCGTGGAACGCGGAACTCATGAGGAACTTATAGAACAGAAGGGCAGATACTATAAGCTTTATACGGGTAATTCGATCGCATAAACGGGTAACGTATTTGGGGATTGTGCGAATTCACAATCGAGGAATCAGCGCGGAGCTGCGGATGATTAAGTTGCTGCAGGATACAGAGAATAAAAAAGGAAAAAGGGGAAAAAGGATGAGCAGCATCAGGAGCAACAACAGAATAGTTAATTACATTGTTGCCGCAGCAGTCGCTGCCGTTCTTTGTGTCTCTTCGTTCGCGGGTAACGCGATCCCGGCTTTGGCAGATGAAGCCGCGCTTCCCTGGCCGTCCGGACCGGAACTCTCCGGAGATGGCGCGATCCTTATGGATGCCGATACGGGAAGTATCCTCTATGAAAAAAACATATATGAGAAATTTTATCCCGCGAGTACAACAAAGATTCTGACGACTCTTGTTGCGCTTGAAAACGCAGATCTGAATGAGATCGTCACCGTTTCATATGCGGCTGACAATTATGTTTCGAAAACAAGCAGCCGTATGGGACTTGTTGAAGGTGAGCAGGTAACGCTTGAACAGGCACTTTACGGCATCATGCTTGAATCGGGTAATGAAGCCACATAT
Source organism: Lachnospiraceae bacterium (assembly GCA_024699645.1). Taxonomy (GTDB): domain Bacteria; phylum Bacillota; class Clostridia; order Lachnospirales; family Lachnospiraceae; genus RUG11977. Next base: position 1,923 of record JAILPE010000122.1, read on the forward strand.
GCTGTCGGAGAGCATGTCGGAGGTTCGATCGCAAGGTTTATAAAGATGATGAACTGGAAAGCACAGAGTCTCGGATGTGAGAGGTCACACTTCGCTAATTCTCACGGACTTCACGACGACGATCACTATACATGCCCCTACGATCTTGCACTAATCTCGCGTGCAGCCTACGGAAACGAGGATTTCATGAAGATCACGGGAACGGCGACCTTTGCCATGCCGGCGACAAACAAAAACCCCGAAAAACTTCTCACCAATCATCATTGGTTTATAAACGGAACACAGAAATATGACCGTTGTATCGGCGGAAAGACGGGCGCGACCAATCAGGCGGGATATGCGCTTGTAACATATGCGCGAAAAGACGGCAAAACGCTCATAAGCGTTGTTATGCATGCGCCGACATGGAATGATGTATATGCGGATTCGAGAAAGCTCCTTGAGTTCGGATTTGACAACTTTAATGTCTATAGGATGACTCAGGCCGGCGACAGCACCACGGCGGGCGGAATGGAGACGATGCTTCCGTCCATGTTCGATTCGGAAAACAAGTTTGATGAAGACAGACGGGAACTGCTCTCGACGGGAGAAGAGGGGATCATCATCCTGCCTTCATATGCGTTGCCGTCCGATACAAGGCGTGAGGTCGTTCTCGAGCCGGGCAGAGAGATAGGCCACGGTGACAATGTGATCGGGCACGTGACATATACATACGGGCAGAGGGTCGTCGGGTCTGCGGATATAGTTTACTATCTGGAAAACGATCCGATGACACAGGAAAAATACAACAAGGATTGGCCGATCTTCCTGATACCGCCCGAGGAGGCATTCTCCGATCTTGGCACAAGGACAAGGATCTGGCCCGAAGAGCTTTTGGAGGCCAGACAGGTCAAGACTGTGGAGCTGAGGCCTCTTATGTACGGAGCGCTTATCGCTGCGATCGTGTTGATCATCGGCGCTGCGCTGATAATAATCGTTAGAAAGAGAAAATTATGATATTTGATACTCATGCACACTATGATGATGCTTCTTTCGATGATGACAGGGAAGAAACTTTAAAAAGAGTGTTTGAAAGCGGGATCGGATGTGTTGTCAATATAGGCGCCGATCTTGCTTCGTCGGCAACAACCGTAAGGCTTGCGGAAGAGCATGAACGCATATATGCGGCAGTCGGTATTCACCCCGAGTCGGTGAAGGAGGTGGATGATAACGCAATAGCCCTGCTTAGAGATATGATCCGCAAATGCGATAAGGTTAGGGCGATCGGAGAGATCGGGATCGACCTGCATTATGACAAGGAATCGCTCGAACAGCAAAAAACGGCCTTTATAAGACAATGGGATCTTGCGGATGAATTTGGGCTTCCCGTTGTCATACACAGCAGAGATGCGGCAAAGGTAACTTTTGACGTAATAAAGGTGAGATATGAGGCGGTCGGGAAACCACTGAAAGCAGTGATGCACTGCTATTCCTACGAAAAGGAGCAGGCGGTCGAATATGTAAAGATGGGGCTTTATATCGGAGTCGGCGGAGTCCTGACTTTTAAGAACGGAAGGAAGCTTAGAGAATCGGTCGAAGCGGTGCCGATGGAAAGCATTCTCCTTGAAACGGATTGTCCGTATCTCGCACCCGAACCTTTCAGGGGGAAAAGAAACGACTCTTCAAATATAAGATACGTTGTGGCCGAGCTTGCAAAGCTTAAGGGAATCACCGAAGAAGAAGCGGAAGACATCACATATGCGAATGCACAGAGGTTTTACGGAATATGATCATTAATGACGAACCTGCAAGAACGATAGGAATATTGAAAAAATACAATCTCATGCCGAGAAAGAAATTCGGACAGAATTTCCTGATCGATACACATGTTATCGAGAAGATCATTGACGCGGCTGAGATCAACAGTGATGATTGCGTCCTTGAGATAGGACCCGGGATCGGAACGATGACAAGACATCTCTGCGATCGCGCGGCGAAAGTCATAGCGGTTGAGATAGACAGAGATCTGGCAAAGATCCTCAAAGAAGACATTCTGAGGGACAAGGAAAATCTGACGATCATAAACGAGGATATCCTTAAAGTCAATGTTGATGAGCTTGTTGAAAAAGAAAACGGGGGACGCCCGATCAAGGTGGTGGCAAATCTGCCGTATTACATCACTACACCGATAATCATGGGGCTTTTTGAGAATCATGTGCCTATGGAATCATTGACGCTTATGGTCCAAAAGGAAGTGGCGTCGAGGATGTGCGCCAAACCCGGAACGAAAGACTACGGCGCGCTTACCGTTGCGGTATCATATTATTCGGAGTGTTATCTTGCGGCCAATGTTCCGTGCAACTGCTTTATGCCCAGACCCGATGTTATGAGCGCGGTGGTGCGGCTTAAGGTACTCAGGGAAAAGCCCGTTAATGTAAAGGATTCCGATAAGATGTTTGCGATAGTTAAGGCCGCCTTCGGTCAGAGGCGGAAAACTCTCCAGAATGCCCTTGTCAATGCACAGGGGATTAATTGCACGAAGGAAAAAGTGGCAGCCGCACTTGAAAGCATGAATCTTCCGCCGCTTGCAAGAGGGGAGATCCTTTCACTGGAACAGTTCGCTGAAATGTCCGATTTTTTGGGATAAAAGGGAGCAGGTCATTAAGTATTTAAGAAAGCAGATCGTTAAGTATATAAAATAGCAGATCACTAAGTATTTTGGAGGCAATAATGTCAGGAAATAACAGATATAAGCTCGTTATCAATGCGCCGATGACGCTAACCTTTGTGGCTGTATGCGTTTTGGCACTTGTGCTTTCATCGGTTACGAAAGGAAGAAGTGATATACTTGTCTTCAGCGTGTATCGTTCGTCACTGTCGGATCCGCTCACGTATGTAAGATTTTTCTGCCATATATTCGGCCATGCGGATATAGATCATCTCATAAATAATATGCTTATGATACTGATACTCGGACCCATGCTCGAGGAAAAATACGGTTCAAAGCTCCTCTTGTTTGTTATCGGGCTGACAGCACTGGTAACAGGTATAGTGCATTTCATATTTTTCCCCGGGTCTATGCTTCTCGGAGCGAGCGGTATTGTGTTTGCCTATATCGTACTTGCTTCCGTCAGCGGATTCAGACGTCGCGAGATACCGATCTCGTTTATAATCGTAGCAGTGGTATATCTGGGCGAGCAGATCTATCAGGGAATCTTTATCAGCGATAACGTTTCGCACCTGACGCATGTCATCGGCGGTGTTATCGGAGCGATCTGCGGATTCCGTTCGAGAAGATGGTGATCGTTTTTTAAACGATCAGTCTGTCATTCCAAGGCTTCCTCTGAGCCAATTGTAGCCGAATGATGAGAGAAGCTCGTGCTCAACGCTCACATCACACATCTTTTTTGTGAATGTCTTGTAAAGCTCTTCTTCATTTTTAAATCCATACATATCGAAGAAAATTTCGTTGAATTTATCGGCCTTTTCTTTATCTGTAGGGACGTATCCTTCCGCTTTTGCAATCTCCTGGTAAACATACGGATACTTGACTTCGGGTTCGGAGATATTTCGGAGAAGGTTATTGTATTCGTCAACGCTCATAGACGAGTAAGTCATAGCGTCTACGCCGAAGTTTTGCAGGAAATAGTTGTCATAATACTTCCTGTAATATTCCATCCTGTCGTTTATCTCGTTATCTATTTCTTTACTGAAGGTACATGAGGAAACAAGCGAGTCAACAGAAGCCTTGAATGCGCCCTCGGCAGCATTTTTTTCTTTTGACGAAAGAAGATCGGCCATAGTTGCGTCACGATATTCCCCGACAGTTTTGTAATCTGTGTTGGCAGAAACTATATCGTCGGTCAATTCGGGAACGTATTTTTCTCTGATCGATTTAAGAGTAATGGTGAAATCAACCGGTTTGCCCGCGAAGTTGGCATCATGGTAGGGCACGGGAAATTGAAGATTAAGTACCCTTGATTCACCGAGTGTTGCACCGATGATTCCGTCTTCAAAACCGTCGATCGTAGATCCCGATCCGATAACAAGTTCCATATCCGTGCCGGTCGTTTTATCATTATGTTCACCGTCAACCACTCCGTCGTAGTCGATGATAACAGTATCGCCAAGTTGTGCGGGTCTGTCGGTTATCTCGCGAAGTTCGGCAAGACCGAGCTTTTCGATGAATGAAGTGATAGATGCCTCGAGTTCCTCGTCGCTGACGGTGCTTTCGGGAATATCAATGGTAAGGTTTTTGTAATCACCGAGGGTTACCTTAACTCCGTAGTCGGTGTAGTCGATAGGCTCGGTGAGCGTGATTTCTTCGGAAGTATCCTCTGAAACGGCTGAAGTGTCCGAAGTCAGGGCGGAAGTGTCGTTTTTGGTTAACTCGGATACAGAATGGTCCGGTTCTTTGGATTGCTCTTTGTCGTCATTTGATTTGATGACAGTGATCAGAACAATGACTATGGCGATTATTCCGAGAAGGGCGAAAGCAGAAACAACAACAGCGGAAACACGCATCGAACGTTGTGAGCGTGCTGCTTCTTCGTCGGCTTCGCTGTCTGAAACTTCGACATTATAGAAGCCGTCCGAGCCGGCACTTTCTGAATCGATGATCTCTGCTTCGGTGCCTTCTGCTTCGATGCCTTCTGCTTCGGTGTCTTCAGCTTCGGTGTTTTCTGTTGCGCGATAATCTGCTTCGATGTTTTCTTCACTTTTGTCTTCTATGATCTCGGGTTCGAGAGAAGCTGTCTCGTCGGGGGTCGAAACCCCGCCTTCTATTATTTCTTTATTATCGTCCACTTTTAATTCTCCTCTTCATATCTATGATGATCCACAACGGAAATGGGTGGCCATATCCTGAGCCATGCTTTTGCAAGCAACTGATCTTTTGTAACAAAGGTCGTTTTCCACTCGCGGGAATCGCTTGAATGGTTTCGGTTATCACCCATCATGAAATAACAGTCTTCGGGTACCGTAACGGGACCGAAATCCTCTTTATGGGGGGGCTCTTTAAGGTAGGGCTCTTTAATAGGCTCTTTTGAACCGTTGAGATAGACTTTACCGTCTATGATCTCGATCTTATCACCGGGCAACCCGATGATCCTTTTTACAAAGGTTTCGTCTTCGTTGTCGGGAAACTCAAAAAATACGATATCGCCTCTTTCGGGATCTCCAAAGACGTAGGAAAGCCTGTTACCTATGTATACATCACCAATCTGAAGCGTGTCTTCCATAGAGCCGGAGATGACTTCTGCTTTTAAGATGACGAAAGAGTTTATCAGAGTGGCAAGAATAAGTGCAATTCCGATGATGATCGCCCAACTGGCGATCTCGGATATGACTGCTTCTTTTTTTGTCTTGGGAGTTTCGGACTGAACGGGTTTGGAGTCTGAAGCTTTTGTATTGTCGGTATTGTTTTGTGTGACGGACGCTTCACTTGAGCTATCCAGTAAATCTTTATTTTCCTCCACGATCGGTCTCCTTTTGTTTTATGTCTTTTTCGAAAAAAAACGGTATGCTTCTTTAGCATGAATGAAATTATATTGTATAACAGGTTTAATTTCAAGTAGCCTGAGGACGCGAAAGTGTGAACAATTAACGAAATTTGCGGCAGGGAAAAGACCTGATAAAAAAATTAGCACAACAAAAACAAAGGAAAAAAGGATGAACTTGCGGGTTCATCCTCTTTTTGGAGAAGGTATTTTTGTTACTTATGGGGTGTAGCAAAAACTATATAATGTATTGGGGTTTACGAGTATTATTATACTCACCCGCAAAAAGAAGTGTGCACAAATATGATCAAGTTTTGCTTCTTTTTTTGTAAGAATTGTACATATCGGTCATTATGCCTCGGGTTCGACTTCGGGAGTGTTAAAAAGTGCTTCAAACTCGCTGCCGGTGATGCGTTCCTTGTCGATAAGAAGAGCTGCGCACTTATGCAGAACGTCAATATTTTCGTTTATGATGCGTTTTGCCTCGCTGTAGCACTCGTCAATGATCGATCTGACTTCGGTGTCGATCCTGCCGGCAGTATCCTCACTGTAGCGCTTTGTGTGTGCAAGGTCACGTCCGATAAAGACTTCGTCATCGTCATTGGCATAACAAACAAGACCGAGACTGTCGGAAAAACCAAATCGGGTAACCATATCGCGTGCAAGAGCGGTGGCATTCTTGATATCCTGTGAAGCGCCTGTTGTAATATCGTCGAAGATAATGGATTCCGCAGCACGTCCTCCGAGATTGACGATGATATCCTGGCGAAGCTTACCCTTTGTATAGTGCATGTTGTCCTTGTCGGGCAGCGGCATTGTATAGCCCGCGGCACCTTGACCTGTAGGAATGACGGAAACGGTGTAGACAGGTCCTTCATCGGGAAGCAAATGGAAGAGGATAGCATGTCCCGCTTCGTGGTATGCAGTGATCTTCTTGTCATGAGGGGAAATGATCCGGCTCTTCTTTTCCGAACCGATGCCCACCCTTATAAGAGACTTTTTAATGTCTTCGTCGGTAATGAATGCACGGTTATGAGTAGCGGCAGATATGGCAGCTTCATTCATAAGGTTTTCAAGATCTGCACCGGTAAATCCTGCTGTTGTCCTTGCAACCTCGGGAAGGTTTACATCATCACCGAGAGGCTTGTTCTTGACATGAACACGGAGTATATCTTCACGTCCGCGTACATCGGGCCTTGAAACTATGATCTTGCGATCGAAACGTCCGGGGCGGAGTATGGCGGGATCGAGAATATCAACACGGTTTGTGGCTGCAAGAACAATGATACCTTTGTTTGATTCGAAACCGTCCATCTCGACGAGCATCTGGTTGAGGGTCTGTTCACGTTCATCGTGTCCGCCGCCCATACCTGTACCACGTCTTCTTGCAACAGCATCGATCTCATCAATGAATATGATACAGGGGCTGTTTTGCTTTGCTCTTGTGAAGAGGTCTCTTACTCTCGATGCACCGACACCGACGAACATTTCAACGAAGTCCGAACCGGAGATCGAAAAGAAGGGAACTTTGGCTTCTCCGGCAACAGCTTTGGCAAGAAGCGTTTTACCTGTTCCGGGAGGGCCCTCAAGGAGGATACCTTTCGGTATACGTGCTCCGAGGAGTGCGTACTTGCGAGGTTCCTTAAGGAAATCCACAACTTCCGCAAGCTCTTCTTTTTCTTCTATAAGACCGGCAACGCTGTTAAAGTTGAAGCGGTCTGATATATCTTTGATCATCTGGGCTCTGCTCTTGCCAAAATCCATCAGCCTGGAGTTTGAACCACCCGCAGGTCTCGAAAGGATGAAGAGCATGAGCACAAACATAACGGCTATAACGAGATAAGGAAGTATGGTTGTCAAGAAAATACTCGGCTTATCTATGGTGTCCATATAATATGGAATGCCGTTGTTTCTGGCCAGTGCTTCTATTTCGCGGACATCGGAACAATAGAAGGTGAATGACCTTCCGTCTTTTACGGAGAGCTCGATCAGACCGGTCGGAACTTCTTCGTTGGGAGAGATCGCAAGTTTTGTGACGTTTCCGGCCTCGATATCACTTTTAAAAGCAGTAAAACCGTAATTGGCCGCGTCAGGCTGCTCAAGACGGCTTGTGATATAAAGAACCAAAAAGAGGACGACAATAACGATAAAATAAATGATAAGACCTTTGTTTCTATTAGTTGTCATAAGTTTCTCCGATTAATACCATGATCACCTGAAATGCAAGTGATCTCTATGATTTTTTTTGTATCTGCATCGATGAGGCAGTCGTCGCATCTTCTGATCCGGGGGATCCAAAGAACATCACTGCCGCACGCAACGATGGGATACCCGCTTGCTTCGACAGCAGTTATCCCGGCTTCACGGAAAACCTTTGCCACTTCTTTGCGGTGAAGCTCGCCTCCGATCAGGACAGATATCCTGTCGCCTTTTTCCGGATAACGGAATTGCAGATTACCACATATATTATCATAATTAAACCATTTGGTACAGTTTTTATTTGATGCGCCGCTAAGTGCGTCTTGCTGTATAAGCGTTTGAACGAAAGACAGGTCTTTGCTGCCGTAATTTTTGCAGATAAAGAAATCACCGGCAGGGGGTCGCTTTGACAATTCGTCCTTTACTCCGAGGACGATACGGTCTCTGGCTTTGAGAGCAAACAGTCCGTAGGGAAGAGACACTGTTTTTGATGTTTCGGCATCGGTAAGGTCCAGGATCGATCCGATGTTCGTGCGGGATATGTCTTTTAATGAATTTGTAAGTTTCGAGATGAGTATTCTGATTACTCCCGATTTGATCGCGGGGTGAAGACGATCAAGAAACTCAACGCTTATGTCTGTGGTCCGGCTTGATCGACAAGTGACTTCGCCTGAATCGAGTGCTTCCTGCAATACTTTTTCCGAATGGTCGAAAATAAAGTCGGATGCTTCGGACATATCACCGGCAAAGCTGCATATGTGTTGTACGGAACGGGGATTGATCTGTGCCGTCAGGAGAGGGAAAATGTTTGATCTGAGTCTGTTTCTTGTATGTTCGTCCGAGAGGTTTGTCGAGTCGGTCCTGTAGGATATTTTGGCTTCCGATAATATTTCCTCGATCCTTGAACGTGGCGTCGAAAGGAGAGGACGTATCAGTTTTATACCTTTTCGGTAAGTGACGGGGCGGATCCCGATACTGCCGGTTATGCCGCTTCCGCGAAGGAGATTGAGAAGAACGGTCTCGGCACGGTCGTTTAAATTATGGGCAAGCGCAACGGCTGCGGCACCGTGCTCCCTTGCGGCCTTGAAAAGAGCATCATAGCGGATCTCGCGACCTGCTTCTTCGAGTGTTTTGCCTTCTTTTACGGCGATTGAGGGAACATCTGCGTGGACGGAAGAAAACGGGATGTTGTTTTTAAAGCAATGATCGGCCACAAACGCTTCGTCACTGTCGGCCTCGGCACCTCTGATTCCGTGATTGACATGAAGAACATGAATGTCAAAATTTAATTCCCGTGAAAGCTCCGTAAGACAAAAAAGCATGCACATTGAGTCGGCACCGCCCGAAACGGCAGCGATGATGCAATCTCCGGCCTTTAGCATGTCGTTTTCTTTAATATATAACGTGATGTCTTTATCCATTTGAAAACCTTTATTCTTCGGGAGTGATTATAGTTTCGTCGGGGTCTATGAGGCCGATGTCACGTGCGGCTTCTTCTATATAATCGTCGGTAGAACGAAAACGGATCTCCTCTTCCATTTCGAGTGACTTTTCCTGAGCCTGTTCGATAGCCTTGTTGTATTCGATAAGCTGTTGCTGCTTACTTTCAAGCTCGTCGTTGACTTCTTTGATCTTGAAAATTAAAAAAACGCAGATAAGGATCACAACGAGCGCAACTATCCAAAGCCCCAGCGGGGACGATTTCTTCTTGGTTGGATCTGTTACCATGTGCTCCTCCTTTTTGTTCGGGGATCTCATGCCTGCAGCATCGCGAATCGGGTCGAACGATTACAGATATTTGTACATGAGTCCGGCTTCCTCTTTGCTCTGTGTATCAAGGATCTTGAGAACTTCAACGCGCACGGTCTTCGCACCGAGCGTCATGCCGATCACATCGCCGACCTTAACTTCAAGGGAGGCACGTGCTATTTTGTCGTTGACCGTAACGCGCCCGGCGTCGCAGGCTTCGTTTGCGATCGTACGTCTCTTGATGAGACGTGAAACTTTAAGATATTTGTCTAAACGCATGGTAGGAACTCCTTTGAAGGGGGGTAGGTGCATCTCACATATGTAGTAGTACGTGCCTTTCACGTACTACTACATATGTGAGATGACCGTTTGCTCAGCCGTCGAATGGAGAGACTTCGTCTCTTTCCCGGCATCCCCCCGGTGGAATCGCTTATGAGAACAAGCTCTCACCACGATTCCACTGTGAAATCGCTTGTGAGAACAAGCTCTCACCGCGATCCTCGCAGTGGAATCGTATACGAAAGCAGGCTTTCGCCGCGATTCCAGCGGGGATGCAGGAAAGCAAAGCTTTCATTCGACGGCATTCGCTATTCGCGCAAAAAAAGCCACTGTACCGGCGGCACAGTGGCTAATCGATCAATGTTTAGGCATTAACAGTATCCTTTAAAGCCTTGCCTGCCTTGAACTTAGGTGCCTTTGAAGCAGGAATGTTGATAGCTTTCTTTGTCTGAGGGTTTCTGCCCTTTCTGGCTGCTCTCTTGGAAACTTCGAAAGTACCAAAGCCAACTAACTGAACCTTATCGCCCTTCTTGAGCTGTGCGGTTACTACGTCGATGAAAGCCTTTAAAGCCTTCTCTGAATCCTTCTTGGATAACTCTGCCTTCTCTGCAATTGCTGCAACTAATTCAGCCTTGTTCATGAATACATCCTCCTAATATGACTTGATATCAATCCCACCGGATCTTAGGTGCGTTGTGCACCACATGTCTATTTATAATCTTTTTGAATTCAATTGTCAAGAAGAAACCGCTCAAAATACAACATTTCTATTATTTTATAGGATAAAACAAAAAGAATAGCACCTCGACTTCATGAAAAACGAAATAATTTGCCGAAAAGCGAGTAAAACTACGCAAATAGACAAGCTCCGTATTGACATAAAAGCCATCATTTCTTATTATTGGGCAATAGGAACAAGGCCGAAGGGAGGTAATTCCATGTCGATATTATCATGCAATCATGTGACACTCGGTTATGACGGTAAGGAAATATTGAAGGATGTTGATTTTGCGGTTGGAAGGGACAGTTACCTTTGTGTGATCGGTGAGAACGGAGCCGGAAAAAGTACTCTTATAAAAGGACTGCTTGGGTTGATCAAGCCGATGAAGGGGAAATTTATCCCCGGTGAAGGCTTTAAGATGAGCGAGATAGGATACCTGCCCCAGCAGACAGACATACAGAGAGATTTCCCCGCGAGTGTCAGGGAAGTTGTCCTCTCGGGATGCTCCAACAGACTCGGGATGCGTCCTTTCTTCGGGAAAGAAGAAAAAGAGCTTGCGCTTGAAAAAATGGAAGCGATGGGAATTTATAATTTAAGAAAGAAAAGCTACCAGGAATTGTCGGGCGGGCAACAACAGCGTGTCCTTCTTGCGAGAGCGTTGTGCGCTACGAAGAGTCTTCTCCTGCTTGACGAACCCGTTTCGGGCCTCGACCCGTTGGCAACTGCGGAACTGTATGAACTCATCGCCAAAGTCAATGTGGAAGAAAAAATAGCGGTGATCATGGTAACTCACGATCTTAAAGCGGCTCAAAAATATTCGAATCATATCCTGCATCTTGCTCACAAGCAGCTGTTTTTCGGAAAAACACAGGATTATGTTACCGATGAGAACGGCAGTGCCATCAATATCATAGACAGATATGTAAAAAACAGAGATAAAGCGATGCGGGAAAGCGGAAATATTGATTAATTGCCACGGTCGTAATATAATACGTTAGGTCGGGAATGAGAAGTGACGACAGAGAAATGCGATCGATGATCACACCGCATTTTTCGGAAGAGACAGGAAGAAATACGGAGGAATGCCGTGAGCGATTATACAAGACACGCAGCATTTTGCGACGGGACCGAAAGCTACAGGATACCGGCGCAGCCAAAGCCGGGGGATGAGCTGCGTCTCAGGCTGAGGACGGCTGCCACGGAAGGTCTCGAAGCATACATATTTATAAATGACTCGGAAGGAGAACGTCTCGAGCCGTCAGAAGTGCGCGGCAGATTCGTTTTCTTTGATTATGTCATGACATGTCCCGATGAACTCTTTACGTATTACTTCCTGATAAATGACGGCAGTGATGCGTTCTTCTATACATCCGCAGGAGCGGAAGAAGGTGCCAGACCCGTGTACAGATTCAGGATCATGCCCGGTTTTTCTACGCCGGAATGGGCCAAGGGTGCCGTAATGTATCAGATATTCACAGACAGATTCTGCAACAGCGATCCGACAAATTCGGTTATGGACGACGAGTATTCCTATCTCGGAAAACATGTAAAAAGGGTTGCGGATTGGAATAAACTCCCCGAAGCCGAAGATATACGCAATTTCTACGGGGGAGATCTGACCGGAGTAAAGAAGAGGTTCGATTACCTTAAATATATGGGCGTTGAAGCCATATATTTTAATCCGCTATTTGTTTCGCCCTCGAATCATAAATACGACACGCAGGACTATGATCATATAGATCCTCATTTCACGGTGATCCCAAGAGATGAAGGAGAGCTTCTTGACCCTTCGGACAACGACAATTCGCATGCAACGCGCTATATCACCAGAACGGCAGATCTGAACAATCTTAAAGCAAGTAACGAGTTCTTTGCGGAATTTGTAAAGGAAGCACACGAAAGAGGAATCCGCGTCATCCTCGACGGAGTTTTCAATCATTGCGGATCTTTTAACAAGTGGCTTGACAGACAGCTTATCTATAACGGTACGCCGGGGTATGAAAAAGGCGCTTATGTGAGCAAGGACAGCCCCTACAAAAGCTTCTTTAATTTCAGGAAAGACAGCTGGCCGTTCAATGATACGTATGATGGCTGGTGGGGTCACCCGACACTTCCCAAGCTTAACTATGAACATTCGCCCGAGCTTTTTGAATACATAATGAGGGTTGCCGAAAAGTGGGTATCCCCGCCGTATAATGCGGATGGATGGAGGCTTGATGTCGCAGCGGACCTGGGGATGTCGAGCGAGTTTAACCATTTCTTCTGGAAAGAATTCAGAAAGAGGGTTAAGGCTGCAAATCCCGAAGCGATAATAATTGCGGAAAATTATGAGGCATCGGAGAATTGGCTGCTCGGTGATGAGTGGGACACCATAATGAACTATGAAGCCTTTATGGAACCGGTCGGCTGGTTCCTGACAGGCATGGATAAACACAGTGACGCATACAGAGGAGAACTCCTTGACAACAATAACGCTTTTTGGGCTACGATGCGTCAAAACATGGCAAAGATGGATACACCGTCTCTTCAGACGGCCATGAATCAGCTTTCAAACCACGACCATGCACGGTTTATGACAAGAACCAACCGCCGTGTGGGAAGGCTTTCAAGTCTCGGCAGTGCCGCCGCTTCGGAGGGGATCATGCCGTGCTGTATGCGTGAGGCCATAGTGATACAGGCTACATGGCCGGGTGCGCCCTGCGTTTACTACGGTGATGAAGCGGGTGTTTGCGGGTGGACGGATCCCGACAACAGAAGAACATTCCCGTGGGGGCATGAGGACAGAAGCCTGATGGATTTTTATAAGCAGCTTCTCGGTATGCATAAAGCTTACCAAGTGTTGAAAACCGGATCCTTTAAGTACCTTACCGGTACGAAGGGAGTGATCTCGTTCGCCAGGTTCAACGAAGAGGATATATTTATCATTGCCGTCAACAACAATGATTATGACATAAACATCAGTATCCCCGTATGGGAGACCGGGGCAACCGACGAAACGGTATTCGTCAGGATGGTCATTACATATGACTGCGGATACTCTTACTCGGCCGAAATGTACAGACTTGAGAACGGACAACTCGGACTTCATATGGATAAATACAGTGCTCTTGTATTCAAGAATCTTCCTTCGTCGTTCCTACCCGGAGGAAAGCAATAGTCACAGAACAGGAGCCGGATCGTACGCGTGGGAAAGCGGGGAACATGGCGGACCGGACATAAGAAAACGCATACACCTAACAGGAGCGGTCTATGAAAAAAGGAAAGAAAAAAACGGCAGACCTTAAAAAAATGTTGGAGCTCCTGGATGAGCATTATCCGAGAACAGAGAGCTTTCTCGTGTTTGAACATCCTTGGCAGCTCCTCATAGCCACGATCCTGAGCGCACAGTGCACGGATGACAGAGTCAACGAAGTGACGAAGGTTTTGTATGCAAAGTACGATACACTTGAAGCTCTTGCGGGGGCAGATGTTTCAGATGTGGAAGAAACGATCAAGCCTGTCGGGCTGTACAGAGCAAAGACGGTGTCGATAATGGGCTGTGCAAAGCAGCTTTTGGTAAGGTTTAAAGGAAAGGTTCCGGACAGTCTCGAGGATCTGGTCTCACTCCCCGGAGTGGGGCGAAAAACGGCGAATGTCGTCAGGTCGCATGTGTTCTCTCAACCGTCGGTTGTAGTCGACACACATGTAAAGAGGGTTTCGAAAAGACTCGGACTTACTGATACGGACGATCCTGTAAAGGCTGAATTTGAACTGATGGAAGTACTGCCCGAAGATCATTGGAGCAGGATAAACATTGAATTTATGTCTCTCGGCCGTGAGATATGCAGAGCGCGCTCGCCACGGTGCGGAGACTGCTTTTTATCGGAGTACTGTGATTTCGCACATGGAAAAGACTTGTCATGAAGCCTGATCTGTCATAAAATTAGTTTTGTCGGGAAATTAATAATTCGTCGGCTTTTGAACGAAGTCGTACGTAACCCGAGATACGTGCCGCATAATCGGTGATCGCATAAGCTTCGTCGGAACGGCCGGCCTCGGAAAGCAATTCCCCGGCTTTTTCGCAATCGGAAACAAGAAGAGCGAAATCGGCGTCGGCTTTTGCAAGAACGGTGAAATTGGGCGTTCCGTATTTAAGTTTCAGGTCGGTGTTTGTTAAGTCACTTAAGTCGATCATCTTTGAATCTTTGAGCGAGCGGATCTCGTTGAGAACATTGCGCAGTTCTTCGGAATCTTCGTCACACGGAGTCGGGATGACACTTTCGTCGAGAGTGATATAGGGCAGGTTGTCGATCTTTACGGTCGGAGTGAAGGAAGCACGGCGCTCCTTCTCCCAGAAGCCCTCGTTTGAGTATGAACTCTGATGGTCTGCCTTGATTCTTTCATATGTAAACCAAAGCAGGAAGATGACAAAGAGACCTAAAAGCATTTTTATCTCCGTAGTTCACATCTGTTTGGATTTAGCGTTTCGACATGGCGATAACGCTACAGATGCGAGATAGATCAATATATGAAACATGAAAGGAAACAAAATGAGCATCTACAGTAAAAAAACCAGAAAAACCTTTGCGATAGTTGTGTGCGTTGTGCTTGTACTCGCGCTTATAGCACCGCTTCTCATCTATGTGACAGGGCTTTGATCCGGACGGATGCGGAGCCGGTCGGCCGCTGACAGACCGGTCTTCACACAGTATATTTGATTCTGCTGAAAACATCAAGAGAGACGGTAGGATGATGAGGTCGTCCGAAATCTTTCCGCATATACGGGAGAAGAGGAATGGATATTGTCCTTATCGGAAGAATAGCGGAATGTGCGGCATTAAATACCGCAAGGGAAAAGAAGGGGGAACTTGCAAAGCTTTACCCTTCGTCTTATCTTTTAAAAGGAATTTCCGCCCTTGAGGTGGAGTTCGCTGATAAGGATCTGCTTATGGATGCTCTCAGACAGAGCCTGTATATGCAGGTTATATCGGAAGGATCGTTAAGTGAGGCTCTTTGGAATACGGGTGAAGAACTGGGAAAAGGTCTGAGGGTTAACCGTGACGATATCCCCGTTGCTCAGTTTGCGATCGAGATGGCGGAAGCGGACGGACGCGACCCTGTCAGAAGTGACAGTACGGGATGCGTTATATGCGTTACGGAAAAAGCGGGAGAAATGTGTGCAGATCTAAGGAGCAAGGGAATACCTTGCGCCGTGATAGGATATATGACCGATGATAACGACAGATGCCTTATAAGCGGAGATGTAAAGTCGTTTCTCACCGGACGCGATAAATCATGAAAAGAAAGGTCGGAATATGAAAGAAAAGATTTTAAGAATAATAGAGAAAAATTCAAAGATAACGCCCGAAGAACTTGCCATAATGCTGGGATGCTCCGCGCAGGAGGTGGAAGCGGCCCTCGCGGAGATGGAGATCGATAAGGTTATATGCGGATATCCTACGCTTATCGACTGGGACAAGATCTCCGGAGAGAAGATCACAGCGCTTATCGAAGTCAAAGTAACTCCCCAGCGCGGCCAGGGCTTTGACAGGATAGCGGAACGTATCTTTAAGTTTGATGAGGTAGAAACGGTATATCTTATGTCGGGAGGCTTTGACCTGACTGTCATCATCCGCGGAAAGAGCATGAGGGAAGTCGCGGGATTCGTTTCCGAGAAGCTTGCGCCTATGGAAGCGATACTCAGCACCGCAACACATTTTGTGCTCAAGAGGTACAAAGAGAACGGTATCGTCATGCAAAATGACGAACAGGATGAGAGGATGATAGTTTCACCATGAGAGATCCATTGAATAAAAAGATCGTCGGGATCAAACCCTCGGGGATCAGAAAATTTTTTGATATAGTCAGTGAAATGAAAGATGCAATTTCACTCGGCGTGGGCGAACCCGATTTTGAAACGCCCTGGCATATAAGAGAAGAGGGTATTTACTCTCTCGAAAAAGGAAGAACATATTACAGCTCAAATGCGGGTATCAAAGAGCTCAGGGTTGAGATCTGCAGGTACCTGAAAAGAAGGTTTGATTTAGAATACGATCCGCTGAAAGAAACGCTTGTCACGATCGGAGGCAGTGAGGCTATAGACATGGCACTCAGGGTAATGCTTGAGAAAGGTGACGAAGTAATTCTTCCGCAGCCCAGCTACGTGTCGTATGAGCCTTGTATCGTTATGGCAGGCGGAACGCCCGTTATTGTGGAACTTAAGGAAGAAGACGATTTTAAACTGACGCGCGAGGAGCTCCTTGCTGCGATCACGGACAAAACTAAGATTCTGATACTTCCTTTCCCCAATAATCCTACGGGATCGGTGATGTCGAGGGAAGAACTCGCACCGCTCGTCGATGTTATAATAGAGAAAGATCTGTTCGTGATTTCGGATGAGATATATGCCGAGCTTACCTACGGAGAAAAGCATGTTTCTATTGCTTCTTTCCCCGGTATGAAAGAGAGAACGATAGTCATAAACGGCTTCTCAAAATCCTATGCAATGACGGGATGGAGACTGGGATATGCTGTCGGTCCCGAGGTGATCATCAAGCAGATGCTTAAGCTTCATCAATTTGCGATCATGTGCGCTCCGACCACATCGCAGTACGCTGCCGTTGAGGCACTGCGTAACGGTGACGGCGATGTCGGTATGATGTGCGAAGCATATGACGGGAGACGAAGGTTTCTGCTTCACGAGCTCAGAAGGATGGGACTTTCCTGCTTCGAGGCAAGGGGGGCGTTCTATGTATTCCCCTGCATCAAGAGCCTCGGAATGACAAGCGAAGAATTCGCAACACAGCTTCTGAAAGAAGAAAAGGTGGCGGTTGTTCCGGGTACGGCATTCGGAGATTGCGGAGAAGGATTCCTGCGTATCTCATATGCGTATTCGATAGATAAGATAAAAGTGGCACTCGGAAGGATCGAAAGATTCATAAATGCCCACAGACAGTAACCGGAAAAGGTAATAGGACAAAGGTGGAGTGACCGTAACCGTCAGAGGTTACTCGGAAAACGGATAAGGAGGGTTTGAGTGGCAGCTACGATCAATGTTGATTATATTAATCCGATACTTAAGGCTACGGTGACGGTGGTCAGAGACGCATGTCATCTTGATGTTACGATAGGTAAGCCTGAGCTTGCGACTGCAAGCTTTACCGATGATGAATTTTTGATCCTCATGGGCATCACGGGCGAGATGAAGGGTCAGGCCATCATAGATTTCCCCATTTCGGGCGGAAAAGAGATCGCATCCGCTATGTGCATGATGCCGATCGAGTCGCTTGATGAGCTTGCGCAGAGTGCGATCTGTGAGCTTTGCAACATGATACTCGGAAATTCGGCAACACTCTACTCTGTTGCGGGAAGAGCGATCGATATAACACCTCCGACGATCTGTACCGGTAATGTGGTATTTAACGCCAATTATGCGGCAAACATAAAGATACCTATCCTTAAGGGAGGAGTTCGACTTTTCGATATCAATATCGCCATTAAGGGTGATGATTGACAAGGAAAGATCGGGGAAGGAACACGTGAGATGCGGTAGAGATGCCGGATCATGAAAAAAGTGATGAACATTGTATTGCTTGAACCCGAAATACCCGCAAATACCGGGAATATCGGAAGAACGTGTGTGGCGACGGGCAGTTCGCTGCACTTGATCAAGCCGCTTGGCTTTGAACTTGATGAGAAACATTTGAGAAGAGCGGGAATGGATTACTGGAAAGCGATCGACCTGCATATTTATGAGAACTACGAAGATTTTCGCGATAAAAACAGAGGCGCCGTAATGCATTTCGCGACCACAAAAGGTCAAAAAATGTATACGGAGGCTGTTTTTGGTCCGGATGATTATATAATGTTCGGTAAAGAGAGTGCAGGGATCCCCGAAGAAATACTGATCGAGAATCCCGAAAGCTCCATCAGGATCCCGATGCTTGACCGTATCAGGTCACTGAATCTGGGCAATTCCGTGGCAGTAGTGCTTTATGAAGCCCTTCGCCAAAACGGATTTAAGGGACTTGAGCCTGTGGGACATTTACATCATCTGTGTTGGCCGGGCGATAAGTAACCCCTGTGACACAGGGCAGACAATACGGGAAATGTATAAGACCCTTTATTAAGAGAAAATGAAAGAAAAAACACTCAGAACACTTGAATATCACAAAATAATCGAAAGATTATGCGAACAAGCGGGTTCCGCGTGCGGCAAGGAAAGATGCAGAGAGACAAAACCTCTTACCGATCTTGATGAGATTGAGCGTCTGCAGGAAGAAACTCAGGACGCGCTTTCCAGAATCTATGCCCACGGGAGCCTTTCTTTTTCGGGAATTCACGATGTGAGAGCTTCAATAAAGAGGCTCGATATGGAGGCGGGACTTTCGGCCGGAGAACTCATGCATATGGGCTCATTGCTGGTCGCCGTCAAAAGGATACGTGATTACGGAGCGGAAGACGAAAGGGAAGATTCTCTTTCGGAGCGCTTCAGGATGCTTGAGCCGCTTGTGTCGGCCGCGTCCGAGATTGAGAGATGCATTATATCGGAGGACGAGATATCCGATGATGCGTCATCGGGGTTAAAAAACGTGAGACGAAAGATGCGCCTCACAAACGATAAGATACGTGAACAGCTTGCGGGTATCGTGGGGTCGAACGATAACAGGACATACCTTCAGGACAATATTATAACGATGAGGGACGGAAGATACTGCATCCCTGTTAAGAGTGAGTACAAGAACCGCTTCCCGGGTATGGTCCACGATCAGAGTGCGAAAGGCTCAACAACGTTTATAGAGCCGCTCGCCGTTGTCAATCTGAACAATGAGCTCAGAGAGCTTGCCGTTAACGAGCAGGAAGAAATCAAAAAGGTTTTGAAGACTCTTTCTCAAATGCTTGTTCCGCATATTGAAGCTCTCGAGTATGATGCTGAGACGATCGCAGCATTTGACGTGATATTTGCGCGCGCGATGCTCGCTAAGAATATGAATGCGAGCCGCCCCGTATTTAATACAGAGAGGATCATCGACATACGAAAAGGGCGCCATCCGCTTATCGACAAAACGAAGGTAGTGCCTATAGACATCAGGCTCGGCGGTGATTTTACGATGCTCGTGATAACGGGACCCAACACCGGTGGAAAAACTGTTTCGTTAAAAACCGTGGGGCTCTTCACGCTTATGGGTCAGTCCGGACTTCATATACCTGCATTTGACGGGTCGAAGCTCGGTGTATTCGATAATGTTTATGCCGATATCGGCGATGAACAGAGCATTGAACAAAGCCTTTCGACATTTTCGTCGCATATGACGAATACGGTGTCTATCTTGCGCGACGCTGACGAAGGGTCGCTTGTACTTTTCGATGAACTTGGGGCGGGAACCGATCCTACGGAAGGAGCGGCGCTCGCAAGAGCGATCCTGAGCGATCTTCATGAGCGGGGGATCCATGTTATGGCAACGACGCATTATGCCGAACTGAAGGCATATGCGTTATCGGAACCGGGGGTGTGCAATGCGTGCTGCGAATTTGATGTGGCAACGCTCTCGCCGACATATAAGCTTTTGATCGGAGTACCCGGAAGAAGTAATGCGTTTGCGATATCCGGGAAGCTCGGGCTTTCGGATAAGCTTATAGAAAGAGCCCGCGGATACATGACGCAAAAAGAGAAAAGCCTTGACGATGTGATCGAAGGCCTCAGCGCGAGCCGACTCGAATATGAGCAGAAAAACGAAAAGGCTTCCGAGGCTCTCGGGGAAGCCGAAAGACTCAGAGACAGATTTGAACAAAAAAACGAGAAGCTTGATGCCACAAGGGAAAAGATAATAGAAAACGCCCGCGAGGAAGCGGAAAAGATACTGAGGGATGCCAAAGAGTTTGCCGATGCTACGATCAGGAAGATGAACAAGCTTGCAAGTTCGAAAGACCGGATGAGAGAGCTCGAGGAAGAACGGACGGCACTTCGGGAAAAACTGGCCGGAGCGGGGAAAAAGAATAAAAGTATTGCAAAGAAACCCGGAACTCCCATAACGGATCCTTCACAGCTAAAGATCGGCGACAGTGTACATATCGTCTCGATGAATGTTGACGGAAAGATAGCTGCACTCCCCGACAGAAAAGGAGATGTGGCAGTCTCTATGGGCGCTATGAGAACAGTTGTAAATTTAAGCGACCTTGAAGCTGCGGAACCGGCGCCGGAGCCTGTGAAGAAGGAAAAAACGGGTGTGGGCGAGATCAAGATCAGGAAGGCATACGACGTCGGAATGTCAGTCAATGTTATCGGTATGAGAGTTGACGAAGCTCTTCCGATAGTTGAAAAATATCTTGACGACGCATATCTTGCCGGACTCCAGAATGTTTCCGTGATCCATGGAAGGGGAACGGGGGCATTAAAGGATGCGGTCCACGGACTCTTAAAAAGACTCAAATATGTTTCGTCCTACAGATTCGGCACTTTTCATGAGGGCGACAGGGGAGTTACGATAGTGGAGTTTAAGCAGGGAAATTGACATTCAAAGGTATTTTACGGGGTTGGGAAAACGGATAGGAAGGTAAGAATGGAAAACGCAAAAAAAATCCTGATTGTCGATGATGACAACAACATAGCGGAACTCATTTCTCTTTATCTTGTCAAGGAACGTTATGAAACCGCGATCGCAGGAGACGGTGAGGAAGCGATCACCATATTCGAAGAATTTAAGCCGGACCTTATCATATTGGACATCATGCTTCCCGGGATCGACGGATACGAAGTGTGCCGCAGACTCAGACAGACTTCCTCGGTTCCGATAATCATGCTGTCCGCAAAGGGAGAGACGTTTGACAGGGTTCTCGGGCTTGAATTGGGATCCGACGATTATATGGTGAAACCGTTCGATTCCAAGGAACTCGTCGCACGAGTAAAAGCAGTACTCAGGCGTAATCCCATCGGATTCGGTAAACAGGAAAAAGATGAAGGCGACGGCAAAAAAGTATCATACACGGATCTTGTCGTAAGTCTTTCGGATTACACGTGCCGTTACAAAGGTGCGGCGGTCGATATGCCGCCGAAGGAGCTCGAGCTGCTTCACTTCCTCGCAACATCCCCGAACCGTGTGTTTACAAGAGAGCAGTTGCTTGAGCATATATGGGGATATGAATATATCGGAGACACGAGAACAGTCGATGTTCACATTAAAAGGCTCAGAGAGAAATTACCCGATACGGGAGAATGGAGAATTTCGACAGTTTGGGGAGTAGGTTATAAATTCGAAGTCGGGAGATAGGAAGGCCTATGAAGATACCGGTAAAGGTTATCATATGCTACATGGTGACGGTGATCGTACTTTTCTTTTGCTCCAATACATTTTTGGGAGAAGTGGTCAAGGATCGGATAGTTTCCGACTGCAGAAGTGAGCTTTTGGAATGTGCGACCGGACTTGCCGACGGATATATTGTAAGGTTTTACGATTCCAAATATACGTTGAGACAGATGCGCGATCAGGTTACCATGCTGAGTGATATACTTGGACAGAGGATCTGGGTAATAAACAGTAAGAACAAGGTGGTTGTTGATTCGAAAAGTGCAAAAATTCTCGATCTTGATTTGGTCGACCCCGAATTTGTCTATAAAACTTATCATGATGATGTCATGATAGACGGAGTATTTGATGAGAAGATGCTCGCAGTCACTGCACCGGTCATGTATAAGTATTCCGTCAAAGCTTATGTTTGCGTGCTTATGCCGGTGAGGGAAACGGACGAGATATACACGAGGCAGATGAATGCCATAAACATTGTACTTCTTATTGTATGTGCGTTTTTGGCGATATCATTTTTTGTCATATACATTATAGCGGCCTACCCGACCAGAAAGATCAGAAAGGCAGCGCTCGAATATGCCGGCGGTAATTATTCGTATACGCTGAAGTGCAAAACTCATGATGAATACAACGACCTTACCGAAGCGATCAATTACATGGTAGGTCAGATAAAACAGGTTGATGACTACCAAAAGAAGTTCGTTGCAAATGTTTCTCATGATTTCAGATCGCCGCTTACTTCCATCAAGGGATATGCAGAGGCGATCAAGGACGGAACGGTACCCGAAGAGGCAAGAAACAAATATCTTGACGTCATTCTTTTTGAGACGGACAGACTGTCGAAACTGACATCGGATCTGCTCGATCTGAACAGGATCGACGCGCGGGGGCTGATGCTTGACGTTACGAGCTTTGATATAAACGAAGCGATAAAAAAGACTGCGGCATCTTTTGAAGTTACATGCTTAAAGAAAAAGATAAACATAGAATTGTCATTTGCGGAGAAAAGCACTTTCGTTGACGCGGATCTCGGCAGGATCCAGCAGGTTTTGTATAATCTGATCGATAATGCGATAAAATTCTCAAGAGCGCAAACGTCGATCGAAATAGAAACAGAGGAAAAGGGTGCAAAGGCGCTGATCAGGGTTAAAGATCACGGAGAAGGGATCAGCAGAGAGAACATCAAGAGAATATGGGAGCGCTTTTATAAACAGGATTCCTCAAGAGGTAAGGATAAAAAGGGAACCGGACTTGGGCTGTCAATCGTCAAAGAGATAATAGCGGCTCATGATGAGAACATCAATGTTATAAGTACTGAGGGAGTAGGTACTGAATTCACTTTTACACTGCCGATCTCGGGTGGTTGAGCAGAGTTATGAGGGAAGGAACGAATGGACAATAATAACATCGACAAGACTCAGGAACAGGGAAAAAGCTTTATTACGGAAAAAATCAAGCCAAAGACGAGACGAAAGATCAAAAAGGTCCTTGAAGTGTGTGGGCTTGCTCTTGTTGCGGCTTTGATCATCGGATTCGTTTCCAGGATCGTTTTTGTGATCTCCGAAGACACTGTCAATAAGATGCTTGGAGTTGAAGAAAAGCAGCCTGATGAGGTTTCGGAGAATCATTCAAGAAATGAAGTTAGACTCTCAACCGATCCGGACGGAGGGAAGATAAGTCCTTCCATAGCAGAGGTACCGACTCCGTCTCCCGAACCGGAAAAGGTTGAACGGGATGAGGATAAACCTACCCTCACACCGTCTCCTTCCATTGCGATAAACGACGGGGATTCTCATGAGAACGAAGACGAGACCAAAAACGAAGAAGGTGTACAAACCGACATCGCCACCGATCCCGGTGAAGGTGTTGTGCATGATGTTTTGCCTGTGACTGTGGTTCCCGAAGAAAACATCAAAGAAAAAACCGGAGAAGAGATCGATCCCATTGATAATTACGTCGGAATGATCGGAGGACTCAAAAAACTCTATGCCGGCGTTTCGGAGAGTGTTGTTACCGTCAGGGCCTACTCGAACGGAATAAACTGGCTCGACGAAAACATTGAATCATACATCGACGGTACGGGGATCATCCTCGGAGAAAACGGTGTTGAGCTTTTGATAATGACATCATGTTCCAAGACAGAAAATGCTGACAGGATGGAAGTTATTTTAAATGACGGATTTACGGTCGAGGCGAATTATTTCCTGGGAGATAAGGTCCTTGATATTGCGATCGTGGCAGTGAAGCTTGAGAATATTACAGCAAAGGAAAAATCTTTGCTCAGATGCATATGTATCGGAGATTCGTCCGAGCTTTCAATCGGGGATTCGGTAATGGCAGTCGGGATGCCCGACGGTTATTCTAACTCTATGGCATATGGATATGTTTCTGCTACAGGAAGAACCTTTTACGTTCAGGACGGGATCCTTGATGTTTTTGCGACCGGGTTACCGTATCACTCGGAAGCGGATGCCGTGATCATAAATATGTCGGGTGAAATGGTGGGCATCATTTCCCACTATGTTGAGAAGAATGAGGAAGACGGGATAACCATGTGCGTTGCCATAAACAGCATAAGAGAGATCCTGATCGGCCTGCTTAACGGAAAGACGCCGGTCAGGCTCGGATTAAGAGTTGAGGATATGCCCGAGGATGTCCTTAAATCAATGGATATCGAGAACGGTATATATATCAATGAGGTCATTCCTGATTCGCCTGCAGATGAAGCAGGGCTGAAAAAGGGAGATATTATAACCGAAATGGATCAAAGTCCGATAACGGGTGTTAAGAATTTTATGGAGTATCTTATAGGCAGCAATGACCGGGCTGAGATAGTAACTACGTATTACAGAGGCAGCTTAAGGGATGAGCCTGTCAATACGGTCTTGATAGTGTTGATGGATGCGGAGTAGAGTTGTTGACGTTTGACCATGAAATAGGGTAATATGAGTCAGTCGGAGATATGATGGCCGTGGCGGCGAAAAATTGCTTTAAAACGGCGATAATACAGCTAAGAAAGCGGAACGAACATGAAATTTTTATCGGATATTCGTGAAGGCGACAATATTCGCGAAGTATATCTTTGCAAGGAAGTAAGAACACTTCAGAGCAAAGTTGGAAAGAATTATCTTGCACTCACGTTGCAGGATAAGACCGGAACCGTAGACGGCAAGGTCTGGGATATAAACAGTGCGATCGAAGAGTTTGAGGGAATGCAATTTATTTATATAGATGCAAAAGTAGTTCTTTTCCAGGATAAGCCTCAGCTCAACATAACGAGGGTCAGGAAAGCCGGTGACGGTGAATATGACCCGACCGATTATGTACCCTGTAGCAAATATGATCCCGCGGAGATGAAAAAAGAACTTTACGGCTTTATCGACTCTGTCAAAGAGCCGCATTGTAAGGCACTTCTTGAGGATCTGTTCATTAATGATAAGGATTTTGCGAAGGCGTTTTGTACACATTCGGCTGCAAAGTCGGTTCATCACGGTTTTGTCGGAGGACTCCTTGAGCATACACTTTCGGTGACAAGAGTATGTCATTGCTTATGCAAGTGCTATCCGATGCTCAAGAGAGACCTGCTCATCACGGCAGCACTCTGTCATGATATCGGAAAGATAGAGGAGCTTAGTGATTTCCCTATGAATGAATATACAGATGAGGGAAATCTCCTTGGTCATATCATAATCGGTACCCAGATCGTTTCGGAGAGGATAGCCAAGATAGACGGATTCCCTGCAGGGCTGGCTGCGGAAATCAAACACTGCATAGTATCCCATCACGGAAAGTACGAGTACGGATCTCCCAAGATACCTGCAATCATGGAGGCAATGGCTCTTCATGTTGCCGATAATCTTGATGCGAAGATGGAGACCTTTAAAGAAGCAATCGAGTCTTCGGACGGAAAGTCTATGTGGCTTGGTTTTAACAGGAGCTTTGATTCAAATATCAGAAGGACAACGGATTTATGAAAAAAGGATTGATTCTTGAAGGAGGATCGATGCGCGGAATGTTTTCATGCGGCGTCATTGATGTTTTCCTTGAAAACGGAATTTCATTTGACGGTGCGGTCGGAGTGTCCGCGGGAGCGGTGTTCGGTTGCAACCTCAAATCAGAGCAAAAAGGCAGGGCACTCAGGTACAATAAGATGTTCTGCAAAGATAAAAGATATGCGAGTATGAGGAATTTTGTCACAACGGGTGATGTTTACGGAGTCGATTTTTGCTACCATGAAATACCCGACAGGCTTGATGTTTTTGACAGGGAAGCATTTGAGGCAAATCCCATGGAGTTTTATATAGTTGCGACAGATGTTGAGACCGGAAGACCCGTATATCATAAGTGCAAGGACGGCAGGGAAGAAGATCTCCACTGGATGAGGGCATCGGCGTCGATGCCGCTTGCGTCAAAGGTAGTTGAAATAGGCGACAGAAAGTTGCTTGACGGCGGGATGGCTGATTCGATCCCTGTGAAGTTCCTTGAAAGACGCGGGTACGATCGAAATATTGCAATTCTCACTCAGCCTCTTGATTACGTGAAGAAAAAGAATAAGTTCCTCGGATTGATGAGGGTCGTATACAGGAAATATCCCAATCTTATCAAATCTGTTGCGACGAGACATTTGAGATACAACAGAACGATCGAGTATATAAAAGAGCGTGAACTTGCAGGGGAGCTTTTTGTGATACGTCCGCCCGAAGCTTTAAAAATAGGGAGCGTGGAGCACAATCCGGATGAACTTGACCGTGTGTACGAGATCGGACGAAAAGTCGCACTCGAGCGTCTCGACGAGATCAAAGCATGGCTCGGTATGTGAAAAGATATGCTTAAGAAGAATGACGTGATTGAAATGGAGATCACCGACACGGGAAGTGAAGGTGAAGGAATAGGCCGTGCCGACGGTATGGCCTTTTTTGTTATGGGCGCGATACCCGGCGACATTATAAAAGCAGGGGTAATGAAACTTAAGAAAACCTATGGCTATGCGCGTTTGATCGAGATTATTACACCGTCACCAAGCCGCGTGACCCCGAGGTGCCGGGTGGCAGCTCTTTGCGGCGGATGTCAGCTACAGCATGAGTCCTATGAGGCGCAGCTAAAGTTCAAGACCGAAAAGGTGCTTAACTGCCTCACAAGGATCGGAGGGCTCGTAAAGACCGGGGGTACTGCCGATGGATCCGGAATGGCCGGGGATAACGGCAAAGAAGCGTATAAAACAGCAAAATATGAAATCTTGAAGGATCCGGTAACCGCTGAAACTCATGAAATATCGAAGGATCCGGTAACCTCTGACACTCCGATATATGAAATCTTGAAGGATCCGGAAACCTCCGAAACAGCAGTTATGTACGAGACTGCGGGCGCGCGGGAACAGTTTGGATACAGAAACAAATCGCAGTATCCGGTCGGAAAGGATAAGAACGGCAGAAATGTGGCCGGATTTTACCGCAATCATTCGCATGACATCATCGCCTGCACGGAGTGCGCTATCGCCCACCCCGTGGCCGGAAGCATTATGGATGCCGTACTCGAATATATGGAGCGCACCGGCGTTTCTGCTTACGACGAGACGGCAGGGGTCATGAACAAACCGGAGAAAAACGGTAAAGCGGATAGCAGAGCTAAGTTCGAGAGCACGAAAGCTGAGAGAGCGAAAGATGAGTGTGCAAAAGCTGAGAGCGTCGGAATAAAGGAAACTAAAATTGAAGGCTCAAGAACGGCAAAAGATGCGCTCGGTAACAAGAGGGGCATTATCAGGCATGTGCTTATAAGAACGGGACGCGAGACGGGACAGGTCATGGTGTGCCTTGTGATCTGTGCCGAGGATATCCCTCAAAAGGACCTTTTAAAGGAGCTCCTCGGGGGTGCAGCCGCAAAGCACGGTATGAAACTCGAATCCGTGTCTTGCTGCGTAAATTACGACCAAACAAACGTCATCATGACGGATAAGATAAAGCTCTTGTGGGGCAGCGACCACATCGTCGACAAAATCGGTGACATTTCGTATCGGATATCTCCGCTTTCTTTCTTCCAGGTGAATCCTCTTCAGACGCGGGTGCTTTACTCAAAGGTTGCTCAGCTTGTGGAGGAGAGTATCAAAGAGAAGGATGACCGAAGAAAGCGTTATGATTCGGCACAAACCGGCGCTGAAGAGAAAGAAACTGACACAGAAGTAAAAAAATACGGGAAACCCGTGATCTGGGATATGTATTGCGGAACGGGCTCTATAAGCCTTGCGCTTTGCGGCGTTGCCGAGAAGGTTTACGGAGTTGAGATCATAGAGACAGCTGTCGATGATGCATGTGAAAATGCCCGCATGAACGGGATCACAAACGCGGAATTCTTCTGCGGTCCCGCTGAGGAAGTGGTTCCGCGCATGTATGAAAAAGACCCTGCCTACGGCGCGGATATTGTCGTTGTGGATCCGCCCCGGAAAGGGTGCGACGAGAAACTTTTAAACTGCCTTGTACAAATGGCACCCTCCGACATAATCTATGTTTCGTGTGACCCCGCAACACTTGCGAGGGACATTAAAATTCTCAGAGAAGGCGGATATACCATCAAAAAGGTGATGCCTGTCGATATGTTCCCACAGACGGTGCATGTGGAGACAGTATGTCTTTTGTCCAAACTTTCTGAGGCAAAGCATCATATCGAGGTTAAGGTGGATATGGACGAGCTGGATCTGACAAGTGCGGAAGCCAAGGCTACATACAAGGAGATCTAGGATTGGGTGCAGGAGAAGTACGGATTTCATGTGACGAATCTGAATATTGCTCAGGTAAAGCAGAAGCATGGAATTATAGAGCCTGTAAACTATAATAAGCCAAAATCTGAGAATAGTAGACAGCCGGGATGTCCGGAAGAGAAAGTTAAGGCGATAGAGGATGCTTTGAGGAATTTTCAGATGATACAGAAATAAAGGAAGTGATAATGTGAGTTTTCGACATGGGT
>JAILPE010000123.1 GCA_024699645.1 Lachnospiraceae bacterium
TATAGTGATTGTTTCGGCCGTTCCGGTTTATTCAAAAGCGTATAACGAAAAAAGGACTAATTACGTTTCTATAAAAGTAGGAAAGGAGAATTCCTCCTTAAAACTTACTAAGGATATTGATAATTTGATATATGATTTTGAAGTAAAAGACACATGCTATCTGTCTGTATCTGCTTCTGCAAAAAAGGTTACGGGTGATGTTGCTGTACGTCTGACATATAAATCTTCCGACAGTTCGGCATTGGTTAATGAAACGATCGATAACAATAATAATGAATTTAAATGGAATTATAAATCTTCGAGTCTGCTTATGCCGGGGAAATACTATATCATTATAAGTGGTTCCGAATCCGGTGTTACCTCTGATATGATCAAACTGAAAGTTAATACCGAAAATATCAAACTAAATGACAAAGAGGACAATAATTTTTCTTTTCAGGCACAGTATCAAGCTTTTGACGGCACCGAAAGAACGTATTCATTGTCAAGACTCGCTTCATACGGATTCAAGGATGATGTTGATGACTGGATATTTTTCAACACAGACCAGGATGGATTTTTTATCAGGATCGAACCTTTAAATAAATTTTCCGGTCAGATGTATGTTGAACTTCACAGCAATTCCGATACAGGACTTAATCTTATAAATAATTATTTTGTTAAAGATCTGACAGATATAAACAGAAGAGATCTTCCTAAGGGAAAGTATTATTTGTCTTTTAGGTATGATTTTCTTGATAATGAAGACAAAGCTTTTGATAATTCACAAATAGTTTACCGAGTTACTGTTGCACCCAGTATTGGTATGGAGTCTGTAAAGTTATCTTCAAAATCTTTAACACTGGGTACAAAAGGCAGTTTTTCAACCGCCGAACTATATCTCACCACTACACCCAAGAATGCGATCGCAAAGAAAGTTGAATGGAAATCTTCCAACAACAAGGTTGCTACCGTTAAAGACGGAAAGGTAACGGCCAAAGGTGTCGGCAGTGCCAATATTACCTGTAAAGTAACAGGATTGGACGGAAGTGTGTATAACTGCAAATGTACCGTTAAAGTGGCAAAACAAAAGGTAACACTTGATAAAACAAGTATTTCTTTGAAAAAAGGCGAAACATATACATTAAAGGCCACTTTGAAACTTAAGGAAAGTGTGACTTGGTATTCTGACGACAGCTCCATAGCCAAGATCAGTGATAAAGGTGTTGTTACTGCCGTGAAATCCGGTAAGACAACTGTCTATGCCAAATCAAAAAGCGGTGTAAAATCCGATGTTTGTACGGTTGAGGTGGCTAAAGAAGTACCACAGAATAACAATAATAACAATAACGTGCCAAAGGTTGAGCCGGTAACCGAGAACATAACTTTAAGCGCTTCTTATAAAACGATTGATGTTGGATTTAATACAAGGGTTACATTAGTATCAGGAACACCCGGCGGAAATTGGAGTGTCAGCAATGGTCTGTCCATAATCAAGAGTTCGGATAAAACCGTTGATGTAAAGGGAGTCATTGAAGGAAACGCAACTGTTACATATTCTGTTTCCGGTGTATCTAAATCAATTACGATCACTGTGGAGTGATATTTTTGTCCTGTATATAAAGAATTAAAGACATTATTAACGATATCTGATTAAATAGGTGTGTTATAGTCTTTAAATCTTATGAAATATAAAAAAATAAAAGAAGGGTACGAAAATGAAAGAAAAAAATTCAATGAAAAAAAGTATTAAATCCGGAAAAGCCGATAAGTTCTTTCTTAGAACGATCAAGGTTCTCGCGTTATGTTTGTTATGTCTGCTCATAACGAACATCGGGGAATACAGCGCTCAGGCAGCCGAAAAAGCTGCGGTCGTAGGTACCGTCGTTGAAGACAATCATATCTATACGTATGCTAAAGGTTTTTCCACAACTGATTCCATAGAAGTTTTGATCGGCAATAAAAAAGTTAACAGCATAAATGTTTTGTCGGTATCGGAAAACAGTATTCCGATGAAAACATTGGTTTTGCTTGATAATTCAGTAGATACCGCGAATGACAGTCAGGTTTATTTTAATACATTTCTTGAGAATTATATTGCCGCAAAGTCTAATTTTGAACAAATCTCAATCGCTGCATTTGGCGAAAAAGTAACTACTATAATTGATTATACGAATGATTATATTGCACTTATAAATGCATTTAAAGGAATTTCTTACGCACAGCAAAAAACTTTGACGACTGATGTAATGTATGAACTTGTTGAGAAGAATGCTGAGATTAATGAAAATTCATACAGAAGGATCATTCTTCTTAGTGACGGTTTTGAAGATGAGTCTATCGGATATACAAATGATGAGCTTTACAAATTGATTGAAAAAAATCCCATTCCCATCTATGTTTTGGGTTGTAAGACCAAAAACAACTCATCCCTGCTTGAGCAGGCATTTGTTCTCTCGAGGAAAAGCGGAGCAAAAAGTTATATTTTAAATGATTACGAAGATATGCTTGATATTGCCGAAGAACTCAAGGATGACGAAAAGGTCGTATGCGTTGATGTTTTATTGAATTCTTCAATGATGGACGGATCCGAAAAAACAATGAAGCTGTCCAACGGTTCATGCTCTGCAACTATTGATATACGTTTGCCTCAGTCAGCAGAAGAAGAAGAAGAAGAAGAATCTGTTAACCAGATCGATAATTCCGTGCCTCAGTTGATTTCTCCGAACGTCAGTGATACGGATGACATAATCGAAATTGCTCCCGATGATCTCTATATAATTGAAGATGATACTGACCCTGCGGAAGAAAATCTTCAGGAAGCATCTCAGAGTAAAAAGAGCGGAAAAAAGAACAGTGTTTCTATTTTCGATAAAGAAGACAACGAAAGTGAAAAATCATTTTTTACAAAGATCTTTGATTTCATTAAAGAATTCTGGATATACTTTACTATAGGCGCAGGAGTTCTTGTCATAATCATTATTTTGATTATAGTGCTCCTTGTCAGAAGAAAGAACAGAAAAAAATCCGATCAGTCGATGGGTGGTTTTGTTCAAATGCCTATGCCCGATATAAACAACGATCAAATGGATGGTACCGTTAAGATCGGATTTGAACCTGATATAGAAGGTGAAGAAGGAACTGTTAAGCTCTGGGAAAGCAATACTTCATTCGTATCTTTGACTGATGTGGATAAACCCGGACTTGAATTCAGACAGATCATTAACGGATTCGTTACGATCGGACGTTCTGCTTCAAAGAATATGATCGTTATAAATTATGACAAGTCCATATCGGGACAACATTGTAAGATCTCATTAAGAGACGGTATGTTCTTCATTACCGATTCCGGATCATCTAACGGTACATTTGTAAATAACGAAAGAATCTTTGGTGAAAAACAGATCCTTAACGGTGATATCATAAAATTGGGACAGACGACATTAAGATTTGAAGGAATTCAGTCATGAATAATATAACTTATTCTAAATTATCTGAATGCGGACCGCTCAGAAAGATTAATCAGGACAGCATTCTCATACTTACTCATGACGAAATGTCTTTGTTTTGCATTGCAGACGGTATGGGAGGTCTTTCGGAGGGAGAAAAAGCAAGTTCACTTATGACCGAGAGGCTTTCTGCGTGGTGGTCCGCCCATTCCGATATGTTGTACGAAAAGAATATGGGTCAAATAGCTGACGGACTTGAATCGGTCATATCGGATGTGAATCGTGAGCTGTATGAATATGGTCTGTCTAATCAGCAATGCGGAACTACAGCCAGTATACTTTGCGTGAGCAAAAACATGTATTTTATACTTTCTGTCGGTGACAGCCGAATATATATGAGAAATAAAAGGGATTTTCACCAATTGACGAAGGATGAGATATGGAGTAATCAATGGATCATTGAACCGCGCAGCGGCGTGAAGATCCCGGATAATAAGTATGGTATGTTGTTAAATGCCATTGGTACCGATAAGACCATAATTGCTCAAAGAATGGGTGGCTTTTTTGAGAAAGGTTCTGTGTTCCTGATATGCAGTGACGGGCTTTATAAGTTCTGTGACGACAGATATATAAAAAAGGCAATGAAATACAGTAAAGAGTCTGTCTTGGATCGCAGGATCGGTTTCTTAAAAGAGAAAGTCTTAAAAAATGGCGAAAAAGACAATTTATCAATTATTATGATCAAAATCGATGATGTGAGGTAAGTTAATGTTCATAGATAGAATTAGCGAACTTCAACCGTTTTGGGGAGATTGGAAGATAGAATCTGAAATCGGTAAGGGTAGCTTTGGTTCGGTTTATAGGATTTCCAGACAAGATTATACTTTTGTGAATATGGCTGCGATGAAGGCAATCTGTGTTCCGAAGGATCAAAAAGAATATGATCTTTTTCTTGAAAAGACAGGTTCGATTGAAGCGGCCAAAAGTCATTGTGACAATATCCTTAATCAGATATTGAATGAGATCAAGCTCATGAATCTTTTTAAGGGTTACACAAATATTGTCAGCATGGAAGACTATTTTGTTGTTCCGAGCGGAGAAAACGATTTTGGATTTACGCTTCTCATTAGGATGGAGCTTTGCAAAACGGTTAAAGATTTTATCGGGGGAAAACAGGATTTCTTCTCTAATCCGTTTGAATTGGTAAAACTTGGTTCTGCTATGTGTGAAGCATTAAATGTCATGCATTCCAAAAATGTCCTGCACAGAGATATAAAGCCGGGTAATATCATGGTTTCTCAGGATGGAAACTATAAGCTCGGTGATTTTGGAATGGCAGGAAGCCGTTTTGAAGGCATTGAAAGCTCTAACATTGCCGGTACATATGATTATATGGCTCCTGAAGTTTATAATCATATGGGATACGATCAGAAAGCCGATATATATTCGCTTGGTATGACGTTGTATTATTTTGCCAATGGCCTTAGGGGACCTTACCTTGAAGGTATTCAGCATGCTCCGACCAGAGGTGATAAGGATATTGCATTTGACAGACGAATGAAAAATGAGCCGATGCAACCGCCCTTGTTGGCGCCTCCCGGAATTGCGGGTATTATCTTGCGTGCTTGCTCATTTAATCCCAATGACAGGTTTAACAGTGCCCTTGAACTTCAGGCTGCTCTGCAGGCGGAACTGGCAAAGTTAAAACCTCTTGATAATTTCAGGTCCAATATGAGCGGATCGGTCGCTTATAATCAGAGTATCAGCGGATCGGTTAACAGTAAGTCGGTTTCCGTATATACAAATAACTCATTTCGTACTTTTGACCCGAATGCATCAAAGCCGAAGAAAAAGAATAAATTGCTTATAATCTTGGTTATCATTTTATCTTTGATAGTTATAGCAGGTATTGTCGTTTTTGTTATTCTGTATACACAGGATAATAAGAATGATACAAAAAAGGTATATGACATTGAAGATACCGATGATTCGTATTCGGGTGACAACTCCGGCTTTGTGGATACGGAAGAAAATGATTTATATGACGATGATCTTGTTGCAGACGACGGAAAAAAGTTCGAAGATGATAAATTAAATAAAGACGATCCGGATGATGATAAAAAAGTTGATGATATAAAAGAAGACGAAGCAGCAAAAGATGTTCAGACACCCGTTGACGATGCTGTTATGGTCAAACCCGTACTTAAGAAAGATATTACGGCAACCTCGATCGATGATCATATCTACAAGGGTACGGATTCCGGTATGATCATTCTTGACGGAGAGTTTTATGACGGAGACGTCAAGGTTGAAGGAGATATTGTTTTGGATTATACGGGAAAGATAGATAAATCCGGCGAGTACAAATGGAAGTTTTCACCATATTTAAATGAGCTGTACGAAGAGGTGGAAGGAACTGTTTATATAAAAACATACATATCCGATATGGTAGTCGGACTGGACGAATATAACAAGATCGAAGATAAGAGTGAGATCATAAACCTCAGTCTTGAAGGTCAGAATATTGAGGATTGTTCATTCCTGGCAGAAGCATATAATGTTGAAAAACTCAACCTTGATGACAATCTGATGGTTACTCTCGACGGACTTGAGAAATGTACACATTTACAGGTATTCTCCATCAATTATAATACGAATCTGAAGAATATTGATGCAGTGCTCGGTCTTAACGAATTAAAGAGAGTATATTCTGAATCAACGGGAGTTGATACCGCTGATCTGATAAAACTCCGGGATTTAACGGTGGGTGGTTGAAAATAGTCCTTATTTAAAAATATTTTTGTGATTTAAGAGGGTCGGATCCTTTGGGTCTGACCCTTTATTGTTTTTTGTGGAAATTGTCAAATTTTTATTGTATAAATCGAAGATTTTTAGTAATATTGTTATATGCAATTCTCAATTAATCAGGCAATTGGTTTGGGAATTGTAAAAAATCGTATTATGGCGTGGAGATCATTGATTTTTCTTATGCTTTGATCGATTTTTATAACCAAATATATTGAGGAGGAAGTATTATGAACACTTACAAAAGCGAAGATATCCGTAATGTTGCTGTGTTGGGGCACGGTAGCTGTGGCAAGACAACCCTGGTCGAAGCCATGGCGTTTTACAAAGGTATCGTAAACAGACAGGGTAGAGTTGAAGATGGAACAACTATCAGTGATTATGATAAAGAAGAGCAAAAAAGACAGTTCTCCATCAGTACGAGTCTTGTTCCTATCGAACACGACGGTGTTAAGATCAATTTCCTTGACACACCCGGATATTTTGATTTTGTGGGTGAAGTAGAAGAAGCACTTGATGCAGCCGGTGCAGCTGTAATTGTTGTAAATGCTAAGTCCGGTGTTGAAGTTGGTACAATAAAAGCTTGGGAAATGTGTGAAAAGAAGCATCTTCCCAGAATGTTCTTTGTTACGGCTATGGATGATCCCAATGCAAATTTTGCTAATGTTGTGGATCAGCTTGTTGAAACCTTTGGAAAGAAGATAGCACCTTTCCATACTCCTATCATTGAAAATGAAAAATATATCGGATTTGTCAATGTCGTAAAGATGGGTGGACGTAAATTCACAAAGGGCAGCGAATATACCGAGTGTGATATCCCGGCATCCGTTAAAGAGACCGTTGACAAGTGTAGATTGGATCTTATAGAAGCGATTGCCGAAACTGATGACGATCTTATGATGAAGTACTTTGACGGTGTTGAATTTACTCTTGATGAGATCAATAAAGCTCTTCACTCTGCAGTATTTTGCGGTGATGTAGTGCCGGTTCTTGCAGGTGCTGCGATCAATCAGCAGGGAACGCTCATGCTCCTTAATGATATAAAGAGCTATTTCCCTTCACCTCTTAATCATAAAGTTGTCGGAAAGAGTGTCAAAGATGACAGTGAATTCGAAGCAAATTATGATATTAACAAGCCCATGACGGCGAAGGTATTTAAGACCATTGTCGATCCTTTCATCGGTAAGTATTCATTTATCAAGGTTTGCTCGGGTAAGCTTACCAATGATACGGTTATCTACAACAGTGATAAAGACACAGAAGAAAAACTGTCAAGACTTTACATCCTTCGCGGTAAGGAAGCTATCGAAGTCAAAGAGCTTTATCCCGGTGATATAGGCGCTATCGGAAAGCTTTCAAATACTGTTACCGGAGAGACACTTTCGACCAAGGCTTGTCCCGTCGTATTTGAAAAGCCCTCATATTCGGTACCTTATGCATATCAGAGAATCGAAGTTAAGAATAAGGGTGATGAAGATAAGTTTGCCCAGGCCATGGCTAAGCTCCTTGAGGAAGACAAGACAATGAAGCTTGTCCTCGATAAAGAAAACCATCAGACACTCCTTTACGGTATCGGAGATCAGCAGATTGATGTTGCTGTCAGCAAGCTTGCGGGAAGATATAAGGTTGAAGTTGAAACCGAGAAGCCTCGTGTTCCTTATCGTGAGACCATCCGTAAGATGGTTGAAAAGCAAGGAAAGCACAAGAAACAGTCGGGTGGTCACGGTCAGTACGGTGATGTACATATCCGTTTCCAGCCTTCCGGAGATATGGAAAAAGCATATACATTTGATGAAGAAGTTGTCGGCGGTGTAGTTCCGAAGAATTTCTTCCCCGCAGTTGAAAAGGGTATTGCCGAATCGGTTCTGAGAGGACCTCTTGCAGGATATCCCGTAGTCGGTGTTCGTACGACTCTTTTCTATGGTTCGTACCATCCTGTTGATTCGTCCGAGCAGGCGTTTAAGATGGCTGCAAAACTTGCGTTCAAAGCTGCGTTTACGGATCCTAAGGAAAACTGCAATCCTTGCCTTCTTGAACCCATTACCTCAATGAAGGTTACCGTTCCCGATAAGTTTACGGGCGATATCATGGGCGATCTTAATAAGCGTCGAGGCAGAGTGCTCGGAATGAATCCTATTTCGGGCGGAAAGCAGGAGATCGTTGCTGATGTTCCGCTTTCGGAGCTTTACGGATATTCGACTGATCTTCGTTCCATGACGGGCGGAATCGGTGAATATGAATATAAGATCGATCGCTATGAGCAGGCTCCTTCAGATGTTCAAGCCAAGGTTATTGAAGAAGCTAAGAAGACGATGACCGATGAAATCGAAGAATGATCGGCTCTTTAGAATTATAAACGGAATCCCCGGTTATATAATTTCCGCGTGATTCACTGAGATTTCAGACAATCAAACATTTTAAGAACAGGGGCACTCCGTGCTCCTGTTTCGATTTTATAGATTTTTAATTTGATTAATACACGATAACGTAATAAAATGAAACAGTAGTAAACATGGTAATATAGTTGGATTAGGGTATTTAATCGCGGAGAGAGTATGTTTGATAGATTTTTTCCTGACGAATGGGTTGAAAGTGCTTACTGTATCGATTATGAAGCTTATTATGAAGCAGGGTACAGGGGGCTTATTTTTGATATAGACAATACACTTGTTCCGCATGGTGCCGATGCCGACGAGAGAGCCATAGAGCTTTTTGACAGACTTAAAAAGATCGGTTTTGATATCTGTCTTCTTTCAAACAATAAAAAACCGAGAGTTGAAAGATTTAACAAAGACGTTAACGTTAAATATATATTCAAAGCCGGAAAACCTTATTCCAAGAATTATTATGTTGCCGCAATGATGACTCGTACATCGACCAAATCAACACTCGTTATAGGCGATCAGTTGTTTACCGATATTTACGGCGGTAAACTCACAGGTATCCATACAATTCTTGTTAATCCCATAGACAAAAAAGAAGATTTTTTTGTAAGACTCAAAAGACTGCTTGAAAAGCCCGTTATGATGTTTTACAAACACAGTCTTAAAGAAAAGGTTTCCGAAATGCCTAAAAACCGTAAACCCGAAACAAAAGTCAACCATAAAAGAATAAAGAAAGAGAAGCATATGTCGGCGGCTGAAAGGATTGCCAGGATCGACAGGCTTTTTGAGAGCAGATATATTTAAAATAAACCGCTTTTTTTCTTGAAAAATTATAAATGATAAATAATCTGATATGAAAAATATACCCGAAGCGTGGATAATTTACATAATTCCATTAAGTAAAATCGAAAATGTTTTAATCCTAAATGATTGAACTTGAACAGAAATAGCAGTAGTGATATATTAATGATTGTTTTTTGAGCGAAATTATATAACTTTTAAGTATATTAATTGGAAAGTTTTTGTATTATTTCGTTCAAATGCATTGTTAGATGAAAAAACTAATATATGTAAAAAGTGCAACGAATTTTTAGTATTGAGTGTTTATTTGCGAAAGAATGGGAAAAATGACTATTTAAACAAAAAACGACGGAACAGAATTGACCATTGATATCAAAGGCAGGCTTGATACATCATCTGCTCCTGAGCTTGAGCAAGTGCTTGATGAAAAATTGGATGGTGCTGAAAGCCTGATATTTGATATGACTGATATTGATTATATTTCTTCCGCAGGTCTGAGAGTTCTTCTTTCTGCACAAAAGAAAATGAATAAAAAGGGCGGTATGATAGTTAAAAACGCTAATGAAGTTGTTATGGAAGTTTTTGAAGTAATCGGTTTTGTTGATATTCTCAATATTCAGTAACTTATTGTGAATGGTATTTTCATTATGATCTTAACAGGAATTGTTATATGATCGTGATGAACCGGCCATCAGATTATAATTATATAGTAAAGGTCAGGTTCCAGTAGTGATAAAATCTGAAACACATTTATGTTTTAGACCGGTTGAAATAGGTGATTACGATAAGTTGTATCCTTTTACCTCAGAATACGGAGAAGGTTCTTGTCAGCATTCTCCTGTTACTTTTTGTTCATTGATTGAAAAATACCATGATGAATTTTGTATAAATGACAACGTATTGTATATTTTACGTAATGGCTTATGTGATGATACATACCGCGTATATCTTGCACCATTTACCGGGACTGATTTAAAAACAGCATTTTCAGTTATTATTGAAGATGCAGCATCTTACAATAAAAAGGCAGCATTTATATCGTTAACTGAAAAAAATGCCAAAATACTGGATACATCGTTTCAAGGACAGTTTAATATCAAAGAAAACAGAGATTTAGCCGAATATGTATATCGATGCGATATGATGGCTAATTATTCGGGTCATTCTTTATCTAAGAGACGTCAACAGGTAAGAGCTTTTTGGCGTACATTCGGAGAACGTGCACAAATAGATATTATAACAGAAAAAGATTTTGAAGATATTCTGAGATTTGAAAATGACTGGTTGAACCAAAACATTGAAACGCATGATAAGATTGCTCTTGAACGTGAAGAACGTATGATAAAGAGTCAGTTTGATCATTTTTTTGATCTTAACTTATCAGGGATAGTTTTGCGAATTGACGGAATAGTTCGAGGTTTTGGTTACGGAACTAAACTTAACGATTATTACTATGATGCGATAGTTGAAAAAGGAGATTATAACATATTGCATATCTATAAAGTATTAAGACAGGAGTCTGTAAAAAGATGTGCCTTGGATTGCAGATATGTCAATCTTGAAGAAGATGTCGGAGTTGAAGGACTCCGAAAAGTCAAGCTTTCTTATAAACCGGAGTATCTTCTTCGTAAATTTGTTGCATTTCAGAAATGAGGTTTGCTTTGAATTCTACAAGACAATGGCCGGCAACATTAGGTTTGTTTTTTATCACCTTTATGGCGGCTATCCAATATGTATTTCTTAAAAATGTACCTGACAGTGTTTCAACTTTTGCCTTTGTATTTATTACAAATCTTATCGGGCTTGTTATTCTTTGCGCTGTTAAACCAAAAAGATTACTAAAAATAAAAAAGACCACATTGATCAAGGGACTGATCCTGGCTATTGAACTTACGGGTTTTAATGTCTTTATGCTACTTGGATCGAGACATCTTGATGCGGTAATTATCTCGAGTGTGGTCAGTCTCTATTTTGTTTTTATTACACCTATTCTTCTTATACTCAAAAAGAAAGTAAATCTGTTCTCAGGAATAGCAACTTTTATTGCTATTATTGCGCTCCTTTTAATGTTTGGAGCGGATCTTGAACTGTTGGTATCATCTCCGGATGTTATATATCTTTTGATTTCTGATATATTTTTTGCGGCGTATGTTGTCAGCGTTTCCATCATGGGTGAGGGAGAAGATTCCATAACGCTGATCATGTCTCAAATGTCTTTTGCCGCTCTTTTTTCGATTATTGGATGGCTGATAGAAGGTTTGATAACAGGAAAAGGTTTTGAACTTCCTACTCAACCATCGTTTTGGATCAGTGCCGTCTTTATTGGTGTTTTCATCCGTGCCGTTTACGGTTTGATACAGATTTCGTGTCAAAAAAAGGTTTCTGCACTTAAGACTTCGTTGATTTTTTCAACTGAGATAATAATAACGCTTATAACAAATCCTATAATGTGCGCTATTTTTGACGTTGAGGCAACCCCGATTTCTTTATTTCAGATTGTTGGGTCCGTATTGCTTATAATTTCAATCCTGATGGTTGATGATAGCGTTACAAAAAAGATCGGATACAGCGATATAGTTGATACGGAGACCGATGAGGATTCAATGCATAAATCTTCGGTAGCAAGAAAAATGATTTTGACCACATTATCATTTGCAATTCTTACATTGATCCTTTCAATCATCATATTCTTATCGGCTATTCATTATATCAAAAATAATGCTGTAGAAAATTCTGAAGAACTTGGTATCAGTGCCTCATCAGTCAGTTCTGAAGCTATGATGGATAAACTTGAGGAGAGTATGCTCGGTCAGGTGGAAGATAAAGCGCTTTTGGCAGAACAGAAGCTTTCTGCATATTCCGATTCGATATTATATGCGGCTTCGTACGCGGAGTCTTTACTTAAGAACCCCGACAGTTATCCCGATAAAGAAGTGGAACCACCGAAAAGTGAAAATGCCGGATTATGGAAGATGATGAGAAATCTTGCAAGTAAAGAGATTAACTACGATTCGGTACGTAATCTGAGTTGCCTGCTCGGAAATATGGAAGATGTATTTACACCCATAGTAAATTATAATGTCAATATTACTACAATCTATATCGGAACTGAAAACGGTCTTTTTATCAGTTACGATCCTTATTCGGACAGCGGAAGTGAGATTGGAGAGGGGTATTTTGAATACAGAAGTCGTCCTTGGTATGAAAAGAGTAAAGAAATAGAAGGATACGGATTTACCGATACTTATCAGGATGATTACGGAAGAGGACTAACAATTACCTGCTTTGCACCATTCAGAGACCCTTCAGGTAATTTTTTCGGATGCGTCGCCATGGATATCTT
This sequence comes from Lachnospiraceae bacterium, assembly GCA_024699645.1. Lineage (GTDB taxonomy): Bacteria > Bacillota > Clostridia > Lachnospirales > Lachnospiraceae > RUG11977. Next base: position 12,762 of record JAILPE010000123.1, read on the forward strand.
GATGAAAGAACTTAATTCGTCAATGGTAAATGACGGTATTATTGATCCAAGTTATGCAACTCTGATAGATAATCAGGGTAATTATATTGCCGGAAAGAATGTAGATGTACTTTCTGATGATATGGGTAATATATTTGATGAAGGTAAAGATGCTATTCTTTGCGATGTGGGACACCAGATACTTGAAAGGAAGAACGGAGTGGTAAGCCAAGGTGAGGGTGATGATGCCCTGTATGTGGCTTTTGCTACCATTGATTCAACTGATTGGACGTTATGTATTTTGAGTCCGGTTTATACTGTGATCAAACCTGCCTTGACCATACGTGAAAACATCGATAACAACACTAAAAATGTTGTTGATTCGGTGAAAGAAGGTATTTTGAACGTAATTCAGAGCTGTCTGATGCTTAGTGCATTTATTTTGCTTTTTGTTACGTTGTTTGCGGGACGAATATCTAAAAAAATATCAGATCCTTTGAAACGTCTTGAGGCAGATGTTAGAAAGATAAGCAATGGTAATCTTGATATAAGGACAAGTGTTACCACTGATGATGAGATCGGAAGTTTGGCGGGTTCGTTTAACAGTATGACGGATTCACTTCAAAAGTATATAGCTGATCTTAAGGAAGTTACGGCGAAGGAAGAGAGGATAGCAAGTGAGCTTGCGGTTGCTACAAATATTCAGGCAAGCATGCTTCCGCGTGATTTTGATGATTTTTCTTCACGAAAAGAATTTAATCTGTTTGCGACTATGACTCCTGCAAAAGAAGTCGGTGGTGACTTCTATGATTTCTTTATGATTGATGAGGATCATATTGCCCTTGTAATGGCAGATGTTTCAGGAAAAGGTATCCCTGCTGCTTTGTTTATGGCAATTTCCAAAGCACTTATAAAAAACAGTGTCCTTGCCGGTAACGGACCTGCTGATGCATTGTATAAAGCTAATGAGCAGCTCTGTGAAGGAAATGATGCCGAATTGTTTGTTACCGTATGGCTTGCGGTGATTGAACTTTCTACAGGAAAAGGTATTGCAGTAAACGCCGGACATGAGCATCCTGTACTTAAACGAGCCGATGGAAAATACGAATTAGTTGAATACAAACACTCTATTGCTGTTGCTGCTATGGAAGGAGTCGGATTCAGAGAACATGAATTTGAATTACATCCCGGAGACACTGTATTTGTATATACAGACGGTGTTCCTGAGGCAACAAATGCCAATAATGAACTTTACGGTACTGAAAGAATGCTTAATGCACTAAATAAGCGCACTAATGAATCTCCCGAAGAACTTCTCGAACTTGTCAGAAAAGACATTGATAGTTTTGTTGATAAGGCTCCTCAATTCGATGATTTGACAATGCTTTGTTTTGATTATATGAGACCTTAAAATGTATTATAAGCGGGGAGGATTAATGAATATAAAGAATCTTATAATTACGGCTGTTATTGAAAGACTTGATGATGTGCTCAACTTTGTCAACGAAATACTTGACACTATGAATTGTCCTTTAAAAGTCCAGATGCAGATCAATATTGCCGTTGAAGAGATTTACGTCAATATTGCGCATTATGCATATGGTCGGGAGCAGGGTGAAGCAGAGATAATTGTTCGTACATTTGATGATCCTAAAGCAGTCGAGATCGATTTTAAAGACAAAGGTAAGTATTTTGACCCTTTGGCAAAACCTGATCCGGACACAACTCTTACCGCCGAAGAAAGAGATATCGGAGGTCTTGGAATATTAATGATAAAAAAGAGTATGGATGATGTTACATACAAGTACCGGGACGGACAAAATATCCTAACAATACGAAAGAATTTTTAATGATCGGGAAGAAGATTGAAATAATACACTCACAGTTTGTTAATATTATGAATGAATTTGGATGTTATAAAAAATTTTTTATTGCTAAACAATTAATATTATTATATAATTTCCCTGTCTGTTTTGCTGTGACTTATTGTAAGTTGTAAACAGTCAGAGAAGAAGCGGGACGTTTTGCCGCTTTATAAATAATCAGGAGGATTTATATGATTTCAGCAGGTGAATTTAGAAACGGCATGACACTTGAAATTGACGGTAAGGTTTGTCAGGTTATTGAATTCCAGCATGTTAAGCCCGGAAAGGGTGCAGCTTTTGTAAGAACAAAGCTTAGAGACATTATTAACGGTGGTGTTACAGAAACTACCTTCCGTCCTACGGATAAGTATCCGCCCGCACACATTGAGAAGAGCGATATGCAGTATCTTTATGCAGACGGTGATATGTACAACTTTATGAACACTGAGAATTATGAACAGATCGCTCTTAACAGTGATGAAGTAGGTGATTCTCTTAAATTTGTAAAAGAGAATGATATGGTCAAGATGCTTTCATATCAGGGCAAAGTATTCTCGGTAGAGCCCCCTATGTTTGCTGAACTTGAGATCACAGATACAGAACCCGGATTTAAGGGAGATACAGCTACAGGCGCAAGTAAGCCCGCTATCGTTGAGACCGGCGCACAGGTTATGGTTCCTCTGTTTGTTGAAAGAGGCGATAAGATTCAGATCGATACAAGATCAGGTGAGTATTTAAAGAGAATCTGATCGTACCGGCGGTTAAATTATTTTGTTGGTATTATAGTTATAGAAAAAATGCTCTTCTTGGAAGAGCATTTTTGTGTATAATAGTTATAGAATACTAAAATGCTCTTCTTGGAAGAGCGTTTTTTGTGTATAATAGTAGTAGAATACTAAAATGCTCTTCTTGGAAGAGCGTTTTTTGTGTATAATAG
>JAILPE010000069.1 GCA_024699645.1 Lachnospiraceae bacterium
CGAGCTTACCGTTAAGCTTGGCGGTAAGGGATATGTTTTCTGGGGCGGAAGAGAAGGTTATGAGACACTCCTCAACACAAAGGTTAAGTTTGAGCAGGAGAACATTGCAAACCTTATGAAGATGGCCAGAGATTACGGCCGTAAGATCGGTTTCAAGGGCGTGTTCCTTATCGAGCCCAAGCCGAAGGAGCCCATGAAGCATCAGTATGATTTTGATGCTGCAACAGCTATCGGATTCCTTAAAGAGTACGGTCTTGACAAAGACTTCATGATGAATATCGAGGCAAACCATGCAACACTTGCAGGCCATACATTCCAGCATGAGCTTCGCATCAGCCGTATCAACAACATGCTCGGCTCTATCGATGCTAACCAGGGCGACAACTTGCTCGGCTGGGATACAGACTGCTTCCCCAGCAATGTATATGATACTACACTTGCTATGTATGAGATTGTTAAGAACGGCGGACTTCCTGTAGGTATCAACTTCGATTCGAAGAACAGACGTCCCAGCAATACATATGAGGATATGTTCCATGCATTCATCCTCGGTATGGATTCATTTGCATTCGGTCTCTTAAAGGCAGCTGCCATCATCGAAGACGGCAGACTTGAGAAGAACATTGAAGAGCGTTATTCATCCTTCGAGTCTGAACTCGGCAAGAAGGTCAGAAACGGAAGCGCTACCCTTGAAGAGCTTGCAGCCAAGGCAGCAGAGCTTAAGGCTCCCGCAGTTCCCGTATCGGGCAAGCAGGAATACCTTGAGGGCGTTCTCAACAACATTATGCTTAATAACTGATAAGTCTTGTTCTATACCTCAGAGCGAAAAACCTCTGTCCCCTTTAGGGGCAGAGGTTTTTTACTTTATATTCGGTATTTATAAGGCGTTTATACTAAAGAAACGGTAGCGCTTTCGCCTTTGTACATGAGCATGAACGCTTCTTTCAGAGTGGTGAGCTCCTTAAGTGATATAGATTCATTTTCGGCTTTATACACAAGTCCGACGGCATAACGCGTGATCGCGGCAAGCATAAGATGGAGAGTGGTCTCGAACATCTCTTTCTCGGGAACGTCGGTCTTGAGTGTATGATCCTTAATTCCCTTTGAGTATATATCGTGAAAACGGGAATGAAATCTTTCAATCATCACATTGTAGGGTTCAAGAGTTTTGGGATCGATGTTTTCGGATTTAATGAATATGTTAAAGAACTGATTAAACCTCAAAAGATCCCTGTGTTTGCGATACAGTTCCAAAAAGGAATCAAGGTAGAAGTCAAAGGCCTGGTATGCCGACATGTTATCAAAAGTGTTTTTAACACGCGCAGAGTTCTCGTCCTGGAAATTTGACCACTTCCATGTGGCCACAGCAATAACAAATCCGGGCTTCTTGTCAAAATAACGATATAGCGTGGCCATACCGTAACCGGCTGCTTTGGCAACTTCTGACAAAGTGACGGATTCAATACTCCTTGAAGAAAACAATTCAAAACCCTTCTTCAAAAAGTGGTTCATCTTGATGGCTTTTAATTCTGCGTCTTTAGCCTTGTTCCACATATTCGCTCCCCCGTTTTTGATATCCTTGATGAATCAGTTTAGCATAGAATATAAACGGTTGTCAAACAATAATTACACGATATGTGTACTCGTTGCTTTGTGAAGTGACATCACGATTCGTTTTGACCGGCACTCGTCCGGTCATTTTTGCCCTTTCGCTCTAACTGCTTCAGTTTAAGATTTGTGTTGTAGAAATCCTTCGTCGAGCAACCGGCTCTGCCGCCGCCTGCACATGCACACGCACAAGCACACGCACATGAATGCGCACATGCACACGAACTGTGCGCACATGAACTGTGAGCGCAGGAACTTCGGGGTGTGGTGCGGGGAATCGGTATGTGCGTTACGTGTACACGGACATATGTGTTCGGGTTCGAGCCGTAGCGGAATGTACCTTCGTTTGAGTATTGCTCCGGATTGGGGATCTCTTTCTCTTCAAGTATCTCCTCGCTTTCGATAAAGCTTCGTCCGCAATAAGCGCATCGTTCAGCATTTTCGGGTCTCGGTGCGGCGCAGCCGGGGCACTCGGGGTAATACTTTATGAGCGTTCTCGTGATCTTTTTCTTTGTGGCCGGCTGTGATGAAAATCCGGAACCGTTTTTGTAGTTTCCTATGACCTTTCTGATGATGAAATAGATCAGGAGGATTAAGCCGAGCGGTGACCCGACTATCATAAACACTCCGGTAATGATCGAGGTTAAAAAATTTGACCCCATATTACCGGTCTCGTGTTCCTCATAATGGGAGTAGCTGCCGTTATAGTCCTCGGTTTTTGAAGAAAAATCGGTACTTGTAGCGTTGGTGACTGTTTTTGAGGAATTGAAGGCATAGGCGTCGGTAGGATATGTAACGCTGATCTCGTTAAACTTTTCGCCGGCGGCAAGAGAGCCTTCCCAGATCAGGCGGCCGTCAGATAC
>JAILPE010000073.1 GCA_024699645.1 Lachnospiraceae bacterium
CTATTATAATACTTAGTTAATTTAGTATAATCCTTTTCTTTATAATACTTTTCTTTATATTTTGTATATATTTTACCTATATTTTTTATTGCATTATCTTTAGCTGCTTCAAAACCGGTTTTTGCCTCAACTCTTTCTATACCGGTTATAGCACTCGGCAAAGAACCGCCCGCTATTGTTGATACCGGCATACTGAGCGCTGTGACTATAACTCCCTTTGCTATTAACTCTTTTACTGTTTTGGTATTAATCTGCATAAAACCTCCCCATAAACTTTCTCATCCGTTCTGTTCAAAAAACAATTGTAAACTCCCCGGCAAGTCAGGTTTCGCACGTGAAACCCGGTGCGCGGTTCATCCGTCACCACCCGTCACCGCCCGGCATCTAACGAACCTTATTATAAAACAAAACAGAGTGAAAGCGCTCGTCACTTATATGCAAAATCAATCACATGCGCACACTGACGCCGTTATCTTTTAAATACTTCTTAAGATCCATTATCTTAAGCTCTTTATAATGGAACAGGGAAGCCGCCAAAACAGCATCCGCATTTGCTTTCGTGCAGGCATCAAGGAAATGCTCCATTTTTCCTGCACCGCCCGATGCGATCACAGGAATGTTTACTCTGTCGGTTATGGCTTTTGTAAGTTCAAGATCATAGCCGTCTTTTGTACCGTCGCAATCCATACTGGTCAAAAGTATTTCACCGGCGCCGAGTTTTTCGGCTTTTACAGCCCACTCGATCGCATCAATGCCCATATCGATACGTCCGCCGTGCTTATAAACGGTAAAGCCGTTTCCGTCAGGACGCCTTTTTGCATCGATGGCGCAAACCACGCACTGGCTTCCGAAGACTGCCGCCGCTTCGCTTATAAGCGTCGGATTCTCTATTGCCGCAGAGTTTACGGCAACCTTGTCCGCTCCGGCCCGAAGTATCGCTCTGAAATCATCAACACTTCTGATCCCGCCTCCGACAGTAAAGGGGATAAATATACAGCTTGCAACCCTTTTGACCATTTCGGTCACAATATTACGCTTATCCGACGATGCCGTAATATCAAGGAAAACAAGTTCGTCGGCACCCTCTTCATTATATGCCTTAGCGACCTCAACAAGATCTCCGGCATCTCTGAGATTAACGAAATTAACTCCTTTAACTACCCTTCCGTCCTTTACATCAAGGCAAGGTATCACTCTTTTAGTAAACATATATCTCTCCGATTATAATAACTGTTGTACTTGCTTAAACAAGTAATCTTTTGATGCAAAACAATTTATGGTATCCGGTAAAACTACCATACTTTGATGATGCAAAACGCTTTATGATATCCGCAGATCACCATACTGTGATACAAAACAACTTATGATATTTGGTGATATCTTTTTCTTACTTAGTCAGAATACTTTATGAAATTCGACAGGATTTTGAGTCCTACCTCACCGCTTTTTTCCGGATGGAACTGACATCCGAAAATATTGCCGTGTTCAACGGAACTGTCAAATACCGTTCCGTACTCGGTTGTTGATGCGACATCTGCCTTATCACTGCATATAAGGTGGTAGGAATGGACAAAATACACATAAGCGCCGTCATCAATGCCGCGATAAAGCTTGGAATCTTTCTTTTTGATATCTATGCTGTTCCAGCCTATCTGAGGGATCTTAAGATTTTCGCGGGAAAGAATTATATCATCAAATCTCTTGATACTGCCGTGAAGGATCGACAAACCATTTACTGATTTAGTTCCTTCTGCCGTACCTATCGTTTCGGCACTTTCATTAAAGAGAAGCTGCATTCCGAGACAGATTCCGAGAAACGGAACACCGCTGTCAACAAGTTCATGAATAACCGAAATAAGTCCGTACTTTTCGAGCTTACACATAGCATCGTAAAAAGCACCGACTCCCGGGAAAACTATTCTGTCGCAATTTTTCAGATCATTAGGATTATTAGAAAGACACACTTTGGCCCCAAGATACTCAAGTGCTTTTGAAACACTGTTTGTATTACCGGCCTCGTAATCTATAAGACCAACTATCAATTACTTTTCCTCCGACATCTTTTGATGATTATTCCCCAATCCCCATAATTCCAAATTAAGTACACGGCACCTGTGTTCACCGTGGATTTCCCCATATAACAATTAGAATTTCTAAGTCATTGATTTTATGGCGTCAAGGTCATAAGTCCCCAAAAGAGCATAGATATACTCACTGTAATCAACAACGTCGTTTATGTTCATCATTGAATATGCTTCTTTCTCCGTGATCTTAAATGTTTTATTAAGCTCATTAAGAATATTGGTCTTAACATATTCAAGATCGTCAGTAATTCCCAAAGTAGTCGCCAGTTTATAATACTTTTCGTATTTTTCGAGACCCTTTATAAGCGAATTGAGCGCTTTATCATTATTCTTTGATGTCATGTAATAATTGTATGAATTCAACTGGGAATTAACATACATAACCGTCATGATACGGTCATAAAGCTCGATGTCCTCATCCTTGATCGTAAGTCCGTAAACATCATAATATGCCTCGTTATAATGTCTGATGAGGAAATCGGTCTGCGCATTTTCAATACTTAAATTATACGAATAAGTATTTGTACCGAGGATTATAAACATCGTAATAACGCCAAAGAGGATAAAAAGTATTCCGGCTCCGGCTTTATTGATCTTACCTTCATCTTCATCTTCGATTTCAAGGGCTTCACGAGCCTCTTTTTTCTTTCTTGCCTTTTCGCGTGCCTCTTCACGAGCCTTACGCTTAGCCTCATCAGCCTGTTTTTTCTTTTCTTCGGCTTCGGCCTTATCTATCTCTTTCTGAGCTTCTTTTGCGGCCTTTGCTTCTTCGGCACTCTTCTTTTTAGCCTCGAGGATGGCTATCTTTTGTTTTTCTTCTTCTTCCGCTTTTTTACGACGCTCTTCTTTTTGCTCCTCCGTAAGCTCTTCAACAACATTTCCAAAGAGTCTCTGGAACAGAGATTTTTTCTTTTTGGGTTTAGCTTCCTCAATCTTTTCGGGAGCATCAAGCGATTTTATCTTTTCTTCAAGTGCACCCGATTCGATCTCACTTAAAATATCGAGTTCATCATCGGGATTACCTATACTGACAACATCTTTTGCGGAAATGACCGAATCATCGAGCGCAAAAAGTTCGTCTGCACCGAGGACTTCACTTTCGTTCGGTTCTTCGCCGGGGTTTACAAATTCGATTTCCGGTTCATCTGATTCATCCTGAGATATCTCTCCGCCGAAAGGATCTACCATATCGGTACCCATGGCCGGTTCACTCGAGGGCTCAGCGCTCAATAAATCAATATTATCCTCATTCTGCGGCAAATCGGTAATATCCACCTCATCAATGGGATTCTCAAGTTCGGAAACATCAACACTCTCATTGTTCGGCTCAATATCGGTAATATCAAATTCTTCGATCGGAGAGTCAAGTTCGGGAATTTCATCATTTGTAAGATCTTCCGAGGAAATAACCTCGGGCGCTTCATCATTTGTAAGGTCATCCGAAGGGATAACATCGGGCGCTTCATCATTTGTAAGGTCATCCGAAACATTAAACATGTCGTCTTCGGGAGCAGAAATCTCATCAGAATTTTCCTGTTGAGAGAAAATATCCGCTATATCATCGGGATCAAGAGCAGGTTCTTCCTCTACCGGATCCTCTTCAGGCATCTCGCTCAAAAGATCGGAGATCATGTTATCTATTTCGTTGGGCTCGTCACCGCCAATAACGTTTGAACCATCATCTTTGCCTTCGTTTTCTTCAGCAATAACATCTGCAATTATATCTGCCATTGAAGGGAGCTCTTCCTTCTTCTCTTCCTTCTTCTCTTCCTTCTCGATTTTTACCCTTTGCCTGCGCGGTTCGGGCTCAGAACCGCTTTCGGAAGAAACAGAACTAAGCAGACGATCAAGATACGATTCATCTGCTTGGTTAGCTCTCTTCTGTTCACATTCATCACAAAAATCTCTTCCGTCAGGAATCATTTTGTGACACATCTTGCAAATTGCCATGGCTTATACCCGGAATACAAGTTTATTTAAAGAGTAGTTTATCTATCTCCTCAACAAGCATCCCTATCTCAGGCTTCGACAACTGAGCATCGGCGCCGAGAGATTCCCCCTTCTTCCTCATTTCGTCATTGACAAGCGACGAGAAAATGACAACGGGTAAATGCTTCAACGCATTATCTTCCTTAATGAGCTTGGTTAAATGATGACCATCCATTTGAGGCATCTCGATGTCGGTGATAACACATTTTACCTTTTCATCAAGATTACCGTTCTCTTTATACATCGTAAGCTTATCAAAAGCTTCCTTACCATTATTTGTTACTGTAACATTAGTATAGCCTGCTTTTGTCAGAGAATCAAATATAAGCTTGCTCAAAAGAGGAGAATCTTCCGCGATAAGGATAGGCGCAGTGTTTCTCTGTCTTTCGCCGAGCTGATCGATATCGGAAACTTTAAGTCCGGTCTCGGGGCTTATATCTGAAACGATCTTTTCGAAATCGAGAATAACAATAAGTCTGTCATTCAATTTGATAATACCGGTTGCAACACCTTTTCCGGAATTACTTATCGACTCATCGGGCTTTGAAATATCTGCCCATGATACTCTGTGTATACCAAGCACTGTATGAACATGAAATGCAATACTGAGCTGATTGAAGTTGGTAACGATATACATATCTTTATCAACATCCTGACTCTCAGGTATAGACAAAGATCTTGCCAAATCAACGATCGTGATAATGGTATCACGAGGCATGTAAATTCCTTCAATGCACGGATGCGCATTAGGTATAGCCGTAGGTCTTTTATAAGGCAGGATTTCTTTGATCTTGGCAACGTTAATGCCGTAATGATTTGTACCTACCTGAAATTCAAGGATCTCCAGCTCATTAGTTCCGCTCTCAAGCAAAATATTGGTATCCATACAGTACCTCCGTTTAATTATTTATAGTAATCTCATATATCTTATCAGGTGAGATATCGGGATTGGAAACAACAACAGATTTGGGAGTGTCATCCTCATCTATGAAAAATACCAATACCCCACTTGTACTTTCACCCGGAGCAAGTTTCTTCTCCAGTAATAAAAGATCGTTCGCTATAAGCGACATTCTGGGCTTGTAAGTGTTTTTGTCACTTTTGAGAATATATGATACATCGTAGTCAGCCGCCGAATAAACCATGTCTTTTGACGAATCATTAGTGATCATATATTCTGTCACAACAAGCTTCTGCCCTTCGGGCGCATTTAACGAAAAGTACTCCAGATCGCTCCTGAACGAGTCTCCTATTGTATATTTGGAAAATGCGACTTTAAACTTGTTGTCGTAACACTCACTGAGAGTTTCAAATACCGGAACGGGTTCCGGTGTTACCGTAACCGACGGAGTTACTTCCTCCTGACCGGTTTTATTGTCCACATCATGTGCAGGTTCTGACAAAAGTGTCGGAGTAGGCTCCTGTGTGGGAGTAACTTTATTGTTTTCCTGCTCTTCTTTGGCTCTTTCCTCGTAAACTTCCTTGAGCTGCTTTTCATCGAGAAGCTTTTCGGTATGGGTTTTGCGCGTATCATACTTCATGATAAGATATGCACTGTATTGTGCGATAGCATCACTTTCATCCTGTGTGAGCTTAATATGTTCCGAAGAATCACATCCGCACAACATCAATACCATAAAACAAGCAAGCAGTAAAACAAATACTCTTTTCACTATAATTATCTCCCCGACAGATGTGGAAACCACATCATAATTTCGTATTGTGTAATACTATGTAACGATCATTTTAAAAATCTGTCAAAAATGAAAACTCGTATATCTTCTTTTCGAAAAACTCAACAAAAAACAAATTATCACATTCATATCTACACATTAATGACATTTTAGCACAGAATTTCTCTTTTTACAAGATTAGCAACAATTTTTCTTATTCTTTTTTTGAATCAAGCTCAAACCAAAATTCCACACCCTCATCATGATTGATAACACCGCACTCACGCTTATGCTGCGACATAATGGCCTTTACTATGGACAAACCAATCCCGTTTCCTCCGTATTCGCGTGTTCTGGCCTTATCGACTTTATAAAATTTTATCCAAATATTTTCGAGCTCATCTTCAGGTATATTTTCTCCGGAATTAAATACACGAACTCTGACAGTTCCGTCAGCTTCGGTAAAACTAACGTCTATTACTTTTTTGTCATCAACGTGATTGACCGCATTGCTCAGATAATTGACAATAACCTCTTCGACCAGATTCTCATCCGCCCACACAAATATAGGTTCTTCCTGCCGCATTGTGATCGTAACGTCTGTATTTTTGGCAAGAACAGTAAATGATGATATAATACTTCTACACAATTCGACGATATCAAATCTTTTCATATCTATCTTGTTTTCGCCAAACTCAATTTCATTGAGAGACAAGAGCTTTTTGACAAGTGAATCCATCTTCTTTGTCTCATCGATTATGACATCACAATAATAATTTCTGTCTTCGGGATTGTCATCGATATTTTCTTTAAGTCCCTCGGCATATCCCATTATGATGGCGAGAGGAGTTTTCAACTCATGAGATACATTGGACAAAAATTCTCTTCTCATCTCATCGACCTCATTTTTGTCCTTTATATCTTTCATCAGTTCGATATTTGCGGCTTTAAGTTCCGTTATGGTCAATTGCAGTTTCTCGGAAAGTTTGTTAATAGACCCGCCCAATTCTCCGATCTCGTCTTTTCGTTTTCCATTATACTTTTTTTCAAAATTTAGCATAGACATCTGATCGGATATTTCGGAAAGCTCATTTATCGGTTTGGTAAATCTTGAGCTGAATATAAACATTATGATCGATCCGAGAGCTATAACGCTTATCCCGAGTAGTGCCAGGAAATTTGACGATATCGAGACACTCTCTTCTATATTTTCGAAGCTCGTTCTAATAAATATAATGTCATTATTTTCAAGATTCCCTATCAGATCTATGAAGTATGAATTTACTTCATAATCGTAGAATTTATTAACTGAATATACGTTATTATTCTCGAGCATTTCAATCTTATTGCCCGACATGGACATTTCGGTGCCGATAAAATAGTCTTTGAGAGCTTTCGTTATTCTTCTGAATCGATCCGATAACGAAAGGGAATTGCGGTTTACGTCCAGTTCGAGCGGGTATATATATTTGAGTGTTTTTGAAGAAATGATATAGATATTTGCACTGTGAGAGGTTTCTATAAGATCCATCCCATGTACATAAGAAGTTATATCCATTGTCTCGCCGGAATTAACAAATTCGTTAACTTCAACGTAGGTATCACACAGAGATGATATTTTGTTTTCCTGATAGTAGACGATCAAAAGCTTTTCATTGCAGTACCAACAGATAAAAATAAGCAATATAAGCGATAACGAAAGAATACATGTAGTTTTAAATCTTAACGATAATCTCATGACGTTTTTCTCCCGCTACTTATATTCGGTGATTCATCAACCAACGAATCGTGATCGCTTATAAAACCGAAATAAAATGTTAAATCTCGAACTTGTATCCGAAGCCCCAGATCGTCTTGATATATTCTCCCTTACTTCCCAATTTACTGCGAAGTTTCTTTACATGGGTATCGATCGTACGGGCATCACCGAAATAATCATAATTCCATACATTGTTAAGTATCTTTTCCCTTGAAAGAGCTACGCCCTTATTTACGATAAAGTATGATAAAAGCTCATATTCTTTGACGCTCAGATCTATCGGAACACCATCAACTCTTACTTCATGAGCGTTATTGTTAAGGACTATACCTCCGACTTCCAATACGTCGTCATCCGAAGCATTTGAGCGACGCAGTATTGCTTCCACGCGCGCTACAAGTATCTTGGGACTGAAAGGCTTCGTGATGTATTCGTCTACTCCGAGATCAAATCCCAACAATTCGTCTCTTTCGTCAGATTTGGCCGTCAACATGATTATGGGGACTTTCGATTCTCTTCTGATCTCTCTGCAAACCTCCCATCCGTCCATACGCGGCATCATTATGTCAAGGATCACAAGTCTTATATCCTTATCGGCAAAAAATTTGTCGAGAGCCTCTTCGCCGTCACAAGCCTCAATAACAACCATATCCTTCTTTGCAAGGAAATCTTTGACCAGTTTTCTCATCCTTGCTTCGTCATCTGCATAAAGTACTTTGATAGTATCCACTTTAACTCCTTTTTTACAATTACCTTTATCCGACTATACCGATACCCGAAACGATGATCTTTTCGGTCGGCCTATATGATTCATCTGCTATATTTGTTTCTCTCAATATCTTTTCTACGAGGTCCATTCCGCCGAAAACCTGACCGACGCACGGGTAAACACCGTATAACCACGGTGCTCCGCCTTTGGCTCTGTAAATATCGAGGCCTTCTTCCGTGAATTCGATACCATAGGCGTTCAAAAGATATTCACTGAGCGTTATGCCTTTATATAACAACATGGATTCCAGTTCTTCAATCCCGTCTTCCGAAAAAGCAACGATCATAAAAGAACCGTCGACCGAGAAGTTTTCAGAAAGAACAACCGAACCGTATATCGGGTAAATCCCGCTTTCCGATGAGGGTTTAAACATTTTCGAAGTCTTGAGTTCTTCCGATATCTCCATATTCTCGGGAATACCTCCGGCTCTGATCATCATAAGATAATCATCTATGACAACCGAAACGGAAGAATCGGTATATACTCCGTCTTCTATCTTGTCGACAAAAAGCTTATATGCATCCGAGGAATCATCATCAAAAAGCCTTACATCAACACTCCCCATATCCTTAATATCGATCCTTACCACGGTACTTCCAAACCCCGATTCCAACTGAAGTAAAAGAGTGTTTTCGGAACATCCGCACAAAAAGAAAGCTGTTATTACAAATAATATAATGACTCTTTTCATAATCCCCGTATTCTCATCCAAAATGTTTGTATATCTCTGCATTCTTCCCCAAAAGATATTGATCGGCATTTTTTTGAACTGCCAAATTTATCTCTGAAAAAGGAAAATGGACCAGAGGGGAGTCGAACCCCTGTCCGAAAACCGATTCACCGTACTTCTCCGAGCGCAGCCTTTCTTTAAAAGATTCCCTCCGACGACCAAAGATAGGCGAAATTTCGTCATCGGTAGCTTCATGATACGCCCTTATGCTCAAAGCTTTGCATAAGTCGTTTCCTGCAAGGATGAGGCCGGTTACTTAACGTGCAGGTGCATTAAGGCCGACCGGCTGCACTCAGGCAGCTACTGCTTCGATATTATCGTTAGCGTTTAGTTTTAGTTTTGGAATTTAACGCATCCCGTGCGGCTCGCTTCTCCGACTTCACAATCCCCGTCGAAACCAGTACTGGCCCGTAAAATCAAAAAGAACAGCTCAGAACGTCAGTATCTGCTAACCTCCTTAAATTCTCTTTGAGCTTCGCGCTGCATATCCTTCTTAGCGATAGTTTCGCGCTTATCATAAAGCTTTTTGCCTCTGGCAAGACCAATGGAACATTTAACAAGTCCCTTTTTCAGATATACTGTCAATGGAACGATGGTATACCCTTTTTTCATAACTTCGGCATCAAGCTTATTGATCTCATAATCGTGTAAAAGAAGCTTCCTTGTACGAAGCGGGTCTTTATTGAATATATTTCCTTTTTCATACGGAGATATATTCATACCGCATATGTACACTTCCTTATTTTCTATCTGAACATACGCTTCTTTTATACTGCATTTGCCCATTCGAACCGATTTGACCTCGGTTCCGAACAAAGCGATCCCGACTTCGTAAGTATCTTCAATAAAGAAGTCGTGATATGCTTTCTTGTTGTTTGCAATGAACTTTTGCTCACTTGTCTGTTTCATTACTATCTCCTGTACAGCACGGGAGGCAAGAAATGCTTATTTCTCTTCGTCCCGGTTTTCGCGGTCAACCGCTTCTTCAGGTTCTCCAACGATTGAAAAATCGATAGTTCTTAAAAGCTTATCGGTACCTTCAACCCTGATGATAAGTCTCTGACCGAGCTTATAAGTCTTCTTCGTGTGTTCTCCGACAAGCATATAATGCTCTTCATCAAAATAATAATAATCGTCTCCGATATTTTCAATCCTGATATTTCCTTCGACTGTATTCTTAAGCTCCACATACAGACCTGATGAAGTCACTCCGGAGATCACACCTTCGAATTCTTCGCCGATATATTTAGACATGAATTCGATCTTTTTTAACTTCTCGACCTCTCGCTCCGCTTCGTCGGCACGCCTTTCATAACGGCTCGAAAGATATGCCACATCCGGAAGTATCTTCTCGAAATGTTTGATGAGTGAAGGCGAAAGCTTACCATTCAGGTTCTTCTTTATTATCCTGTGGATCTGAAGATCGGGGTAACGTCTTATCGGGGACGTAAAATGGCAATAATACCTCGCGGCAAGTCCGAAATGTCCGTCACAGTTGACCGTATATTTTGCCTGTTTCAATGACCGAAGAGTAAGTCGCTGAATAAGGCTTTCTTCCTCTTTTCCTTCTATCTTGGAAAGGAGTGACTGAATCTCTTTCGGATGGATCTCCTCATTGGTATTCTTTATGGTGAGCCCGAAATTGTATATGAATGTCGCAAGCTTTTGGATCTTTTCCGGATCCGGAGATTCATGCGTTCTGTACACAAACGGGATTTCCTGCCAATAATGATCCTCGGCGACAGTCTCGTTGGCTATAAGCATAAAGTCCTCGATAAGCATCGTCGCCCTGTTCCGTTCGTAAGGTCCTATCTCGACAGGCTCACCTTTTTCATCGACTTTGATCTTGCACTCAGGGATATCAAAATCGATCGAACCTCTTTTATGACGTTTTTTTCTGAGTATCTGAGCCAGTTCATCCATCAGGAAGAACATATCGATAAATTCTTTATACTTCTCTGTCTCTTCGGGATCTTTATCCTCTATTATCTTTTTAACACTTGGATATGACATTCTTTTGTCAACAAGTATCAAACTTTCAACAATTTTGTGTTCGATCACATTTCCTTTGGCATCTATCTTCATAAGACATGAAAGTGCCAGTCTGTCCTCACCCGCATTAAGAGAGCATATACCGTTTGAAAGTTCATGAGGAAGCATGGGAATGACCTTGTCGATCAAATAATTACTCGTTCCTCTTTTTAAAGCCTCTTTATCAAGCGGCGAACCCTCTGTTACATAATGACTGACATCAGCTATATGGACACCGAGATTATAGATCCCGTTTTCTTTTGTAAGTGAAACGGCATCATCCAGATCCTTTGAATCTTCACCGTCAATGGTAACAGTCAAAAGATCTCTCAGATCCTCACGTCCGACCTTTTCCTCTTCGAGCACATGATCGGGTATCCCCGTAAGCTCATTGATAACGCCGTCCGGAAACTCCATCGGTATACCGAACGCCCTGACAACAGATATAATGTCACTTCCGGGATCGTCAATATGACCGATGATATTTGTGATATGTCCCTCGGGCTTTCTTGTGGCACTGCCAAAGAAAGTAATTTCGGCTATTACCTTATGACCGGAAACGGCATGTTCTGTAAATCCCTTCGGAATAAAAATATCACTTCCGAATTTCTGATTATCGGGATGAACAAACCCGTATCCGTTATTTTTGATAAAAGTACCAACTATCTTAACATCATTTCTCTCGAGTACACGAACGACCACTCCTTCACGTTTTTCACCCTGAAATGTAGGATTCGGAACTATCTCAATTAGGACCCTGTCTTTATCGTGAGCATCAGAAACCGATGATGCGGGTATAAAGACATCCTCATCTTTTCCTTCAATACGAACAAAACCGAAACCTTTGGTCGTTCCCGAAAAAACACCGGCATATACATTTTCACCCGGAAGCTTCAAATTCTTTTTTTGGTTCTCTATTATTTTTCCTTCCGACAATAAACTATCTATAACATCGAAGAAATCTTTCTTTTCTTCTCTGGGAACATTCATAAGGACAGCAAGTTCTTTGGCTTTCATCGGCTTATATTCATCACTCTTGATGATCGCCATAACTTTTTCTTTCTTCTCTTCAATCGAAATCGGATCCATGTGCACCACCCTCTGCTAAGTCTTTTAATACCATGTTCTCTTTGTCACGAAGCGGGAATCTTCCCTAATATCGCTCACTCTTATAATGATATCTCAAATGGCCGGAAGTGTAAACAAAAAAAGGACTGTCTGAGTGACAGTCCTTAATTATCTTTAAGTATCGATCACTGAAGCGCAGGAAGACCGAGTAAAACTGCAAGTACAACAAAAAGGATCGAGAATACTATGGTTAATCTCGAAAGAAGACCTTCCTTTGTGCGGCCTTTATTCTTGCTGATAAATGTGGTTCTGGTTCCTCCCGTTATAGCTGCTGAAAGACCTTCACCCTTTGTATCCTGCATAAGAACAAGAGCTATGATCACAACACACACAAGCAGAAAAAGAATTCTGAGTACCCATGCTAAAGCTTCCAATTTATTCCCTCCTATGATATTCGTATTACGAATATTAAAATATTGTATTTAAGTTCAGTCTGCACGATCATCCGACATGAGCAGGATAATCGCACATAAACATCGGATTTTTACCCGTGCCTAATGATATTATCACAATTACAATACCTATGCAAGTAAAAATTTGGGTCAGGCATTTACGATCTGAGCAAAATCAGCCTTAAGAGAAGCTCCGCCGATAAGTCCGCCGTCGATATCTTCTTTTGCAAGTAATTCAGCTGCATTGCCGGCATTCATAGATCCGCCGTACTGGATACGTACTGCCTCTGCGGTAGCTGCATCATAAAGTTCACAGATCGTCTCACGGATCATATGGCATACTTCCTGTGCCTGATCTGCTGTTGCTGTCTCACCTGTTCCGATTGCCCAAATAGGCTCGTAAGCGATAACAAGCTTCTTTACTTCGTCAGCACTGATGCCCGAAAGATCCCATGTGATCTGTCTCTTAATCCAATCGCAGTATGTTCCTGCTTTTCTGAGAGCAAGTGATTCACCACAGCAAAGGATGGGGCTGAGTCCGCTTGCGAATGCCTTCTTAACCTTCTGGTTGATAAGGACATCGTTCTCACCGAAAATATCTCTTCTCTCGGAATGCCCGATTATGATATAAGTAACGCCTGCTTCCTTAAGCATGGGAGCAGAGATCTCGCCTGTGAAAGCACCTTTATCCTCAATATAGAAGTTCTGAGCACCAACCTTAACGTTTGTGCCCTTAACTGCTGCTGCAACAGTTGTGATGTCAATTGCGGGAACACAGTAAACAACATCAACCGCATCATTAACAACCTTATCCTTAAGAAGTGCTACAAGCTCAGCTGCCTCAGCGGGTGTCTTGTTCATTTTCCAGTTACCTGCAATAATTCTTCTTCTTGACATATTAATTCTCCTTAATCTTCAAAACGCTTATCATTTGATATCATCTGCTGCATATACACCGGGAAGCTCTTTGCCCTCAAGGAATTCAAGAGAAGCGCCGCCGCCTGTTGAGATATGTGACATCTTGTCTGCAAATCCAAGCTGATTGCAAGCTGCTGCCGAATCACCGCCGCCGATGATGGTTGTTGCATCGGTCTCAGCAAGAGCCTTAGCTACTGCGATCGTGCCCTTTGCAAGAGTAGGATTCTCAAAAACGCCCATAGGTCCGTTCCAAACAACTGTCTTAGCAGTCTTTGCTGCATTTGCGAAAAGCTCCTGAGTCTTAGGTCCGATATCAAGACCTTCCATATCTGCAGGGATCTTATCGGAATCAACATACTTCACATCGATAGGTCCGTCGATAGGATCGGGGAAGCCTGCTGCGATACCTGTATCTACGGGAAGAAGAAGCTTCTTTCCGAGTTTCTTTGCCTTTTCAAGCATTTCCTTACAGTAGTCAAGCTTTTCATCATCGCAAAGAGACTTTCCGATCTCAAGGCCCTGAGCCTTAAGGAATGTAAATGCCATACCTCCGCCGATGATAAGTGTATCACACTTCTCAAGAAGGTTATTGATAACATTGAGCTTATCTGCAACCTTAGCACCGCCGAGGATTGCAACGAAAGGTCTTACGGGATTCTCTACTGCATTTCCGAGGAAGTTGATCTCTTTCTGCATAAGATATCCAACTGCGCAATTTCCGCCCTTCTTACGAACGAACTCTGTAACAACCGATACAGAAGCATGTGCACGGTGAGACGAACCGAATGCATCACATACATAATCATCTCAAAGTTCTGCGAGCTCTTCTGCAAACTTTGTACCTGCCTTAGCGGGCTTGGTCTCTTCTTCCATTCTGAAACGTGTGTTCTGAAGAAGAACAACATCGCCTTCCTTCATAGCTGCTACAGCTTCTGTAGCTGCAGGACCTGTAACTGTGTAATCAGCAACAAACTTAACATCCTTGCCGAGTTTCTTTGAAAGAGCTGCTGCAACGGGTGCAAGCGACTCCTTCTCATTGGGTCCTTCCTTAACTTTTCCGAGATGTGAGCAAAGGATAACTTTGCCACCGTCAGCGATAAGCTTCTTGATAGTGGGAAGTGCTGCTACGATACGTGTTTCATCGGTGATCTCACCGTTCTTTAAAGGAACGTTAAAGTCACATCTTACAAGCACTCTTTTTCCCTTAGCATTAAAATCATCAATAGATTTCTTATTGAGAGCCATTTTTCTTCCTCCTATTGGATAAGTTTGTCATAATCCCCCCACTCAAAGAAGCGGGGGTCTTTTTTCACCGAGATAAAGCAAAGACGGGTCCGGTCCAAGAGACCGGACCCGTAAAGGTCTTTTGTAAAGAACTTTAATTACTTAAGCTCCGAGAAGTACTTGATTGTACGAACCATCTGGCTTGTGTAGCTGTTCTCGTTATCATACCAGGAAACAACCTGAACAAGATTGTCAGCGCCAACCATGGTCTGTGTTGAATCAAAGATTGAACCGAATGTGCTTCCAACGATATCGGAAGAAACGATCTCATCCTCGTTGTAACCGAATGACTCGTTAGCTGCTGCCTTCATAGCTGCATTGATCTCTTCCTTTGTTACAGACTTCTCAACTGTAGCAACAAGGATAGTTGTTGAACCTGTAGGTGTAGGAACACGCTGAGCAGATCCGATAAGCTTTCCGTTAAGCTCAGGGATAACAAGGCCGATTGCCTTAGCTGCACCTGTTGAGTTGGGAACGATATTGCAAGCGCCTGCACGTGAACGACGAAGGTCACCCTTTCTCTGAGGACCGTCAAGGATCATCTGATCGCCTGTGTATGCATGAATTGTGCTCATGATACCGGACTTGATGCCTGCGAGATCGTTAAGAGCCTTAGCCATGGGAGCAAGGCAGTTTGTTGTACAAGAAGCTGCC
>JAILPE010000083.1 GCA_024699645.1 Lachnospiraceae bacterium
AGCACTTCAAGCGCCTCTTCCCCGTTTTGCGCCACCGAAACGGTATAGTTCTCCGCTTCCAGAAGAGCCCTGATATATCGCCGTGTGTTTTTGTCGTCATCAACCACAAGTATGTGAAACATGCTTCCGTCCTTCTTTATACGTTATATCCTTACAAACAAAAATCTCCCGACTCAAAGCTGCGCCGGTTAATCTTGTTCGGATCCGCTTCATTTCCTTAAATCATTATATCAAATCCGGAAGTTGATGACTCTCTTTCTTTTTAATCCGGCAAAGTATGTCTCTCATTCATTTTTACCCAACTGACAAAACTTCCGACAAATGATCACTGCACATCCTCGCAGAGTGTTTATCGCAGTGGGAAGATTAAACTCTCACCATAATACAAAAAAGCGGACAGAATCGTCCGCTTTTTGTATTATTCATCATGTACCGACAAGCTCTTTATATTTCTCGTTTGTTATTAAGGCGGTTTCGTCACAGCCCTTAAGCTTCACCACATAAGTCCACCTGCCGTATACTTCAAGCTTTTTAATCGCATCTTTCCTGATAATATATGACTTATGGCATCTCATGAACTTCTCGGGATTGAGCTTCTCTTCAAGCGCAGACAGTGACTGAGACGTCAAAAACACATCGGTGTCCGTCACTATCCTCGTAACACCGTCCGTTCGCTCGATCATGATAATATCCTTAATATCAACAAAATTGATCTCTTCCTTCCCCTTGATTATAAGCTTCTCTGTGCGATCGGGCGCATGTTTTTCCTCATCTTCCGACCCGCCGTCTATAACCTTGATTTTTTCAAGAGTTTTTCGTATCCTCTCCATATCAAAAGGCTTCACAATATAATCGAACGCATATATTTCAAAAGCATTCGCCATATATTCACTATGAGCTGTAGCAAATATTATCTTTACTTTAGGATCCACTTCGCAGATCGCCTTGGCACATTCAAGGCCGCTTTCACCGTTAAGGTCTATATCCATAAAAACAATTTCGGGGCGAAGACTGACAAAGCTGCTTATCGCAGAAGCAAAATCTGCACATGAAGAAACGACTTTAAAACCTTCGTTTTTTTCTATCATCTTCCCCAAAATGATCCTTATCTGTTCCTCATCTTCAACTACCATTACCCTTATCATTTTTTGTCCTTTCCGAAAACAAAGCAGGTTCGGTATCGTTTATAAATTTACCGCAGTCATTAATATTGTTGCTCAGTTTATTATCTCAAACACGATACTTTTTGTCGAGTGGTTCCGGGTGGATTACTTGAACTGCATAATAAATTGGTGTATACTGTCTCTCCAAAAGGAGGGGTTATATGAGTCGCTTTGATAAAAAAGAATGGAAACTGACTACATCAGGAGGTGATAACGTCCGACTGTTCGGTCTTGATATCTTCAAACACAAATGGCATGGTACGGGTGAATATGTTAAAATTCAATATCCTGTGTTTGATGAAGAGAAAACGCTGGAGGTTAAGTGGGTTCGTGTCTTATTTATTAAACGCTACTTTGTCGCAACCGAAGTTTCAAATACTATTTTTGTATTTTTCACATAAAACCTTTCGGAGCGAGATCTTAACCGTACCGGTATGATCATAAGCCGTAATCCCCGGTAACAGAGTTACCGAAATCATTCACGAAGGAATCGTATGAAAATAGCTGTCAGCGCCTGCTTGATGGGCGAAAACTGTAAATATAACGGTGGCAACAATTACAGTGAGAAAGTAATTGAGTTTGTCAAAGGCCACGAAGTGATCCCGATATGTCCGGAGGTCATGGGAGGACTGCCCACTCCGCGAAAGCCCTCTGAAATAGTGAACGGGATTGTCATGCACAAGGATGGGAGCTCTGTCGACGAAGAGTTTAAGAGAGGCGCTCAACTTGCGCTTGATATTGTGCTCAAAAACAACGTCGATATGGTCATTCTGCAATCCAGAAGCCCCTCATGCGGAGTAAACAACGTCTACGACGGAACCTTTTCAGGGAAACTTATTCCCGGAGAAGGTGTATTTGCCGGGTTGCTGCACAAACATAACATAAGCGTTGTAGATGTCGGGGACCTTAAAGACTGATCTTTATGAATTAACGACATTCTTATCCCCCATCACTTTGAGCGTTCTACTCATTTCCTACCTTCCATCTCTATGAGCGCTCTACTCATCCTTTCCCCGATTTTTCTTATCTTGTGTCTTCTGCTTCTTGGGTCTTACTTTCTCAAACGAATCCTTCAGGTCTTTCAGGTATTCAACAAGAGGGGTTTCTGTGCGGAACGGCTTGAAGAATCTGTACTTTTCCATTGCCGCCTCTTTCTTGCGGCGGATAGTTGCCTTAACTTCTTCGTACTTGATGATAACGTTGTATTCCTTCGCAAATTGCTTGAATTTTGCAACAAGACCGGCGCTGCGAACACCGTCATATATCATTATTCCCATAACAACTCCGCTTATAAAGACAAAAAACAGTCTACCGGTCAGCCACTCAAGAGCAACAAGTATCGTGGGATGAACGAAGAAAATATAAACTGCCGCTATGATTGCCCAATAAAACGAAAATTTCGGGCAAATGATTCCCATCAGATTACCCCAATCATTCGAATAATCCCACAGCCTCAGCTTCAACACTTTAAGCGCAAGAATACCCGAAATGAATTCGATCAAGGTCATCCCCGCTGCCATGCATACAATCATGATTATTTTGTCGATGACGATATTCCCCGTAATCTCCGTATCAAGCACAACGCTAAGCACGTACATCAGACAAAGCCCCAGTCCGTAGAGCGGAAGGTACGGTCCGACACAGAAGCCGGGGTTTATCCACTTTTTTTCGGGGTTCGCATCGGAAAAGAATCTCCGGTAAACCACCTCAATTCCCCAGCCGACTGTCGAACCGAACAAAAACAAGTATATAAGATTCAAAAAGGTTTCCATTTGTTATTTCCTTGTATAAAATTTCATAAGCTGCCGCATCGGGCAAAATATCTCCGAAATTGATCGGATCTTTCCTCCGAAGTACAGATGATAGCTGTTTCCCCCAAGGATTTGTTCTTTTTCCGTATCAGTCAGGGGAAGGCGTTTAATTCTTTGAATATCTCTGACGGGATTGCCGTATGGATAATCGGAGCCGAATGCGACCCGATGGCATCCGATTCGTCGGAAGGCTGAAACAACGTTTTCGTCAGATTCCCAAAAATCATCATGAATACGGTATATACATTTCTCGCCCGTCATAGTTATTGATGTATCAAAGATTACATTCGGGCATTCCCGT
>JAILPE010000118.1 GCA_024699645.1 Lachnospiraceae bacterium
ATGCCGACGACGGCACCGGTTCCGCTGATAAGAACCTGTGAGATCGTAACCTGCTGAGCTTCTCTTTTTGTTCCTATACTCGAGAGAACTACGGGAAGAAGCTTACCGAAACTGATACCGATGACCATGGGGATGACAACCGCATAAGTTACACTTCCGGTCGCAGCGGCCACAGCCTGGATAACACCGACTGCCGCAGATGAACTTTGAAGTATGAGCGCAAGAAGGATTCCGAGTCCGAATCCCACAAGAGGATTGTCGAAAGTAGTGAAGATCTCTCTGAACGCTTCTGAAGATTTAAGAGGCTCAAGAGCAACTTCCATTGTATTCATACCGAAGAAAACTATGCCGAAGCCCATGAATATGGCTGAGATATTGTTGAGACGCTTGTTTTTGCTGAAAAGCATTATGAAAGCGGCAACGCCTATGATAAGCGGAGCAAATGACGATGGTTTTAAAAGACCGATAAGAGAGCTGCCCGAAGAAGAAATATCGCCGATACGAAGGATCTGGCCCGTCACTGTGGTACCGATGTTGGCACCCAGGAGAACGGGGATCGCCTGAACAAGCTTCATGATGCCGGCATTTGCGAAACCGACGAGCATGATCGTTGTTGCGGAAGAACTTTGAACTACAGCGGTAACAAGAACTCCGAAAGAAAATCCTTTATAACGCTTATCGGTCATCTTCTCAAGTGTCTTTTCGAGCTTCGCACCTGCGAGATGCTCGAGAGATGAGCCTACATATTTCATTCCGTAGAGGAAAAGCCCGATTCCGCCGATCAGTTGCAATATGTCATAAATGTCCATTTGTTTCTCCTAATATATAGAGGCGTTCCGTAAACGGCTCAGATTTCTCGCCATCTTTTAATATATATACGATGGGATCATATGTGCAAAAAGCGCGTGAAAAATGCTCGCACACCCTTGACTATAACCCACACATAAAATAATTTCAACTGTATTTTTACCTATTTATTACAAAAAAACGATATAACATATATTGAAATCACGGCTGTGATTCTCTATAATTATTCTGTTTTGAGAGTGGCCCGGTGCTTTTCGGATCGTCAAACGATCACGGCACGGACATACTTATCAGGTTTGATCGAGGTAAGAGGGACAACATGAAATCAGGAATGGGATTTGATAACGAAAAGTATATTAAGATGCAATCCGAAAAAATCAGGGAGAGGATAGCCGGATTCGGGGGAAAGCTCTATCTTGAGTTCGGGGGAAAGCTTTTTGACGATTTTCATGCATCCCGGGTACTTCCGGGTTTTAAGCCCGACTCTAAGATCAATATGCTCGCACAGCTCAAGGATCAGGCTGAGATCGTTATCGCGATCAACGCTTCCGATATTGAGAAGAACAAGGTCAGAGGCGACCTCGGCATCACATATGATATGGACGTTCTGAGGCTCATCGACGCGTTCAGAGGCTACGGACTTTATGTCGGAAGTGTCGTGCTCACACGATATACCGACAAGCCGGCGGTAATCAATTACAAAGAAAAGCTCGAGAAGCTCGGCCTCAAAGTATACAGACACTATACGATACCCGGTTATCCCGCAAATATCCCTCTCATTGTGAGTGATGAAGGTTTCGGGAAAAATGAATATATCGAGACGCAGAGATCGCTCGTCGTAGTTACGGCTCCCGGCCCCGGCAGCGGAAAGATGGCAACGTGTCTTTCTCAGCTCTACCATGAGAATAAGCGAGGCGTAAAGGCCGGATATGCCAAATTTGAGACGTTCCCCATCTGGAACCTTCCGCTCAAGCATCCTGTGAACCTTGCATATGAGGCGGCAACGGCAGATCTTGACGATATCAATATGATCGATCCTTTCCATCTCGAGGCATATAACAAAACCACGGTTAATTACAACAGAGATGTTGAGGTGTTCCCCGTTCTGAGCGCCATGTTCGAGAACATACTCGGGGAATCCCCTTATAAGTCGCCCACGGATATGGGCGTTAACATGGCCGGGTATTGCATCTTCGATGACGATGCGGTCAGAAAAGCGGCCAATCTTGAGATAATCAGAAGATATTACAATGCGCGTCTCCTGGAGAGAAATCAGGAACCCGGAGCGACACAGCAGGTTCTTAAGATCGAACTTATCATGAAGCAGGCAGGCATCACTACAGCCGACAGACCCGTTATTGCGGCGGCTCTTAAGAAGGCTGAGGAAACGGGTGCTCCCGCAGCAGCGATCGAACTTCCCGGAGGGAAAGTGGTGATGGGAAAGACGAGCTCGCTTCTCGGTGCTTCATCGGCGATGCTCCTTAACGCTCTTAAGGAACTCGGCGGAATAGACGATAATATCGAACTTATTTCACCGGCGATCATCGAGCCGATACAGGATCTTAAGGTCAACCACCTCGGCAACAGAAATCCGAGACTTCATACGGACGAGGTACTCATCGCGCTTACGATATGCGCCGCGACCGACAGACTCGCCGAAACGGCGATGCAGCAGATAGAAAAGCTTAAAGGCTGTGAGGTCCATTCAAGTGTCATCCTTTCGCAGGTTGATGTTTCAACCTTCAGAAAGCTCGGAGTAAATCTTACTTGTGAGCCTGTTTATCAAAAGAAGACACTTTATCATCCGAACACAAAATAAAAGAGAGAAAATCTCTGCAGAACGCCTATGTGATTGTGCGGGGCTTGCATATAGGCGTTATATACTAAGCAACGCAGAAAGAGGATTGTATGGAACGACTTATCGGAACGATTTCACGCGGCGTGCGTGCGCCCATCATCAGACAGGGAGACGATATAGCACAGATTGTTGTAGACAGTGTTCTCGCTGCTTCAAAGTCGGACGGCTTCGAGCTTCGCGACAGGGACGTTATCGCAGTTACGGAGGCAGTTGTTGCCCGCTCTATGGGTAACTATGCATCGTGCGATCAGATCGCCAAAGATATAAAGGATAAATTCGGGGACAGCACTGTCGGCCTTATATTCCCGATCCTGAGCAGAAACCGTTTTGCCATATGTCTTAAAGGTATCGCCAGGGGAGCGAAGAAGATCGTTCTCATGCTCTCTTACCCTTCGGACGAAGTGGGCAATCACCTTATAGACCTTGATTCACTTGATGAAAAGGGCATCAACCCTTGGACCGATATTCTTACGGAGAAGCAGTTCCGCGATTATTTCGGCATCGTTAAGCATCCTTTTACGGGTGTAGATTACATTGAGTATTACAAGAATCTGATTGAAAGCCAGGACTGCGAGGCAGAGGTCATTCTTGCAAATGACTGCCGCACTATCCTCAAGTACACTGACAGCGTGCTCTGCTGCGATATACATACCCGCGAGCGTTCGAAGAGACTCCTCAAGGCTGCGGGCGCCGGGAAAGTTTACGGTCTCGATGATATTCTCAACAAGTCCGTGGACGGCAGCGGTTTCAACTCGAAGTTCGGTCTTCTCGGAACAAACAAGGCTACTGAGGAAACCGTTAAGCTTTTCCCCAACGACTGCCAGTACGTTGTCGAAAAGATCCGCGACGGCATCAAGGCCGCTACGGGCAAGAATGTTGAAGCTATGATCTACGGAGACGGCGCATTTAAGGATCCCGTCGGAAAGATCTGGGAGCTTGCCGATCCGGTTGTTTCTCCTTTCTTCACGGAAGGCCTTATCGGACAGCCCAATGAGCTCAAGCTCAAGTACCTCGCTGACAACGACTTCGCAGGTCTTTCGGGTGACGAG
>JAILPE010000119.1 GCA_024699645.1 Lachnospiraceae bacterium
ATCATGGCGACCGGAGCATTTAAAGATCTAACAGACAAAAAATATCTGACAGTCCCCGACTCTTTGCAAGAAGGAGATATCTTGGTTGGACCAGGACATACGGCAATAGTGATAGAAGTCAAAGATACGCCGGTATTTGAAAGGACGCTAAGGACCTTAACCCCGAGGATGAAGGGAGAAGATGTTAAAAAAATACAAACGATTCTGAAATCGCTGAATTATTACAACGGGTCCATCAATGGAACCTACGCTGCAAAAACAGAAAAAGCGATAATAAGATACCAAATGACACACGGGTTAACAGCTGATGGAATTTGTGGCAAAAAAACAGCCGAATCGCTCGGCTTTAAGTTTTCAGATTAAAACTCCTTTACCCCCTATACAAACTCCTTGGTTGCACCGGTGCAACAATGTATATACAATGTTCCACAAAGAAAAGAGCCAGGGCAAATCAGCCTTGGCTCTTTATTACGTTCTGCGCAGATATCACGAACACTCCCATTCTGAAGAATATCCGCGAGTTCAAATCTGCGCCATTAAGTGCGGGGGATGGGACTTGAACCCACATGAAATCGCTTTCACACGGACCTGAACCGTGCGCGTCTGCCAATTCCGCCACCTCCGCTTATATAAGGAATCTATTCGATCCGACTGACGAATTATAGCACAGTGACATCATCCTTGGCAAGGCTTTTCAAACAGAGGTTTTTAGAAGTGAATTTCAATTCACGCTTTTTTACTAAACATGTTGATTTTGTTGTGTTTTAATGCTATAATGAGAAATGGTTAGAATTTTACATTCGATATTGTGAGCAAGACAAGGAAACTTCATGAAAGGTTTACAAGAAATCATAAAGCATGTATCCATGCTCGTGCAATTGGGATTATCGTTTGCTGTACCCATAGTACTTTGTATGTTGGGTTCATGGTGGCTTGACAGCAAACTTGAGCTGGGTGCGTGGATATACATAGTCGGGATGGTATTCGGACTGGGGGCGGCTTTTATGACTGCTTATAAGTTTTATCTGTATGAGGTAAATAAAGCCGACAAAGAAAAAAAGAAGCCGATATCGTTTAACGATCATTCGTGAAGTGATCCGGGGTTGCACCGGGGGAAGAGAAAACGTCCTGCAGGAGGAAAGGTTATGAGCGGAAAAAAGGGGATCGACCCTGCTGTCAGAAAAGAGACAATTAGGGTTGGGCTTATCGCTTATGCGGGAATAGCACTCATGCTCCTGGTTTTTTACTTGTTACACACTTTTTGTCCCAAGGAAGTATGGGACGTACCTTTTGATTATACCGTGATTCTCGGCGGAGTATGCTGTGGGATCATTGATATATTGAATTTTTTCCTTATGGGTCAGGCAGTTGTAAAAGTAACATCGCTTGAACCGATCCTCGACGAGGAAGGAAATCTGTCCGACGAAGACAGAAAAAGAGCAAGCAGGATCATGAGCACAAGCATGAGGCTCAGGTTTTTGCTTATGATCGTTTGGTGTATCGCAGCGATCGCGGCTCCTTGTTTTAATGCTATCTCGGGTATATTGCCACTTGTTTTCCCTACGCTTGGCATCAAGGTGCTTGGGTTGGCAAAAAAGACCGAATGACAAATCGTTTATTATGCCGGGTTTATTGGAGAACCGGGCGGAACTACTTGAGGATGGTGAACTGAATGGATAATATTAACATCTCAGGTGCGAAGGTCTATGGGTATATCGGACCGGACATTCCGTTTTTGGGAAGATTTCCCTTGTCGGAGACCCTGATCGTGAGCTGGATAGTAATGCTTATAATCACATTGCTGTGTATTTTCCTGACTCACAATATGAAGGTTGAGAAGATCAGCAGGCGCCAGGCGCTTGCGGAATGGCTTGTTGAAGCGGCAGACAAGTTCGTCATCGGCAACATGGGACAGAAGTTTGCATATTTTGTTCCCTTCGTTGCGGCACTGTTCGCAATGAGTGTATTCTCAAACCTTATCGGTCTTCTCGGCGTCAGAAGCCCTACGGCGGATCTTAATACCGAAGCGGGCTGGGCGATCGTTGTATTTATAATGATCACCGCACAGAAGATCAAGGCAGGCGGATTTGGCGGATATCTTCTCGGATTTACGAAGCCGATCCCGCTTCTCACTCCCTTCAATATACTTTCGGAGCTCTCAACGCCTATAAGCATGGCGTGCCGTCACTTCGGAAACATTCTGTCGGGTATAGTTATCAACGGACTTATATATGCGGCGCTTGCCACAGCCAGTTCGGCACTTTTCGGACTTATACCCGGAGCGGTCGGAAATGTACTTTCGACCATACCTATCCTTGATGTTGGAATCCCGGCGATCCTTTCGTTCTATTTTGACTGGTTCACCGGAGTCATGCAGGCTTACATCTTCTGCATGCTGACCACCATGTATATAGCCAATGCAGCCGAAGGCTGACAGGCACAAACTAACACAGAACTATTTATTTCAGGAGGAATAATTATGGATCTAATTGCAAAAGGAATCGCACTTGCGGGTTGCGCAATCGGCGCAGGACTGGCACTTATCGCCGGAATCGGCCCCGGTATCGGTGAAGGAAATGCGGTAGCAAAAGCACTTGAAGCGATCGGACGTCAGCCCGAATGCAAGGGCTCGGTTACATCTACCATGTTACTTGGTTGTGCCGTTGCCGAGACTACCGGTATTTACGGTTTCGTTACCGGTCTTCTGCTTATATTTGTTGCGCCCGGTATGTTCATGGACTACTTGGCATGAGAATAAGAACACCTAGGAGGAAAAAGCATGGGAAGCTTATTTTTGCTTTCTGAGGCAACCCAGGCAGTTGCCGAGACCGCTACTGAAGAAGCCGGTCTTGTTTCGATGAATGCTTGGATCATCATTGCCACGATATGCAACCTCTTCATACAGATGTTCCTGATCAAGAAGTTCCTGTTTAAGCGTGTCAGAGCGATCCTCGATAAGCGTCGTGAACTCGCGGAAGAGGATATGCGTAAGGCAAAGGTTTCGCGTGATGAGGCAGAGAGACTCAGAACAGAGTATGAGTCCAATATGGAGCAGGCTCGCGAGAAAGCAACGCAGATCATTGATCTGGCCCAGAAGAATGCCACTCGGAAGAGTGATGAGATCATCAGGGAAGCTTCGCAGGAAGCTGTTGCATTGAAGGCACGAGCTGAAGCAGATATAGCACTTGAACGCAGAAAAGCTGTGAACGAGGTTAAGAACGAAATCGGTAGCATGGCCATGGAAATTGCCGGTAAGGTAATTGAACGTGAAGTCAGTGAAACGGATCATGCAAAATTGATCGATGAGTTCATTGAGAATGTTCAGGTCTGATACGTGAGGAGGTTAAATATGACAGAGCGTGCCGTTATTTACGGAGGCAGCCTCTACGATCTTGCAGTAGAGGAAGGTCGCTCCGGGCAGATCCTCGAAGAGCTTACGGAAGTATTTAAGCTGTTCAGAGAGAATCCCGATTATCTGACACTCCTCTTGGAACCTTCGATAAAGAAGGAGAAGAGGCTCGAGCTTATCGAGGAAGCATTCGGAAGCTCTTGTGACAGGTATCTTGTGAATTTCCTTAAGCTCTTGTGTGAGCGCAGTCTTTTACGCGATTTTGAAGGCTGCAGGGAAACATTCATAAAGAGATATAACCGTGATAACAACATATCGGAAGCGGTTGTTACGAGCGCGGTCGCTTTGAGCTCAGAGCAGCTTAAGGCGCTTCGTGAAAAGCTTGAAAAGAATACCGGAAAGAAGATCGATCTCACTTCGAAGATTGATGCGAGCGTGCTCGCGGGACTTAAGGTTGAGATCGACGGCAAACAGTACGACGGCACGGTGAGCACCCGTCTTGAGAGCATTCACAGGAAGCTGTCAGAGACTATTATCTAAAGGATGGAAAGGAATTATGCAGTTAAAACCCGAAGAAATATCCAAAGTCATCCGCAGCCAGAT
>JAILPE010000011.1 GCA_024699645.1 Lachnospiraceae bacterium
AAGAAAAAGGACATCACACTTGTTCTTTCGCATGTAAACGAGCAGCCCATGCACGCATTTGAAAAGGAAGGCTTTGTTAAGCTTCTCGGGAAGGAGAACTTCTGCGTCAACATAAATGAAGCTATCGAGAGAGCAAAACAACTAATAGATTGTAACGAAAAATAAAAAGAAATGTTGGAAAAAGAGGGACAGTCTGACCTGTCCCCCTTTTGAATTGCCGGTGGTCTCGAAAGACACCGAAGCCCCCCGCTTTAATTATAGGGAGGGTCAATTTACAGGGAAAATGCTGTTCTTTGTGGATTGAATATAAATGAGTCCGCCCTCTTCTATGGAATCAAAACCAATCTCATAGGTATTTCCCGGCTCAACCATACCTTTCATGAGAGACAGCAGAAATGTACCGTCTTCATAGGTGTTTAGTTTATAGCCTTTAGATAATGATGAAGCTTTACAGGTATAAATATTTGAATTATCATTCATTTTTTCTTTCGTTAAAGAAAGTATGTCAACAATGCCGACATAGTCAGATTCTCCAATCATTTCTTCACGAGAATCGGCATATACTTTATCGGATTTTGGAGATTCCTTTTTGTGGGGAACAGAATTATATATGGAAAGTATGTATTCTTTTAAATCTTTGCCTTCAGGAATCACAATAGGTTCGGAAAACATAACATATTTTCCTTCGGTTTCATTTAATATGATATCTGCAGCAAGAAGGTATCTGTCGTGATCATACATGATCGATTGATATCTTTCCGTCACGAGCATGTAATCATTGCCTTTTGAATATATATCTTTTCCTGATTTATAGGAAAATGTACCATCATCAGAATAGAGATCTGCCTTGAGTTCGTATAAGAATATTTCTTTATCGGTCACATCACCATAAAGACAATCCTTAACAAGAAATCTATATTCGACGTAGGGTTCAGGGTCATAATCTATCATTTCTACATACTCGCCGAGAACAGCAGCATTACTGTCTAAAACGAGTTCTTCGAATGTGAATTTCTCAAATTCTCCAGTGATGTAATGTTCGGACTTTGGTTCACTGGTAGGAGATACGGAAGATACCGGATTTATGGCAGTTGTATCTGTTGGTGCAACCTCTGGTTTAGTACAAGAACAAATAAAAAGGATATTGAAAAATATAACAAAAATAATCATCGTTTTTTTCATATAAGACCTCCGTATCAATAAACTTGTGATAAATGATGTATGTCACGGTACGTTAAGGACGTGGTTGACGATCCATGTTTATACATGATATCCGAACTTGTGCCGGAATGTCCGATCCAACCCAGAGCATGACCCAGTTCATGTGTACAGGTTTTTTTGGTTTGATTTAGTGTATGTCCTTTGTCAATAATACAACCTTCTGCGCCATCAATTGTAACACCTGTGTAAGCCATCGATCCCAAATACCATGTGTCTGTGGGATAAAAGTGAGAATCAGTTATTCCATTGAGACCATTAGAAAGCTGATAATCCCAGAATGTGTTAATTGCAGAAAGAGTGCCTCCAAAGTAGCGGATAGGCGCATCATAATATGTTATACTCGAAGAGATATTAAGAGATAAAGCATTTCCCCATTGAGAACAAGCGTGTGATATACCGTCTAAAAAGTAAGGCGAATTGTTGAGTGACAAACGCCACTTATAAACGTCGAGATAATTGCTGTTCCACCGACCAATTCTGTACTCGTCCGAATACCAGCAGGAGAGCGTTCCGGATGCATTCGTAGAACGAGCGGGAAGCAGGCTAATCACAAGAATTAGAATTAGTAAAACTCGGGTTGTTATTTTTTTTATAGAAACTCCTTTCATGTAAGTAGTGTTTGGTTTGGAAATGTAATTAAACGGCCGCTAGTTATGTTGCCTAATCCATATAATAAATTAGATGGTACAGCCAAGTCAACAGAAAAGCGGTTTCCCGATATCTCTTCAGCTTATCGTTGTATCATTTGGTCTTACATTCATTCAGCGTGCGGTCAACGGATTCGGGCAGGTCATGACGGCATCGTTTACAGTCGGACAGAGGATCGAAATGTACATAAACCTTCCACTGAACGCCCTCCAGACAACGCTTGCGACGTACACGGGGCAGAACGTCGGAGCCGGAAAGATCGACCGGGTCAAAAAAGGAACCAGACAGACGGTTGTCATCTCACTTCTTATGACCATCCTGATATCGGCACTTGTCTGGATTTTCGCACCGGGAATAATCTACCTGTTCGGACTGAGTGCTCAGGCTGCCGAGTACTGTCTGGCACATCTGAGAGCCGTAACTCTCATAAACGTTGTCCTTGCCGTGTATGTTCCGATCTTCGGAGTTTTCCAGGGGAGCGGACACAGCATCTTCCCGATGATAGTTGCATGCGGTGCGCTGGGAATGCGGGTACTTGTAACATATCTCTTCAGACACAGCACATTTCTCAGTCATACGGTTATATGGTGGAACGGGATATTCGGATTCTCGCTCGGCTTCCTTATCACGTGGACTTTCTACCTGAGCGGCAGATGGATCCGGGGGAACGAGAGGGAGTAGGTTATTGTTTACACCGGAGATGAGCATATAGAGTTTCTCCGGTTTGCTTTTTTTTGGAAAGATGGTTACAATGGGGGGAGCCATTTTCGTTAGGAGGGTTATTATGAAGAGTAGTATTTACAAGTTGATCGTATTGTTTACGATCGTTGCACTGGTCTTCGGAGTGCTTCCCACTGATAGGGCGGAAGCTGCAAAGAAGAAGAAGTCCAAGACCAGCATCACTGTGTCTACACAGGAAGAACTTGTTAAAGCTCTCAAGAGTGGTAAGTATAAGAAGATCACTATTAAGACGGATGCCAAGGTATCGTTTACTCTGGCAGCTAAGTACAGCAATTC
>JAILPE010000024.1 GCA_024699645.1 Lachnospiraceae bacterium
TTTGCGAAGGACGAAATCATATTTCGTTCCATCCTCTGAAATCTCATAAGAAGAAGCTACAGCGGGAACAAAATCACCATTGCTTGCGACCTTGATAAGGCCGTCAAAAATGTTAATGAGGACTTCTTTTGTTCCTGCCGCGACTGCTGTGTGTGGGTCAAGACTGTCAAGATCCTGGGTTATTCCTACCGTAATTTTTCCGCCATATTTGACCGAAGAATCAGAGCCGCTTTGCTGCTCCGTGCCGTCACCATTCGTGCCGCCTGCGCATCCGCACAGTGCAACCGCGGTAACGATCTGCAGTATCACGAAGAAAGAAATAAGTTTCTTTTTCATGGTACTAAACTCTCCTTTAGTTTTATAGCGTGTCCTAGTTTATCGCATGTCGGGTTGTTTGTCAAACCTTTCAGCGCATATCGTTGTTTTGCTGTATTTACTCAAAAATCACTCCAAGATGTGGTCCATTCCCTGACTGATTATGGTTCTGACATGATCATCGGCAAGTGAATAAAAAATGCTCTTTCCTTCCCTGCGATTCTTCACAAGCTTGCTTTTCTTGAGTATCGCAAGCTGATGGCTGACCGCCGACTGGCTCATATTGAGGGCGGCGGCCATGTCACATACACACACCTCTGCTTCAAGCAGCACAAAAAGAATACGTATACGCGACGAATCGCCGAATATCTTAAAAAGCTCAGCCAGATCAAGAAGTATATCCTCGTCAGGCATCTTTTCTTTTACGATCTTTAATAGTTCCTCGTGTACTTCATTTACTTCACAGCATTCTGTTTCATGGTCATGTATCATTTATAAACCTCTTTTCCTTTCAGCCGGTTTACGGATCTCTCACCCCGGCGAATTCTTCATCCCGACAGCTCCGGCGGCGATCTCCTTGCATTCAAAAAATGCATTTTCAAGTTCTTCGTTAGCCGCAGTACGATCTACGATCTTCTTGACAAGCGTGTCAAGCTTTGACCCTTCGGTGTAATCTGCCGACGCGAAAAATCTTATCCTGTTATCGGTAAGCATCTTTATGACCTTAGACTTATCGCTCGTTTTTGTATCATAAACTCCGATCGAATGCCCTCCGTACGTATTTACAAGCTTCATGCACGGAATATCCGTATCGCTGTCGCCGATATAAACCATGTTTCTGAAAGGAACGCGAAGATCTTCGGGCTTTACGACTTCATTCACTCCGCTGTCATTAACGTCAAGAGTTCCTTTCGAAATACGGAACAGAAACTGCGTTTTATTTGTAAAATTAACAGCCTGCGCCGGCCATATCGGAACGTCCTTTTCATCGAACATAAATGCACTCGCATATATCTTTTCAAATGCGCCCGCTCTTGCAACCGAGGTGCCTTCTATCATCTCCTTAAGGCCGGATGAAATGATATAGTGCTCGACGATGACCCCGTGTTCGCGGCCATAGGCGCGGATGCGTTCAAACCAATCCTCGACTCCGGGAAAAAGCTCAACCTTCGAGCCGTAATCCTCAAGGCTCTTCCTTGTAAGAAGTATACGTCCTCTCGCTTCGTCGACCATTTTGTACATATAAGCGAGGTTCGTGTCCATCTCGTTTTTTTCCGCAAGATCGTTGCATTCTTTCCAAAACGAGTTGACATCGCCGTTATACACACTCTGAATGTAGCCCTGCGCCTGCATATCCGTCGGTGAAAGTGTCTTGTCAAAATCATAACAGATTGCAAGGACAGGCTTATTTTCTTTTGTTTTTCTCGCTACGCCCATATCCCGGATTTCCTTTCCCATAATCTCCTTAATTCCTTAATTCCCTAGTTCCTTAATTCCCTAGTTCCTTAATTCCTTAATTCCTTAATTCCTTAATTCCTTAATTCCCTAGTTCCTTAATTCCTTAATTCCTTAATTCCTTAATTCCCTAGTTCCTTAATTCCCTAATTCCTTAATTCCCTAGTTCCTTAATTCCTTAATTGATTATAGCAAAAATCTTTCCGATAGTGAACTTAATACGCGCGCAAAACAGACAGTGCCCCTGAGCGCAAACCCTGACGCAGACCCTCTCAGTACGTCATGTACTCTTTGCCGAAAGTATGTGGCACATCCTGCTCTCACGCTCTTTTTGTCGAGAGCGCGCGTATCGCATTGAGGACCGCAAGTACCATAACACCGACATCGGCAAAGATCGCAGCCCACATATTCGTTATACCGAGCGCTCCCAGAATGAGGCAGGCCACCTTCACTCCGATCGCAAACCATATATTCTCATAAACGATCCTCAGACACTTGCGCGCGATCCCGATCGCCTTCGAAATCTTCACGGGATTGTCATCCATAAGCACGATATCTGCCGCTTCTATGGCAGCGTCCGAGCCAAGCGCGCCCATGGCAATGCCTATATCTGCTCTCGAAAGAACCGGGGCATCGTTTATGCCGTCACCCGCAAAAGCAAGTGTGTCATTTCCCGTCTGTTCCCCAAGAAGTTCCTCAACAGCTTCCACTTTATTTGACGGAAGCAGATTGCTTCTGACCTCATCTATGCCGAGTTCTGCGGCAACCTTGTCAGCAACGGCCTTTATATCTCCCGTCAGCATGACTGTTTTTTTCACGCCCTTTTTCTTAAGAAGTTCTATTGCCTCGTGCGCCTGCGGTTTTATCCGGTCACCTATCAGGATGTGTCCCGCATATTCTCCTCCGATCGCAACATGCACGATCGTTCCGACTTTGTTGCAGGGAATAGCCTCGATCCCCAGCATCTCCATAAGTCCGGCATTGCCGACAGCTACCTCTTCTCCGTCAACCACAGCCGTAACACCTTTACCGCTGTACTCGTGTATATCACTCACGCGTGTCCGATCCGGTTCGTGCCCATAGGCTTTTATAAGGCTTCTGCTTATAGGGTGACTGCTTGCGCTTTCGACCAGTGCCGCCATCTCAAGCAGCTTACATTCGTGACCTTTGCAGGTTTCACAGATATCATTCGCATTTTTATGGGTATGATGCGTTTCATCGACTTCAATCCTGGAAAACACAGCGTTTTCCGACTGACATGTGCACTTTCCCGTCTTGTCATCCCGGTGATGGATCCCATCTACCTCGAAAACACCCTCCGTCATCGTTCCTGTCTTATCAAACACGACAGTCTTGACACGGCTCAAGGCTTCCATGTAGTTCGAGCCCTTTATGAGCACGCCCGCGCGGCTCGCACCGCCGATACCCGCAAAGAAACTTAGGGGAATGCTCACAACAAGCGCACATGGGCAGCTGATAACAAGGAAAGTCAGTGCCCTGTATACCCACGTGCTCCACTGCGGATCGATCCCTGCGATAAGAGACACAAGCGGAGGCAAAAGCGCAAGTGCAAGCGCACATCCGCACACAGCGGGCGTATAGATCCTCGCAAACTTCGAGATGAAGTTCTCGGGCTTTGATTTACGGCTGCTGCTGTTCTCAACGAGCTCAAGGATCCTTGAAACAGTCGATTCTCCGAATTCGCAGCTTGTCCTCACCTTAATAAGCCCCGTCATGTTGATGCATCCGCTTATTACTTCGTCGTTTTCCGAAACATCCCTCGGAACGCTCTCACCCGTGAGCGCAGCTGTGTTGAGTGAAGTATTTCCGCTCACGATCACACCGTCGATCGGAACTCTCTCACCCGGCTGTATGACGATCATGCTGCCGATTTCCACTTCATCGGGATCGACCTGAACGAGCTTACCGTTTTCATCCTCGATGTTGGCAAAGTCGGGCCTTATGTCCATGAGCGCTGCTATACTTCTGCGGCTCTTGCCGACTGCCACGCTCTGGAAGAGCTCTCCGATCTGATAAAACAATATTACCGCTACGCCTTCCGTATATTCCCCGAGGATTATCGCTCCGACCGTTGCAACGGCCATAAGGAAATTTTCATCAAAGGGCTGTCTGTTCTTTATTCCTTTAAGTGCCTTCCACAGTACATCATAGCCTACCGTAAGATACGGGATCATAAAGCAAACAAAACGCACCCATCCCTCAACAGGCACGAGTGCGAATGTTATCATTAAGACTCCTGCGACTATGATCCTGATCAGCATTTTTTTCTGCTTTTTATTCATATCATTCTCTCGCAATCATTCTGTATTTATGCATCGATCATCGGCCGGACCCAATTACCGCATATTATATAAGGCCGGATCATGCAGCTTCTTTGAAAGTCAAATAAAAATCTCGCAGTCGTCCTCGACCTTCTTGCAGTTCTTAAGTACATTCTTCATTACGTCGCCTATGCTGGCTCCGTCTTCAAATTCAACATCCATCTTAAGTGCCATAAAGTTCACAACTGCTTTCTTAACGCCCTCGGTCTTACTCGCAGCCTCTTCCATCTTATTAGCGCAGTTTGCGCAGTCAACGTCGATCTTATAAGTCTTTTTCATGTTAATCTCCATTCCGCCGCCTTCAGCTGGCGGCACAAATAGTAATGAAAGTGTTTAAACTATCTACATTGTGCTTTAAAATAGCTTGTAAGAAGCTATACTACAAAGCACGGGAGGAGGAGTTGTAACAACTTTCTTCGTTTTAGACAGCATGTTAATCAGTGTAAGTTCTGCCTTTTCAAGCACAAATAAGTGGTATTACGAATCCGTACACTAAGAATTGTTTAAGCACCTTAGTTTAATTGTGTGGCAGTTCAGTCAATGGCTTCTTATCATTTACGAAAGGAGTCTGACTATGAAAGTTACTTATCAAACCTGTTGTGGTGTCGATGTTCACAAATCTTTTCTCGTTGCCACAATTGTAAAAACTACTGGTGGTATAGAGCCTTCTTACCAAAAGAAACGCTTTTCTACCTTTAACAATTCAATTCTTGAATTCAAGCAATGGCTTCTCGACAATGGCTGCCATGATGTCTGTATGGAATCCACAGGTAAATACTGGGTTCCTGTCTTCAATCTTCTGGAAGATGAAATCAATGTTGTCATCGCTAATCCCAAATGGGTAAAAGCAGTGAAAGGCAACAAAGATGATACCAAAGATTCTAAATGGATTGGAGACTTGTTCCGTCTTGGACTTGTCAAAGGCAGTTACATTCCTTGTAAGAAAGTCCGTATTCTCAGAGAATACACTCGCTATCGTTACAAGCTTGTTTCCTGCCGTTCAAGTGAAAAGAATAGATATCAGAATGCTCTTACTGTTTGTAATGTTGCTTTAGATTCTGTTGTTTCCGATATCTTTGGGAAGTCATCCACATCCATTATCGACTAT
>JAILPE010000046.1 GCA_024699645.1 Lachnospiraceae bacterium
GTAGTTGCCGGTGATAAAAAGGCTGTCTCTGGCCCTTGTCATGGCAACATACAGGAGTCGTCTACGCTCCTCAATGTTCGACTCAGATTTCCCCTTGTGGAGGTATTCATTGTCAAACGAGCTTACTGAAACAATGGCCATGGGCCACTCCAACCCTTTGGATGAGTGTGCCGTTGTCAGAACCACACCTCTGTAGTTCTGATTAAGCTTTCTTGCCACGGTTTCACCGAACTTTCTAAACTTTACGATGTACTCAAGTTCCGACTGAATGTCTTCCTTCTCGTAAAGAAGTTCAAGGAATGCATCGTAAAGTTCGTCGGTACCCCTAAGTTCCTCAAGCCTTTCATGAAAGAGCCTGCGCTGATAAGGAAGTTCGTATTCGTTCATGTTCATCCACTCGTCCTTGAGTGCATATACTTCTTCCTTAATCTCTGCGTTTGTTTTGTCTTCGAAGATCTGTCCGTCATTGCGACATACCACAAAGTCAAAATAAAGCTCTTCCGCTTCGGGCTGATAGAAAGCAAGTCCAAGCTTTATCGCGGCCTGAACACGGCTGTTCTCAATAAGCGGCATCGGATACTTAGTGATCCAAGGGATCCCTTTTTCTGAAAGCGCTTGAGCGAATTTTGTAAGGTCTGTCCTTTTGTAAGCCATGATAGCCATGTCTTCATAGGGCGTTCCTTCTTCATGCGCTTTCTCAATCACCTCACAGACGAACTTTGTTTCATCCTTCGGATCCCAAAACGCCTGTACATTCGGTCTGTGACCGTTTCCCCTTACCGCAGTCATGATGGTTTCATCACGTTCTTTGTTAAGGGCAATGTACTCGTTTGCAAATGTTAGGATCTGAGGCGTCGAACGGTGATTATCGGTCAAACGGAAATCCGTTCCGGCAACTCCGAGCTTCTCCCAAAAGTTTAAGAACATCTCTTGGGAAGTGTTCCTGAAGCCATAAATGCTCTGGTTGTCGTCGCCGACTACCATGAGGCTAACAAAGCAGCTCGTGCTTGTAAGCGCCTTTATCGTCCTCATTTGAGCCTCATTACTGTCCTGGAACTCATCTACCGTAATATACCGGTAACCAAGTTCTTCCGCCTGCTCCGGATGTGCTTCGAGGATCCTGTTCATCATCGGCTCTATGTCCGAATATGTGATCCAGGAGTTCTTCTTTAAGACTGAATCATACTCGTCGTACATAAGGTACATTTTCTGAACGTCGGCCTGAGAAAGGAAACTTCCCCATCCGCAGTCAGCATCAGCAAGTGCATCGTAGAGCTCTCTTGTCCCTCCGCTTGTGTCTAGCTCATTCTCCTTTATGAGCGAGAAGCACTTAAGCGTCCAGTCAAGGGCGCTATACTGGTTCTCAAGGGTGTAAAAATCATGTTCCTTGAGGATCCTATCAACGGTGTCCTTCTTGAGGACGTCATCCTTGTCAATGACCACGGGAACCCTTTCAAACCCAAGTTCCTCATGGTTTTGGCAGATCAGCTTGTACCCCAAAGAGTGAAAGGTCATAACCTCCACGTCCTGCTCGGTCACATCAAGACCTTCAGCCGTGCACTTGGCCACGATACGTTCCCTCATTTCTCCTGCTGCTGCGTCTGTGAATGTCACATGCAGCATTCTCTTCGGGTCCGTTCCGCTCGCGATGATGCGCTTTGATCTTTCTGTCAGAACCTCCGTTTTTCCTGTTCCGGCTTTTGCGATGACACGAATAAATGGATCCTGACAGTCGATGATAGCACTCTGGATGGGCGAATACTCAAACTTCTCGCCTTTTTTCTTCGCTTTTACCTCATGTCTTTCAGGCGACTTCTGATACTTACAAGCAGCTTTGTTTGAGCAGCTCTTACAGTCGTCTTCGCTGCACTGTTCCGCAGGGATTCCTTCAAGGAACCCGGATAACTGCGCCAGATACGCCTCGTCCGACTTGGAGTAAAGCGAGTCACCGCCTTTGTGCCAGCCGCCGTTTAGGGTTACCACGTTGCCGTCTGCAGGTGCACCATAGAAATTACTGTCATAGTGCGAAGCGATCCCACCTTTATCCGTATTCTTACGAAGGAAATGGAAGCTTGCTTTTACGATCTTCTTTTCTCCTGTTTCTACAAGGCTTCTTGCGTAGATAAGGTTGAAGAACATCTCAAGACTGCTCTCTACAGACGCATCTCGCTTTTTACCGCGCTGCATGACGGTTGGTTTCCCTGTACGCACTGTCACAACTTCAATCTCGTTATCCCGCTCAAACACAAGTGTCGGGGATACCTTTACTCGTTCTCCGTTCACAACGAAGTAACGTGTTTCCGGTACCGAGATCTTGTCATTCATACTTTGGCCTGTGAGATATCTTAAGAGATCCCTTACGGCTTTCTTTTGCTCCAGAGGGTTTTCTATTCCCTGGCTCATCAGATCTGTTGAGATCTCCTCGATCTCCAGTTCTCCCGAATAGAAGAGTCTGATAACGTCAAGTTTTGAGACCGCGTTATCGAATATCTCGTTCTTTTCGGTCGTAAACCCAAGGTCGTGCGCCCTGGCTGTTTGACACCTTCCCGCTCCACGGTACTGTGAAGCCGGTCGATAATTGCTTTCCATGCCCTTGACATAGGGCATCTCGATGATTTTCTCCATTGTAGTTCTCCTTTGTTTTTATTTGCCTACTTTCATAGGTATAAAAGAAGTATGGAGAAAAGATTGGAGATCAAAAAATCATATAGGCCACATATCAATACATCCTTAACTACATTGTATCAGTGCAAATTTGCCGTTAATCATCGACAAACCCCGTTCCATTTGAGATAATGAGAACAGAAAGCAAAGGACAACACTATCCGAAAACATTCGGCGAACCATCGAAATGTTTTCTAGTGATTACTACGTAATCACGGAAGTCCTAAAAAGAAAGGAATAAAAGGGATATGAAGAAAAGGATTATAGGAATCATCTTAACAATCGCATTACTCTGTGGTGTACTTATTGTTCCTACAGGCGAACAGGTGAGTGCAAAGTCGAAGTATACATGGGATAAGAAGTTCAATACCACCGTAAACTACAAGAAGTTAGGTTACAAAGGTTCAAAGGCGATTTTTGTTGATAGTAAATCGCAGGCTGAGTATAAAGGTAATTTCCTTGAAGTGGGCGAGAAATTCAAAATTACCTTTAAGAACCTTCCTGAAGGAGCGGAGATAGAACTTGTTGGGCGTGGAGCAAATTCCGACAATCAGTATTCTACTGCTTCGATTCTTGCTTATACACAAGCCCAACTTGACGAGTGGCGAGTGTATCCACAGACATTCGGTGATGATGTTCTCGATTGGGTAAAAGTGAAGATTGACAACGAAAAGGATACTGCGACAGTTTATGTCAAAGAGCCTCCAAAGAAGGAAGATTTAGAGCATGAGATAGGAATGTACCAAAACGGGGGCTTTTACGCAAAAGATGTGCTTGCTTATCCGTGTTCGGTTAGGTTGTGTTTCAAGATGACCGAAACGAACGGCAAATATAAGTATGTAAGCGTCAAAATCCCCCAGTTAAACCTGAAGGAAGCCGTAGAACTTGAACTTCCGTGGCGCGAGCATTATTCGGATTTATACAGATAATTTTCATGGCAATTTCCTTTCATAAAGAGCGTCTTATTTAAGCAAGGCGTTCTTTTTTTCTTGTTATTACCCAAAACGTAAGTAGCAATAATTATGCTATTTTACAGAAAGGAAGAACCATGAAAAAAAGCAGGATAAAACTTGTAAAGTCTATATCAGTCATGCTCTGTATACTGATGATGTTGAGTTCCGTTCCCGCTATGGCTTATAACACCGACTATATGTCCCCAAATTCATGTGGAGCAGGTAACCACGTATACGCTGGC
>JAILPE010000116.1 GCA_024699645.1 Lachnospiraceae bacterium
AGACCTTCAAAACTTGTGGCGTTCTCTGTGTACGAGGTCATAAGCGGCTTTAACTTTTCAGCTCTCCCGGAATCTGTATGAACAAGAACATATTTGTTTTTAAGATCCTCAACGAAACCCTGTTCGATCACAATACCGTCGACCATGAAAATCGCATAGTCTGTGACCGACTCCATATCGGCAATGTTGTGCGTAGAGAAGAGGATGGATCTTTCACCGTCTCTTTCGGCAAGGTAATCACGAAAAAGATCGCATAACATATCTCTTGCGAGTGGGTCTAAGGAGCTTGCCGGCTCATCAAGGACGAGCAGATCCGTATCACGGGCCAATACCGCAGCAAGAGCGACTCTGACACGGTTACCGTCGGACATTTTGATAAGTTTCTTTTGTCTTTTGTCATTTGAACTTCCGAGCCCAAATTTTTTACAAAGATGATCGAATCTTTCTTTACTGAAATTATCGAACCCGATCGACATACATCTTGAAACGGTTTTCAGATTCCACGAGAGAGGGAAGTAGTTAACTGATGAGCAATAACCCGTCCTTTCTGCTTGACGGTCTTCGGGAAGAAAGCTGTCTTCAAAGAAGACGGCATCGCCTGATGTTTTTGCCGTGACACGGCACAGTGTATCGATAAGAGTTGTTTTACCTGCTCCGTTCGCGCCGATGAGGGCTGTGGCAAAGCCTTTCGGAACGACAGCGGTAACGTTCATGGTAAAGTCCTTGTATTTTTTCTTAAGTGCTTTTATTTCTATAACATTATTCATAATTTTTTCCTTTCAATTGACATTTGATCCTGTCTGACCGGTTCTCTCTACCCGGCAGCGATCATGTATGGAACTTTTACAATGCATGGTGATCAAGTACCGATAATCCGTAATGCATGGAGATCAGGTATCGAGCTTCCATAATGTATCCACTGTTTTTTGCAGATCCGAAAGCGAGATACCGGCGATCTTCGCGGAACGTATGGCCTCATTGAGACTATCTTCAACACGACGCTGATGCTGTTCGGCGATCAGTCTTGAATCGAGTGAATTTACAAAATAGCCTTTTCCCTGAGCAGAAATGATAAGACCTTCGGATACAAGTTCTTCATAAGCTTTCAGTGTTGTTATAACGCTTATTTTAAGATCTTTTGCAAGCCCGCGTACAGACGGAAGAGCTTCTCCGCCTTTAATTCTGCCTGATAATATATCATCTCGTAATTGAGAAGAGA
This sequence comes from Lachnospiraceae bacterium, assembly GCA_024699645.1. GTDB lineage: Bacteria > Bacillota > Clostridia > Lachnospirales > Lachnospiraceae > RUG11977. Next base: position 1,220 of record JAILPE010000116.1, read on the forward strand.
TCTGCTTATAAATAGGATCACTTGAGTTTTGCAGTATTTTCAAAAGGCAACCTCCTTTACTGTTATGCTGTTATATATACAGTATATAACACATGAACAGTTCGATGTCAACGCCTTTTTGAAAATAATTTACTTCAGTAATAGAATTCCCCCACTTAAAAAAGTGGGGGAATTATGACAAACCTGTCCCGGCAGGGGTTTAATATCCGGACGGGATTAATGCTGCGCCGGAGTTCGAAGAAATTCAAGCGATTTATTTTTTATCGGATATGGGAATCACAGCTTCGTAACAGAAATCTTCGGATCTGTATTGGGCGCCGGCGTAAGAACCGACATGCATGATTATCCTGGCGGGAGCGGAAGCGGTAAGACCGCTTTTGTCAAATTCTTCCCATGAGTCCCTGCATATTTTGGTGATCGTGCTGTACTCTCCGAACTCGATAATGGAGAATGCTTTTATTTCGGGGAAATAGCGTACATTGGGATCATTATCGCAGGACGGCACAACAGGTATGCAAAGAGTATAATTGATCCCGTAAGTTAAGTAATTGGCCCATATGTTGCGGTCTTTATATTCGGCGAAAAGAGGTTTACTGCCAAGCATCCGGTAGCCCTTGGAAACACATTCTTCATGTGTAAAATAATTGTATTTAGCGATCTCGTCGGTAGTAGTAGCGGTAATATCTTTACAATAGCATGTTACTGATGGGATAGTGACGATAGAACCGGAATGGCCTTTGCCATGATTGTGACGGAATTCATAATCATCGAGAAACCGCTCCAACATATTGAGCCTTTGTCTCTGCTCTTCAAGAAACTTCTTACTGTCAACCCGTTCGTAGTAGAGATCGACAATCTCTTTCTTTGACAGGCCGATCGCCTGCATTCGCTGATACTGACCGATAACCGTAATGTTTTGAAGGTCGTAATAGCGGTAGCCGTTTTCGGGATTGACATGATAAGGCTTTAAAAATCCGATCTCCTCCAAACGGAACAGGGATGTTCTGCTGATCCCGCATGCGCGGCAGACTTCTGCGCTTGTAAATACTTTTCTGTTGCTTGGAAGCTTCATGATCTTTACCTCTTTCCGGAGATTTACCAGGGGTGGTAATGTTTAAATTATATTTGTAAATTAGTAGAAGGTCAATAAAAAAAGCATTGACATATTAAAGTGTTAATGATATCTTTGATAATTGGATTATCGATAATCAAATTATCAGTCGGGGTATATTAATGTCAGTACGAGATACAAATATCGATGCAAAACTGCTTCAAAGCGCCAGAAAAGAATTTATGGAAAAAGGCTTTCTGAATGCAGAGTTAAAGAACATCTGTAAAAACGCAGGTGTGACGACGGGGGCCGTATATAAGCGTTACAAGGGTAAGGAAGAACTGTTTTGTGCGCTTGTTAAAGATACGGCAGATGTCCTTGATTCGTTTATCACAACAAGAACGTCCGTTGAATTTAATGCGCTTACGGATGAAGAAGTACGATGGGCATGGACCATGAATGAAAAGTACATGCTCGAAATGTTTAAAATGCTTTGGAAGGTCAGAGACGATTTTGTGCTTCTGCTTGAGAAGTCTGCAGGGACATCCTATAACAATTATGCTCATGAATTTGCGCTCCGTATGACAAAGGCTTATGTGAATTACTATCAGGAAGCCAAAAGAAGAGGTCTTGCGCAGGCCGATATTGACGAAACACAGATGCATGTTCTTTGTACGTCTTTCTGGACGGCTGTTTATGAGCCTTTTGTACATAAGATGACATGGAAAAAAATCGAGGAACACTGCAAGAATATATGCAGATTTTTCGACTGGTCAAAGGCGATAGGGATGGAATGATCAAATTGTATTTAAGCCGCTTTTTGGGCGGCTAAAATAATAAATAAAAGTTAGCCGGAACTAACTCTTTTTGGGAGAAACCAATGGAAAAAATTGAGAAAACGACCGCGAAATTGGTCGAGTTTATGATTAAAGACAACGGAGGAAACGAAAATGTTTAAGAAGGTGGCTCCATATATAGGGAAGTATAAGAAATATATGATATGGGCAGCTGTCATGATGTGTATCGGAATCATTGCGAATGTGATCCCGTACTTCTTTTTGTATCAGATAATAGCACCGCTTTTGCGCGGCGAACACATCGATGCCTCGTATATTCTGATAAGGGTGGCGGCGATAGCCGTGTGTGAGATAGTCTATTCCTTTGCGTATGTGAAGGGACTTACATTCTCACATATAAGCGCTTACAATACGCTCAAAAATCTGCGTGTGTCTCTGCAGGGAAAACTTGAAAAGCAGCCGCTCGGAAATATAAAGGAACTCGGAACGGGCCGTATCAAGAAGGTGTTTACCGACGACATAGATCAGATCGAGATCCTTCTTGCCCATGCCATCCCCGAGGGAATAGCAAATACGTTAATCCCGGCGATCATCATCACTTTGATGTTTGTTGTCGAATGGAGACTCGGCCTTTTGGCGCTCGTACCTATCGTAATCGGTATGTTCGCCATGAAGATGCTGATGAAGGCCGGAATGTCGAAAATGCAGTCTTACTACGAATCGGCGGCAAGGATGAACAACACCATTATCGAATATGTAAACGGAATGGAAGTCGTGAAGGTGTTTAACAAAGACGGTGATTCATATAAGCGTTTCGGCGATGTGGTGCGCAGCTACAGAGATTTTACGATCGAGTGGTATAAGGTCTGCTGGCCGTGGATGGCTGTATATACAAGCGTACTTCCGTGCCTGGTTTTGCTTATGCTTCCTTTCGGCTCGATGATGGTACTCGGAGGAACAATTGCGCTTGAGAAAATGGTGCTTGTGTTCTGTATGACATTTGCCGTAGGTCCGTCTTTGTTAAAAGCTCTCAACTTTGCGGGTAAATTTCCTCAGCTCGAATACAAGATATCGGAGCTTGAGACAATAATGAATCATCCGCCCCTTAAAGAGGGAACCGCTTCGTTTACGGGTAAGAATAACGATGTTGAGTTTAAGGATGTACACTTCGCATATGACAATAAAGAGGTTATTCACGGTGCGAATCTTTCACTTAAGCAGGGCTCGACAACAGCGATAGTCGGAGAGTCCGGCAGCGGCAAATCGACGCTTGCAAAGCTGCTTGTGCATTACTACGACATTGATTCCGGAAACATAACGATAGGCGGACAGGACATAACCGACATGTCGCTCGCCTGCCTTAACGACAGGGTGGCTTTTGTTTCGCAGGAACAGTTTCTCTTTAACACGACTCTTTATGAGAATATATTGATCGGAAAGCCTTCCGCTACAAAGGAAGAAGTCCTTGATGCGGCCAAAAGGGCACAGTGCGAAGAATTTTTGCTCAGGTTACCGGAAGGAATCAATACTCGGGCCGGAGACGGCGGAAAGCAGCTTTCGGGCGGAGAGAGGCAGCGTATATCGCTTGCGAGAGCAATCCTTAAGAATGCTCCGATCATTGTCCTTGATGAAGCCACGGCGTTTATGGATCCCGAAAATGAGGAAAAAATGAATGCGGCGCTTGATGAGATCATAAAGGACAAGACCGTACTCGTAATCGCTCACAGGCTTTCAACCATAAAGAACGCAGACAGCATATGCGTTATGAGGGACGGCGACTGCATCGCTGTCGGTACCCACGATAAACTGCTCGGTGACTGCGATGAGTACAGAAAGCTTTGGGAAGCATCGGTATCGGCAAGTACATGGAAGATTAAGGAGGCGTAAGGTCATGCTTAAGATATTACACAGACTTGTAGGAATAACAGGAAAGTATAAGGGACGTATACGCGCCTCGTATTTAACAGCCTTTTTAAAGGGGATCATGATGAAGGCGCCTCTTGTGCTCTGCTTTCTTTGCATCAGCTTTTTTATGAACGGCGAAATGGACAGTACAAAATGTATATTGCTCGGAGTGGCAGCGCTTGCAAGTGTCCTTCTTGAGGCTTTGTTTGATCATATCTCAAATGTCCTGCAGTCGGCTACGGGTTATAAGGTGTTTGCAGATATGCGATTAAGACTCGGAGACCATCTTCGAAAAATGCCTATGGGATACTTTACCGAAGGCAATATAGGAAAGGTGAGTTCCGTGCTCTCTACGGACATGGTCTTCATCGAAGAAAACTGTATGGGCGTGCTTTCGGAACTCGTGACTTTTATGATCTCGCAGGGACTCATGGTTGTTATGATGCTTGTGATGGATTTTAGGCTCGGTCTGTTGTCTGTTTTGATCGTGGCAGTGTTCTTACTGATCGGAAATCTTATGTTCAAGACTTCTCTCAGACACTCTGTGATAAAGCAGAACGGCAGCGAAACACTCTCGGCCGAAGTACTTGATTTTGCCGAAGGAATCGGGATTATAAAGTCATATAACATGCTTGGCGAAAAATCAAAGAAGCTCACCGATGAGTTCGAAAAAAGCTGCAGAGAAAGCATCGGATTTGAGGTTGCTTACGGACCCTGGGCAAGGGCTCTTTACCTTGCTTTCGGCATCGGAACGGCTCTTATGCTGGCTTTGTCCGCATATCTTTTCTGCGAAGGATTCATCTCAAGCGTTTACATGGTCGGTATGGCTCTGTTCCTGTTTGATCTGTTCGTTTCGATAAAGAGCTATTACGGACAAATGGCAAGACTTACCGTTACGAGTGCGAGCCTTGACAGAATAAAGGCTGTATTTGATGCACAGGAATTAAAGGATGAAGGTAAGGAAGTCTTTGATGACGGAGCCGGCAAAGACCTGCCCGAAATCGAGTACGATAATGTAAGCTTTGGCTATACCGACAAGGATGTCCTTAAAAATGTTTCTTTTGAGGTTAAAAACGGTGAGATGACGGCTCTTGTCGGACCTTCGGGAGGAGGAAAATCAACCATTGCATCACTTCTTGCAAGATTCTGGGATATCGAAAGCGGACGCATACTTGTTAAGGGCCGCGATATAAGAGACGTATCACTTGCGGATCTTATGGACAGGATAAGTATGGTATTCCAGAGAGTATATCTTTTTCAGGATACGATATATAATAATATTGCTATCAGCAGACCGGACGCATCAAGAGAGGAAGTCATTGAGGCCGCAAAAAAGGCAAGATGCTATGATTTTATTATGATGCTTCCCGAAGGCTTTGATACCGTAATAGGCGAGGGCGGCGCTTCACTTTCGGGCGGAGAGCAGCAAAGGATCTCTATCGCCAGATGTATATTAAAGGATTCGCCGATAGTAATCCTTGACGAAGCAACGGCAAGCGTCGATGCGGATAACGAAAGAGCAATACAGGAGGCCATCTCCGAATTGTGCCGCAATAAAACGCTTCTCGTTATCGCACACAGACTCAAGACGATCAAAGACGCCGATCAGATACTTGTAATATCCGATGGAAAGGTAATAGAGAAAGGAGATCACAAGTCATTGATGGAGCAAAACGGAACGTATGCGCACATGGTAACACTGCAGAATTGAAAGGTCCCTTGGGATGGGGACGGGGGTAGTGGACCATCCAAGGAAACTTGTCAGACACGATACCGATGCCGGAGACGCATGGCAGAGAACGAACAGCGTCTGAATCACAGAAAAACATCCCTTGTCGCCTTTTCGTTGCATTTGAGTCCCTGTTAGTGTATAATGTATCGCGCTGATTTGGGACTCTTTTATTATGCAAATAGCCATGTTCGGCTAAAGAGCAAAAAGAAAAGAGTTCGAATAGGGAATATA
>JAILPE010000002.1 GCA_024699645.1 Lachnospiraceae bacterium
TGCACTTACTGTCATCCCGTGATACTTTCTATAAGCTTTTTTGCGTCCTTCGAACGGGAAAAACCGTTTTCAATGGCTTTTTCGAGCCACTTCACTGCGTTTTCCGAGTCTCCCGCGTCGTAATAAGCAAGGCCGGCGTTATACATGGTCGTGGGGTCGGGTTCTTGCTCGGCCGATCTTTCAAAGTACCCGGCACTTTCCTCAAATTTTTCGTCACGATATAGGATCATTCCGTAATTTGCCAGTGTGTCGTAGTTTGAGAGACCCATATCGATCGCGGTTTTGTAGTACCGGCCCGCTTCCTCGTCGCTCTCTTCTACGTCTTTTCCGTAATAGTAGATATCACCGAGCATCTTAAACACTTTCGCCGATGTGTTGTCATTCTCTACGGCCCGCTCAAGGTACATGCGTGCTTTTTCGTAGTTACTGTCAACCTTGTCGCCGTTATAATACATGCTTCCGAGCAATTCACATGCAGCCACGTCGCCCTTTAAGGCAGCGGTTTCAAGCTCGTCGACTGTCATATCGTAGAAGTCTTTCTTGCCGGGCTCGCCCGTTTGACTTTCTGCACCGGACTTGTCTGCTTGGCTTTCCTCGACGGGCTTGCTCGCTTGGCTTTCCTCGACGGGCTTGCTCGCTTGGCTTTCTGAGCCGGACTCGCCCGTCTGAACCTCGTTGCTGCCGCTGTCCCTAAAGATCAGATACGCTGTAAGCGACAGGAGGGCCAGAACCAGGATGCCTGCGCAGATAAAACTGATCACATATGCGTTGGAGCGCTTTTTCACGGAAACCGGAGAAGCGGCTGCGCCGGTCTTTTCAACGCCTGAAAGTATCACCTCGACGTAGTTTCTGAGCTGCGTAATGTTGTCGGCGAGGTTCCTGGTGATGGCGTCAAGCCAATGGACGCGCGAGAGGTAGTACTCGAACTCGTCGCTCATTCGGGTCTCGCTCAGGCGGAAGGGGACGATAGTCTTGCCCTCGTTGAACGCCAGCGCGACCTCGTTCATAACCTGGCGGGAGGTGTTCGATTCGTCGGTGTAAATGAGGACCTGAACCTTGACCATCCGTAGCGCGTCGGTGATGGCGCTCACCCATGAGGTGCCGGGCATGATGTCACGTGGCGCGTACCAACAGCGGATCCCGTGCTGCTCGAAGTCGGCAACGATGGCATCCGCAACGTTCTTGTCTTTTGATGAATAGCTTACAAATACGTCGTATGTACCCTTTTCTGACATTCTCAGCTCCCTTTTTTTAGATTTGATGGTGGCTGGGAGGTGGTCCCCCGGAACCACTTACGGCCTTTGCTATCAGAATCCCTGATCGATTACAGGGGGAACGTAGTTATTTGAGAACAGCACCGTCGATGTGATATCGAAGGGTTTCACATTGCCGCTCACCTCGCCCGAGAGGGCCGAGGCGGGAGTGGGAACCCAGATTCCGGTTGCCTTGTGTCTGCGCATTCCGATGCGGAGGACAGCATTGTGATCTACATGTACGGGAGTCGAGGCCTCGGTTTCCTTCTCAAGCGTGTAGCGCTGAGGGCAAACGGTGATATAGCCGTTGTCGATGTCGCCGTTATAAACGTACTCGTCCACGACGATCTTCCACTTTGTCTTGTCGCTGCCACCTTCGGGCGTGTAGTTGTTCTCGGGTGTTGCGCCCTTCATGTAGGCGCGGGGAGCGAAACTGTAGATCGGGACCTTCGATCCGCCGTCTAAGAGGACCTCGCCCATTCCGTAGTTGACGTTAATGCGCTGAACCGCGAAATTGTCAATCTTATAAGTCGATCCGTCAAGGATGTCGTCACCGGTGCAGATGGACTCGATCATCTCGAACATCCTGCCGCTGCGGTCGTTCATGTCCTTACTTTTCTCGAAATTGTCGAGTGCCACGATGAAGAGCGACGCCGTTACATACGGGTCGCTGTAGTTCCTGATCACATAGTCGATCTGATCATCCGTTGTGGGCCAGGGATCGAAGCTTATGTACTTTCTGGTGAGGTCATTCGCCTCTTTGATCTCGGGCTTGCCGCTCTCGTTCGTCTCGTACTTGCCTGAGAAAGTCTCGGAAGTAACGGTGACCGTGACTTTGTCGGAGTTTACGGATTCTTTTTCGTCTTTTCCGTTGTTAACGTCGTTTTTTGTGTCGTAACGGTCGTCGTCATCATCGTCATCATCGTCTTCATCGTCGTCATCGTCGTCATCGTCCTCATATGCGTCATCATCCAGAACGGTGACCTTGATCTTCTTCGTGATTTTTTTGCCGGAGGCGTTCCTGCCCTTTGTTTTAACGCTTATAACGCACGTCCCCGGATCATCGGCTATGATCGTGAGCCTGTAAAGGCCGGACTTGGCCTTCTCGACATAAACGTTTGCCACCTCTTTGTCGGAGGATTTCGCGGTGATCGTCTTCTTTGCGCTGCCCGTAGCCTTGACAGTGGCTGTAACGACAGCCTTCTCGACCTCATCTTCCGTGAGAGTCACGCTCTCAGTCGAAAGAGTGAGCGACTTAACGTACGATCCCGCCGCCTTCACCTCCTGCGTGTTTCCCGAGATGGGCGCGAGGATCATCGCAATGAGTGAAGCGATGGCCGCAAGCGATAAACCCTTGGTAACATAAGATCTGAAAGATTTCATGTCTGTCTTCCTTTCGTATGACCCCATTGTGTTGTGAACAAACAGCATGTGTCTGACCCCTCACTGAACGTCTCCCTTGTTTGTAATATACAGTATACTCGTGTGAGGGGATTGTTTCTATAGCATTTTTTGATTGTCCTAAATGCTGAAACTATTATAATTCGATGATAATGTAAATTGATCTATCAGTTTCACGAATACGTCTTTATGATCTCGTTGGCCACCTCGAGCCTTGTCACGCAGCGGTCCATCGCCTGTTTCTCGATGTAGCGGTGGGCTGCGGGCTCATCCATGCTGAGTTCGCGGATAAGAAGCCACTTTGCGCGGTTGACGGCGCGGATCTCTTCCATCTTTTCCTCGACCGAGAGGGTCTTCTTTTCCATTCGGCGCATTCGTTCGCGCATACTTGCCATCCAGTCGAGTGCCATGACAAGCATAGGTCGGTTAACCGGCTTGGAGAGAACAAATACACCGTGTGATGCAACACGTTCAAATATGTCATTGTATATCTCGGAACGGACAAGAAGGAGCGTCACGGTTCCTTTTGTATCAAGTGTGTCGATCGCGAATCTGACGCCGGCATCATCGGGAAGCGGAGAGTTGATTATAACATAATCAAAGCTACGTTCGGCAAACAGCCTTTCTGCAGCACTGACGCTCGAAACGGTCGTCACGGGACCGTATCTCACATCGGGTAACAGAGAGTCAAGAGCCGTATTTATCTTTTCCGCGGCCGATACGATCAGCACGCTGTATATGCGCTCTCGTAAACTACTCATAAGGATCTCCTAATATTGTAATTGACGCTTATGTAACTGAGGTAGATCAGCTGCAATAAATCGATAGGATTTCGCCGGGAATATGATCCTGAACAAATTTGCTTGCGGATGCAACTTTGCATGCTTCATCAAATGAGGAAGGCAGCTTATCGTAGCGCGAGAGCATAACATGGTCTGATTTATAAAGGTTAAAGTCGGCAGGTTCGGGCAGAACGATGTTGTTTTCAATCCCGTCGAGAGCTGCATATATCATAAGTGTAAAGGCAAGGTAAGGATTTGCGAGAGGATCGGGTGAACGAAGTTCCGCTCTCTTGTATTCGCCCACAGCAGCAGGGATCCTGACGAGAGGTGAGCGGTTTTCCTTTGACCAAGTGATGTATTCGGGAGCCTTATTGTTTCCGAGTCTTTGGTACGAAACGGTAGAAGGATTAAGAAAGGCGGTCATAGCCTTTACATTTTTAAGGATTCCGCTGATCATGCCATCGAATGCTTTTTGATCTGCGGGTCTGACGGACATGTTGATATGGAAACCGTTTCCGGGCTCGTGCTCAAGAGGCTTCGGGGAAAAATCCGCAAAGAAACCGTTGCGGAAGGCAACGGTCTTGACAACACGCTGGAACATCATGACATGGTCCGCAGCCGTGAGAGGCGCGGAATAACGGAAATCGATCTCGTTTTGTCCGGGACCCTGCTCATGGTGAGAACTTTCGGGACGTATGCCCATCTGTTCAAGAGTGAGGCAGATCTCACGTCTTACATTTTCGCCGTGATCTTCGGGAGCAATGTCCATATAGCTTGCTTTGTCGCACGGAATTTTGGTGGGGGTACCGTCTTCATCAAGGCGGAAAAGATAAAATTCCTGCTCTGCGCCGAATGTGAATTCGTATCCGGCATCGGCTGCCTTTTGAACGGCATCCTTCAAAAGCTTTCTTGTATCACACTCAAAAGGAGTCCCGTCGGGGCGTGTGATACCGGAAAACATCTGAATGACTCTTCCGTGCTCGGGTCTCCAAGGAAGCGGCATAAGTGTTTCGGGTTCGGGATGAAGCAGGAGATCGCTCTTCGCCTCGTCGCCGAAGCCTGCAACCGCAGATGCATCAAAAGCAATTCCGTGCTCGAAAGCACGGGGAAGCTCGTCGGGCATGATCGAGATGTTCTTCTGCTTTCCGAAGACATCGCAAAAAGCAAGGCGGATGAACTTGACATCCTCCTCCTGAACGTATTGTAAAACTTCTTCCTTGAAATATTTCATGTCAGACTCCTTTTCGAGCAGGTTATTGTGTGTGTTTTTGTTTGCCGTTTGAACGCTGCGATACGGCCGATATGTTTCAATTATACTATATTTACATCAACGAAAAAAGCATTCATTCCGCATTTTCTAGTTCGCCACATACATCTGTCTGTAGGGATTGCCCGAATCGGGCGAAACGACCGTAAAGGGCGCATCAAGAATTTCATCAACACTGAGTTCGAACTTATCGCAGTAGTCACAGAGCAGTGTCTTGAGCTCCTCGAGATCCTCTTCGTCGGCGGGTTTTACGTTAACCTGTGCGGGGAAGGTAACATCCTCGCATTTTGAGCGGAGGAACATCTTTCCGCCGTGCATTCCCGTGCAGGGGAAGAAACCGACAGCCTTTCCGTCGGGATCGGAGAGATTAAGGACAATGATCCTGCCGCCGGCCTGGTATTCGCCAAGGAAGCTTCCGGCCTTGCCGCCTATGATCATCACGGGGACTTTTTCCTTGTAGGCTTTCATGTGGATCCCCGCACGGTAGCCTGCATTCCCTTCTATGTAGATCCTGCCGCCGCGCATCGCATAGCCTGCTGCGTCTCCGATATTTCCGTGAATGACGATGGTGCCTTCGTTCATGGTATCACCGACTGCGTCCTGAGCATTCCCGAGGACATTCACGGTGCCGCCGTTAAGGTATGCGCCGAGCGCATTGCCGGGGATTCCCTCTATCGTGATGTCTTTACCCGACATTCCCGCGGCAATGAAACGCTGACCGCAGCATCCTTCTACGGTAAGGGTGTCGCCGCCTTCTCTTATCGATTCATTGAGAGCTTTATGATCGAGATCTTTTGCGTTTATGTTCATGATTCTCTCCTCTCGTAATATGTGCGTTATTTATGGTTGTATTACTATATCTGTATTACTTTATTTCTGTATTTCTTGTATCTGTGTTTTGATTTTGGCGCTTAAGGGTTGGACGCAATTTGTATATGATCCTTTAATGCCTGCCGCCGCTCAAACCTGACTCGCAAATTTCTTCTTTCGCGCGGCTGCATCGAATCCGACAGTTGTTGCGGCCTTTTTGAGAATATCGAAATTTACGGAAGATAACGGAGTTTTTTCACGTATCATCGATGTGTATATTCCGGCACGTTCGTTTCGGCCGATCAGGATGTAGCCTTTGAGGACATCATCCTTTGTAAAGAGACGTTTGATCGAATCTTCGGTCTTTTCTTCATACAGTTCGCCTTCATATGATCCGGCAGTCATGGCATGGAGCCCGAAGAAACCGATCGAGTTCATGGGGATCGCGTTCTTTAGGGAAGCATCACCACCGGCCATGTTTATACCTGCCGTGTGACCTTGCATATATGCGTTCGGTAGGATCGCAAGGACACGCTTAGCACCGATCGAAAGGTCGGGACCCTGTGCGCAGTCACCTGCTGAGAAGACACCCGGAAGGGTTGTACTCATGTCGTCATCGACGACGATACCGCGGTCTGTTTCACCGCCTGCGTCTTTAACAAGGCCGATGTTGGCGCGGACGCCGACAGCGAGAACGAGAACATCGAAATCAACCTCTTTGCCGCTCTTCATGAAAGCCTTGTTTGTCTCGAAACGGGCAACACTGTCGCCGAGCAGAAAACTCATGCCGTTCTTTTCAAGATGACGCTGCATGAGGGCAGCACATTCAGTATCGAGAATGCTTGAAAGAACACGGTCAGCAAGGTCGCATATCGTGACGCTCGCAACTCTGTCAATGATCCCTTCGGCACATTTAAGACCGATAAGCCCGGCGCCGACAATGAGAACCTTAGCTTCCGGGAAGAGAGCTTTCTCGAGGGCAAGTGTATCGTCAAGCGTCATAAATGAATATTTTTCTTTTACACTCTCGAGGTTCTCAAAGGGCGGAACAAAAGGCGACGAGCCTGTTGCCACGCATAGCTTTGTGTAGGGAAGCTCCGTGCCGTCGTCGAGAACCACTGAACCTTCCTTAAGCGAGACCGCTTTCTTACCGAGCAGCAGAGTCACGCCGTTTTTATCATAAAAATCATCCGGACGGTATTTCATCTTTTCAAGATCTGTCTTACCTTCAAGATAGTAGGATATAAGAGGCCTGCCGTAAACCTTGTGGTTTTCGCCCGAAACAACAGTGATCGGGCTTTCCATGTCAACCGAACGGATCCCTTCGATACATCCGACGGTTGCAACGCCGTTACCGATAATAATATACTGTTCCATATCTTCTCCTCTTTTACGAAGTATTAGGCACATGTACGTGCCCTCGATGCGTTTTCATGCGAGAACGCTTATATTTTCGCATCTGCTCTGCCGGGTTAGAAGCAAGCGGGGCTTGCTGCGTCATCCGTGGGGTTCGTTTTCGGGCTGCGATCCTCGTAAACAATGGCTTTGTTCGGACAACCCGCCGCGCATGCCGGAGCACCGCATGAATTTTCGAGGCAGAGCTCACATTTCTGCATAGCGCCCGACTCACCGGGAGCAAGTGCACCGTAAGGGCAGACAAGAATGCAGGTGTAGCAGCCGACGCATTTGTTGCTGTCGATACGGACAACTCCGTCTTCTTTTGTGATCGCGCCTGCGATGCAGCTCTTTACGCATATGGGATCTTCACAGTGTCTGCAGGAAACCGCATATGTGATCTTGTCGCCTTCTTCGATATGGATCCTCGGATAAATGGGCTTGCCCTTAAGCGCAAGGACCATATCCGAAAGACCGGAATTTGCAAATGCACAGTTAAATTCGCACAGATGGCACCCGAGGCACCATTCTTCGTTCACATAGACTCGTTTCATCGTGTAGTATCCTCCTCTTCACATTCGACTACCCGAATGTGTCTCATCTCATAACATATGACCGCGTAACGGGTTTCTCTTACTCGCCCGCATGTGAGATCCCGAGGATCTCAAGCTCTTTATCTGTCATTCCCACTCCGCGAAGCATCAGTCTGTTTCCGCGAAGTGCCTCTATCGAGTTGATGCCCATGCCGCCCATAAGCTCTTTGATCTCATGTCTCCAGGCGGTCATAAGATTTACAAGTCTTTGACTTCCGATATCCGGGTTAAGTCTTTTTACAAGGTCGGGACGCTGAGTGGCGATACCCCAGTTACATTTACCTGTCTGGCATGTACGGCAGAGGTGACAACCGAGAGCGAGAACTGCGGCCGTTGCGATGTAACATGCATCCGCACCGAGGGCAACGGCTTTTATTACATCCGCAGCACTTCTTATGGAACCGCCGCAGACAAGCGAAACGTTGTTTCTTATACCTTCGTCGCGCAGTCTCTGGTCAACGCATGCAAGCGCAAGCTCGATGGGGATACCAACGTTGTCACGGATCCTTGTGGGAGCGGCACCTGTACCGCCGCGGAATCCGTCTATGGCGATTATATCGGCACCGCTTCTTGCAATACCGCTTGCTATCGCTGCTATATTATGAACTGCGGCAACCTTGACGATAACGGGTTTCTTGTATTCGGTAGCTTCTTTGAGAGAGAAGACGAGCTGCCTGAGGTCTTCGATCGAATAAATATCATGATGGGGTGCGGGTGAGATGGCATCCGAACCTTCGGGGATCATACGCGTTCTTGATACGTCTCCGACGATCTTGGCTCCGGGGAGGTGACCGCCGATGCCGGGCTTTGCGCCCTGTCCCATTTTGATCTCGATCGCGGCGCCTGCTTCAAGGTAGTCCTCATGGACACCGAAACGTCCGCTCGCTACCTGAACGATAGTGTTGGGACCGTATTTATAGAAATCTTCGTGAAGTCCGCCTTCGCCCGTGTTGTAGAGAATACCTATCTCGGAAGCGGCACGTGCGAGAGAGGCATGTGCGTTGTAGCTGATAGATCCGTAGCTCATTGCCGAGAACATAACGGGCATCGAAAGTGATATCTGGGGAGGAAGCTTGGTGATGAGCTTACCGTCCTTGTCACGCTCGATCTTATCGGGCTTCTTGCCGAGCGAAACATGAGTTTCCATGGGCTCGCGAAGAGGATCGATGGGAGGATTGGTTACCTGAGAAGCGTTTATGAGGATCTTATCCCAGTAAACCGGAAGAGGTTTGGGGTTACCCATCGATGAAAGGAGAACTCCGCCGCTGCCGGCCTGCTTATAGATCTCTTTGATCGTTTCATCCTGCCAGTTGGCATTTTCGCGCAGACGGCAGTCGCTTTTTACAATCTTAAGCGCATGAGTGGGGCAGAGTGAAACGCATCTCTGGCAGTTCACACATTTGCTTTCATCGCTTATCATCATTCCGCGCTCGGGACTGTAGGAATGAACCTCATTGGCACATTGGCGTTCGCATACGCGACACGCAATACAACGGTTTTCATTTCTGACTACTTCGAATTCGGGATATATATAATTAACAGCCATCAGAATTCACCTTCCTTCACCTTTACTATCACAGGTTCGCCGCCCACGGGAGCCCAAATGTTTTCCGCATTCGGTTCCATCGTACGGATCGCGGCTTCCTCACTTGCGATATAGACCTTGTCGTCTTTTTCTCCGACTACCATGGACCTGAGTTTCAGTCTGTCGTTGAGTGCCATGAGCCCGCCTGTAAATCCGAGAACTATAGAGAACGGGCCGGTGACAAGGAGACTCGGGAAAACGGTACGCAGGTATGCGAGCTTTTCTTTCTTTTCGGCATCCTTTTCGCTTTCAATCGTGCTCCAGAAGGGTGCCGCTATAACACTTGCCGCTTCCGAAAGCGTAAGACCCTGAACACGTATCAGGTAATCCATTATATAAGTGATGACTTCCGTGTCGGTCTGAAGTGTACATTTGTAACCGAACATCTCGATGAAACGACGGTTGGCATCATATGAAGAGATCTCGCCGTTATGAACGATTGAGTAATCGAGAAGAGTAAAGGGATGAGCCCCACCCCACCAACCGGGGGTGTTTGTCGGATATCTGCCGTGAGCCGTCCAGCTGTAACCTTCATACTCTTCAAGTCTGTAGAAACGACCTACGTCCTCGGGGAAGCCGACTGCCTTAAATGTTCCCATGTTCTTACCGCTTGAGAAGACGTATGCACCTTTCATCTCGGTGTTTATCTTCATAACAAAGCGGGCAACGAATTCCTTCTCGTCGAGCTGAAGACTTGCAAGCATGGACTTGAGGGGCGCAACAAAATAACGCCAGATGATCGGCTCGTCTGTGATCTGCGGGATCTTCCTTGTGGGTATGATCTCGGAACGGACGATCTCGAAATACTCTTTGAGGAACGCTTCGCATCCTTTACGGGTATCTCTTGAATCGAAGAAAAGGTGTAGGGCATAGAAATCCTTGTATTCCGGATATATTCCGTAGCCTGCGAAACCGCCGCCCAGACCGTTGCTTCGGTCGTGCATCGGCTTCATTGCTTCCGTGATCATCTCTCCGGTCATTTTCTTTCCTTCTTTTGATATGACCGCTGCGATCGCGCATCCGGAAGGAATGCGCACCTGACCTTCTTTAATCATAACCTTACCGTCCTTCCTTTCTTTATGCCGTATCATTCTGTGCAAATTTTTGGGACCTTCTCTCATTGAGATAAAAAAAGACGCTCATCCCGTGCATGTCGCACGGAACGAACGTCTTTGCTCATTTGTGTGGGATTATATGCTTATCATTTCGGCTTGTCAATACCCCGAAAAAAATTTCCGGAAGGAGAAATTTTCCGGAT
Source organism: Lachnospiraceae bacterium (assembly GCA_024699645.1). Lineage (GTDB taxonomy): Bacteria > Bacillota > Clostridia > Lachnospirales > Lachnospiraceae > RUG11977. The sequence continues at coordinate 10,345 of JAILPE010000002.1, forward strand.
GCAGATATTTTCGGAATGACAAATTTTCCGAATGCAGATATTTTCGGAATGACAAATTTTCCGGATGCAGATATTTTCGGAATGACAAATTCCTTTAATACGGAACGATAAAAACTTTTTGCGGCATCGGGGGAAAAAAGTTTTTTTCGGGTATTGACATCCGGCACGGCGAGGTGTATAACCATAAACCATAAAGGCAACGGCGTCCTTGAGTGAAGAACTCAACGGCGCCTTTCTTATTTCCGAGGCTGTGTCCCAAAGGGGAGTGCAGGAGCGGTAAAACTATATCTGTTGAAAAGGCAACGATGTCTTTTGTGTCGGAAACAAAGGACTGCGTTGCCTGTTTTTTTGGGTGAATTCCCATAAAAATTCAAACGATCCAGAAAAAAATGTAAAGGAGCGAAATCTATGAGCACAGTAACAGACATTTTCGGAAGCATGGTCTTTGATGACCGCGTTATGAGAGCAACTCTTTCATCTGACGTATATGCGTCATTGCGTAAGACAATTGATGAAGGAAGCGAACTTGACATCAAAGTTGCAAATGCAGTTGCGGAAGCAATGAAGGAATGGGCGGTATCGAAGGGTGCAACCCATTATACACATTGGTTCCAGCCCCTTACGGGAATAACCGCGGAGAAGCATGACAGTTTCATAAGCCCCTCACCCGACGGATCGGTTCTTATGGAATTCTCCGGTAAAGAACTCATCAAGGGTGAACCTGACGCATCTTCGTTTCCGAGCGGCGGACTTCGTGCAACATTCGAGGCAAGAGGCTATACCGCGTGGGACCCCACATCCTATGCATTCATTAAAGGAAAGACACTTTGCATTCCCACGGCATTCTGTTCTTACGGCGGTCCTGCGCTTGATAAGAAGACACCCCTTCTTCGCTCGATGGAAGCTCTCAGTAAGCAGGCAGTCAGGGTGTTAAAGCTTTTTGGAAACAAAGACGTTAAAAGAGTGGTTTCGTCGGTCGGACCCGAGCAGGAATATTTCCTTGTGACAAGGGAAATGTATGAGAAACGTATGGATCTCAGATTCTCGGGAAGGACGCTCTTCGGTGCCAAGCCCCCCAAAGGACAGGAACTTGACGACCACTATTTCGGTGTCATCAAGCCCGGCGTTGAGTCATATATGAAGGACCTTAATGAGGAACTTTGGAAACTCGGTATCCTTGCAAAGACCGAGCATAATGAGGTTGCACCCGCTCAGCACGAGCTTGCGCCCATATATTCAACCACCAATGTGGCAACCGATCACAACCAGCTTACCATGGAGATCATGCAGAAGGTTGCCGCAAGACACGGACTTGTATGTCTCCTTCACGAGAAGCCTTTTGCGGGAGTAAACGGAAGCGGCAAGCATAATAACTGGTCGATCTCCACCGATCTGGGAAAGAACCTTCTTTCACCGGGAGATACACCCGCACAGAACGCACAGTTCCTTCTTTTCCTTTGTGCAGTCATTAAGGCTGTCGATGATTATCAGGATCTTCTCCGCCTTTCGGTAGCTACGGCGGGCAACGATCACAGACTCGGAGCAAATGAGGCACCTCCCGCCGTTATTTCGATATTCCTCGGGGATGAGCTCGGTGCTATCCTTGAGGCGATCGAGAAGGATGAGCCGTACAAGGGAACGGAGAAAATGGTCATGAAACTCGGAGTCGATTTCCTTCCCAAGTTCAACAGGGATACGACAGACCGTAACAGAACTTCGCCTTTCGCGTTCACGGGTAACAAGTTTGAATTCAGAATGCTCGGTTCGAGTAACAGCATTGCCTGCGCAAATATGATGCTTAACTCAGCGGTTGCCGAGTCTCTGAGGATTTACGCCGATAAGCTCGACGGGGCAAAAGATTTTGAAGGCGCACTTCATGAGCTCATCAAAAATGAGGTAAAGGATCATAAGCGTATCATATTTAACGGCAACGGCTATGATGATGCATGGATCCGCGAAGCAACCGAAAAGCGCGGACTCCTCAACTACAAGACAACGGCCGATTGCATGCCTCATCTTCTTGATAAGAAAAATGTTAAGATGCTTACGGGCCTCGGAGTGTTTACAAAGGAAGAACTTGAATCGAGATGTGAGATCATGCTTGAAAACTATTGCAAGTCCATCATGATCGAGGCCGGCACAATGGTTGACATGGCACGTACCCAGATAGCACCCGCGATAGAAAATTATGCCGGAGACGTTGCAAAGAAGGCATCGCTTAAGAGGGACCTTGTTCCTTCGCTTAAATGCGGATATGAATCCGATCTCGTGAAGAACCTCAGCACACTCCTTGATGAGATAGAAAAAGGTGTAACCGAACTTGAAGACGCGATGGTATCGGTCGGCAATATAAGCGATATCGTTGAAGAGTCCGCGATGATAAGGGATACGATACTTCCGAAGATGAACGAACTCAGACTTCCCTGTGATAAGGCCGAGACATTGACGGCTAAGAGCTACTGGCCGTTCCCGACCTATGAGGATCTTCTCTTTGGGGTTAAATAAGCGTCAAAAAGAAAACGTGGCACCGGGATGACCGGTGCTGCGTTGTAAAAAGAAAAATAAAGCAAGGTAACATGCAGAAAGTCGCAGATTGCATGTGAAGCGGTGATTATTATGTGTTCAATAATGGGATATTGCGGGAGCGGAGTCGATGAAGAGAGTTTCCTTGATGGATTTAAGGAAACGATCTCACGAGGACCCGATGACAGCAGAGTGATAGATACGGGAAAAGGAAAACTTGCGTTCCATCGTCTTTCGATAATGGGACTGACACCCGAAGGAATGCAGCCTTTTGAACTTGACGGGAGTTATGTCGTCTGTAACGGCGAGCTTTACGGCTTTGAAAAAATAAAGGAAGAGCTTAAGGAAAAGGGCTATACGTTCAAAAGTGACAGCGATTGTGAGATATTGCTTCCTTTATACCGCGAGTACGGAACCGATATGTTCGGGATGCTCGATGCGGAATTTGCCTGCATCATATATGACGCAAATACGGGAGAGTATATCGCCGCGCGCGATCCGTTCGGTATCCGCCCTCTTTATTACGGATATGACGAAAAGGGAGTGATCGTTTTCGCCAGCGAGGCAAAGAACCTTGTGGGTCTTTGCGAGAGGGTTATGCCATTCCCTCCCGGTCATTACTATAAGGGAGGTTTTCACTGCTTCAATGATATCTCAAAGGTTGAGAAAGTAAGCACCGACGATCTTGAGACAACCTGCAAAAAGATAGGTGAAAAGCTGACGGCAGGTGTCAAGAAGCGTCTTGTGGCCGATGCGAAGGTGGGATTCCTGCTTTCGGGAGGCCTTGATTCTTCACTTGTTTGCGCCATCGCAGCAAAAGAGAGTGATAAGCCGATCAGAACATTTGCGATCGGTATGGAGGAGGATGCGATCGATCTTAAGTACGCACGTCAGGTTGCGGATTTTATCGGAAGCGAACATACCGAGGTATTTATGACCCCGAAGGATGTCGTCGATAACCTTGAAAACGTGATCCGACTTCTCGGAACATATGACATAACAACGATACGTGCAAGTATGGGAATGTATCTTGTTTGTAAAGCGATCCACGAACAGACGGATATAAGAGTGTTGCTTACGGGAGAAATATCCGATGAGCTTTTCGGATATAAGTATACGGATTTTGCACCAAGCCCCGAAGCTTTCCAGCAGGAAGCTCAGAAAAGAGTGCACGAACTGCATATGTATGACGTGCTCCGCGCGGACAGATGCATAAGCGTTAATTCGCTTGAGGCGAGAGTTCCCTTCGGAGACCTTGATTTCGCATCATATGTGATGAGCATCGATCCTGCGAAGAAGGTTAACACATACGGAAAAGGCAAGTATCTGCTACGTCATGCTTTTGAGGGACAGGAAATACTCCCCGATTCTATCCTTTGGCGTGAAAAAGCGGCATTCTCCGATGCAGTCGGCCATTCGATGGTTGACGATCTTAAAGAATATGCCGAGAAATGCTACACCGATGAAGAGTTTGAAGAAGGATGCAAAAAGTACACGCATGCAAGACCATTCACGAAGGAGTCGCTTCTTTACAGAGATATCTTTGAGAAGTATTACCCCGGGCAGTCAGAAATGGTGGTTGATTTTTGGATGCCGAACAAGTCATGGGAAGGCTGCAATGTTAACGATCCGTCTGCGAGAGTTCTTTCAAATTACGGTGAAAGCGGTAAATGAGAGTATGTTTTTTCACAAAACAGCGTGAGGCGAGTTTGCTGATGACATAAAAATGTTGATGTGATATAATATAAGGGGTGTTACCAAAGCACCCCTTATTTTGTTTTGGTGGGCCGCGAACGAAATGATAAAGGCCCGAAAATCCACTGAATCCCGTATGTTTGTTGTCGGTTTCTGCAGGTTAAACCGTCTCTGTATAGGAGAAAACTTATGAAGAAAAAGCGTATAGCAGTTTTTGGTAACGGGTGGTCAAACGAATTCTATAAATATGCTCTTGAGGGTATCAAAGCGGAAGCGGATAAAGACAATGTCGACGTTTTTGCTTTCGTTTCTTATGTCCTTTGGGACAAATCTCCGCAAAGTCTGCTTCAGCTCAATATCATAGATATAGTCAATCCCGAGGATTACGACGGGGCGATCCTGCTTACCAATACAATGAATGATGCGGAAGAGCATAAGCGTATCACAGAGAAATTCAAAGAAGCAGGGGTTCCGTTGCTGAGTGTTGAAGGAAAACCGGGCGGCGTCCCTTGCATCATGACAGAGAATTATAACGGCATGCATGAACTTATGGAGCATATGGCAAAGGTGCACGGACTCAAGAAATTTGTCTATGTTCACGGAGTGGAGGGCAATGTCGAGGACAATATCAGATACCGTGCGTTTTGTGATGCGATAAAGGAGTATTCTCTCACGGAGGTTGGGGCTTTCGACGGAGAGTTCGGATACAGCCGTGCCTATGATGAAACTCAAAAGTGGATCGACAAAGGAAAAGAGCTTCCCGATGTTTTCGTTTGTGCCAATGACCATATGGCAATAGGCGTTATGACGGCACTGTACAAAAACGGGATCACTGTCCCGGGGGATGTGAGAGTTACGGGATTTGACAATATTGACGAAGGAAAAAGAACTTTCCCTATGCTTGCGACCGTTTCGAGAGGATGGGATAAGATGGGTACCCGGGCCTATACGGAGCTTATGAGGCAGATCGACAATCCTTATCCGGAATTTGAGATGATATATGATTCGGTGTTCGTTCCTTCGGAAAGCTGCGGATGTGAGGCAAACGAAGCAGACATCAAAAATCGAATGGAACAGGTGCGAGGAGGGTATGCCGAGAAAATTTCAAGAGCGATATTCGATGCATTTTTCCAGGAAATGAACCTCGCAGCCGGAAGGACCGGAAGCAAGGAAGAGTTCCCCGAAACGATGGGAAAAGTTTTCAGTTCGTATAATTTCCTCGGGAAAAACTTTTGGCTCTGTATCGAACCTGAAATATTTGATTTGGAAGATAAAGTTTATACTCACTGTGTAAAAGGGTATTCCGAGAAACTCGATGTTATATACAGAAAACAGGAAGGCAAGAGCTGTGAGCCTTTCAGATTTGATACGAGGGAACTTGTGCCGGGATATGTCAAGGACCCTGATTCTTCCGATCTTTTTATCATCTGCCCGCTTAACTATCAGGACTTCCTGATCGGATATACGGTAAGCAAAAACGATCCGACAATGCTCTATTCTCAGGAACAGCGCAGATGGGTGTACTATATGGAAAATGCTTTCATGTCCCTCAGACAGAACATATTTACGCTGAAGGCGAACAGAAAGCTTCAGGAGATCGCAATGACGGATTTTCTGACCGGGCTCTACAACCGTACAGGCGTTGAGGAAATATTGTTCGGTCATATCGAGAAGCAAAAGAAGAAGGGAAAGAGTACCGTATTGCTTTTCGCGGATATCGACAGAATGAAACTGATAAACGACAATTACGGTCACCTCGAGGGAGATGTGGCGATCCGCGCGACTTCCTCGGCGCTTATATCAAGCTGCCCCAAGGGCTTCCTCATGGGACGTTACGGAGGAGACGAGTTTATTGCGGTCGGTGATTATGATCATTCGGAAGGTGTTGAAGAATTCTGTCTCAGGATTACGGAGAGTATAAAGAATTATGTTGAATTGCTTCATCTGAGTTTTCCTCTTTCGGTCAGTGTCGGAGGCAAGATCATAGAACCTGATACCGAGGGTACCATACAGGATCATATAGGAGCTGCCGACAGATCGATGTATGAGCGAAAGGAAGAGGCTCACAGAAGACTCGACGCTACATTTACAAAAGGACAAAAGCACTGAAAACCTGAGGAAGTAAGGAGTGTTCGGATGAGAAAAGATTGACAATGATACACTTAAAGAGTAAAATTTCGCATGTGTAAGGCAATGGAGTCTTCGGGTACCGTACCTGAAGACTCTCTTTTTTTATGCATTCGCCGAATTGGCGGTCAGAACGGCCACTCGGCAGTCTAAGCGTCAGAGAGTAAAGGAGAAAGCAAAGATGTGCGGGATTGTAGGATATGTGGGAACAGGTGAGGCTGCTCCGGTTCTTCTCGAGGGACTTAAAAAACTTGAATACAGAGGATACGATTCGGCAGGGATCGCGGTAATGAACGATTCCTCCATAAATATAAGTAAAGTAAGAGGAAGGATCGCGGGACTTTGCGAGAAAACGGGAGACGGAACAAAAATGCCGGGGAATTCCGGAATAGGCCATACAAGATGGGCCACACACGGCGCACCGACAGAGGAAAATGCCCATCCGCATCTGAGCAACGACGGGAAATTTGCGATCGTCCACAACGGGATCATAGAAAACTTCAGCTCGCTCCGTGAAGAGCTCAAAGCAAAGGGATATAAATTTGAGAGTGAGACCGATACGGAAGTCATTGTGCACCTTATCGAGATGTATTATAACGGAAATGTCAGGGAAGCTCTCATTAAGACAACAAACAGACTCAGAGGATCATATGCGCTCGGTGTGATATGTACGGATGAGCCCGGAAAGATATTTGCGGTGAGAGAGGCGAGTCCTCTTATACTCGGCGTCGGGATCGGCGACAATTATTTTGCGTCCGATGTTACCGCACTTGTTGCATATACGCGTAATGCCGTTTATATGGAAGACGGCGAGTACGCAGAGCTCACAAACGATACGGTAAAGGTGTTTGATTGTACGGGACAGCAGCTCGATAAAGAGGTCTCACGCATCACGTGGGATGTTCAGGCCGCCGAAAAGGGAGGCTATGAACACTTTATGCTTAAGGAGATTATGGAACAGCCTGCGGCATTAAAAGCAACCATTGAACCAAGGATCAGTGACGGAAAAGTAGTATTTGAAGAACTTGAGGGGTTGCCAGAGATTCTCAAAGATATCAGAAAGATCGTTATAACCGCATGCGGTTCGGCATATTACGCAGGGTGTGCGGGAAAATATGCGCTTGAGAGCCTCGGTCGTATCCCGGTTGAGACAGAGCTTGCAAGTGAGCTTCGTTACAATAATCCGCTAATTGATTCACATACACTCCTTATCGTGATCTCACAGTCGGGCGAGACAGCCGATACGATCGCCGCAATGAAGGAAAGCAAGGCACGCGGTGCACATATACTTGCGATTGTCAATGTGGTCGGCAGCACGATAGCAAAGCTTGCCGATCACACCATATATACATGGGCGGGGCCGGAGATCGCGGTGGCAACAACAAAGGGTTACACGACGCAGCTTAGCGTGCTCTACATGCTCAGTATCTGGTTCGCTCAGACGCTTATGACCGAAGGTATTGATACAAGGCCTTATATCGATCTGCTCAAAAGTCTTCCGAGGCTTATCCAGCAGTCGATAGATATGAACCCCCAGGTTGCTCAGCTTGCAAAGAAGTATCATAACAACAGATCACTGTTCTTTATCGGGCGTAACACGGATTATGCGGTGGCGCTTGAAGGAGCTCTTAAGATGAAGGAAATATCATACCTTCATGCCGAGAGCTACGCTGCCGGTGAGCTCAAACACGGGACGATCGCGCTCATTGAAGAGCATCAGCCGGTCATAGCGGCATGCTGCAATCAAAGGCTTCTGGAAAAAACGCTCAGTAATATCATTGAAGTAAAAGCAAGAGGGGCGAGAGTTCTTGCCATTACGATAGCGGGAAATAAGAATATATTGTCCGTTGCGGATGATCTGATGTTCATACCGCAGGTGGATGAACTTTTCAGTGCGGCAGTCGAGATCGTGCCGCTTCAACTGCTCGCTTATTATGTCGCAAAGGAAAACGGATGTGACATTGACAAGCCGAAGAATCTCGCAAAATCTGTAACAGTGGAATAAAGCAGTGTTAATTCTGCGGTTTATCCCCTTGAGAATAGTAAACATAGGGTATATTATTGTTCGTGTCGGTTCTTCCGACAGATTAATTACCCAAGGAGGTTTTAAATGAGGGGAAAAGTATTAAGAAAAACGATTGCGGTACTTCTCATGATGGGGATCATGATCGGTACATTTGCGGGAGTTAAAACTCAGGCAAAGTCGGATGGGCTTGCGACTCCGAAAATCTCGGTCAAGGTCGGGTCTGACGGAGAGGTGTCTGTAACCGTAAAGAAAACAGCGGATGCTGACGGTTATGAGATCTACGTAAAGGGTCTCGGCGAAGAATATGTGGATATGTACGGAGAGTATGATTACCTGAAGGATGAATACTCATTGGCAGCCACAATTGAAAAAAGCGGTAAAAAGAAACGCAGCATAACGCTTAGATCGCTTCCCTCGGGGGAATATACGGTAAAAGTACGTTCTTACAACAAGAAGTACAACAAGAAAACGTTTAGTGACTACAGCGGCGAAAAGAAGATCAAGGTATCGGTTGCCGATGTGATCGGATACACGGACAAATACGATCTTTCAGAGACAAAAAAGGGTGATGTGATCTTGTTCGGCGCCTATGAGCAGGATAATGATCTCACAAACGGTAAGGAACCCATCGAATGGATCGTTCTTGAAAAAAACAAGAAGTCAATGCTCGTCATGAGCAAATATGCGCTTGACGGAGTGCCTTACAACAAGAAATACCAAACTGATATCAATTGGAGTAATTGTACTCTTCACAGCTGGCTTGACGAAAAATTCTACGCAAAAGCTTTCAACACTACTGAACAGTCCATGATAAAGACCGTGACCGTCAAAACCCCTGACAATGCATATGACGGAGAATTCGGCGGAGAAGACACGGAGGACAGGATCTTCATTCCTTCCATGTCTGATATGACAAAAAAGGAATACGGTTTCAGCACCGATTTTGCAGCCAGAGACGGAAAACGTGTTTGCGTTCCTACAGCTTATGCCGTAGCAAGAGGAGTGCGTGCCTGGGACGAAGAAGGAGTATGCGACTGGACCTTGAGGACGGCGGGAAAGAACAGAACATCCGAATCGGTTGACAGATCGGGGGTGCTCGTAAGGTACGACATTCAGGCAAATAACGGAATTCGCCCCATGATGTACATTATGATCGAATGAAATATCAAAGGCAGATTGGATATTGTCGGGTATTGACAACCGTAAATTGATAGAGTAGTATTTGTAACGTAAAAAGGCAAAGGAGTCTTTGGGCATTAGCCCGAAGACTCTTTTTTGTTTTGCAAATGCGAGCTGTATGTGATGCTGCGGCATCCGCGCTCGGCGTACGGGTATCGCAAGCGATACCCGATCATGATCATTTTTTTACGAGGATTGTATAGGTATGGATAAGATTTTGGTACTTGATTTCGGAGGGCAGTACGACCAACTCATTGCGCGGAGAGTTAGGGATATGGGCGTTTTTGCTCAGATCGAGCCTTATAACAGAATTTCGCCCGAAGACATCAAAAAGGAAGGGTACAAGGGGATCATTTTTACGGGAGGCCCGAACAGCGTTTACGATGAAAAGTCTCCCCACTACGATCCGGCAGTTTTAAAGCTCGGCATACCGGTGCTCGGTATCTGCTACGGTGATCAGCTCATGGCTTATATGGCGGGAGGAACGGTAGGATCGGCAGAAGACAGCAGTGAATACGGAAAAACAAAGCTTTATGTTGATGAAAGCATTCTCTTTGAAGGTGTACCCGCAGAGAGCAGTTGTTTTATGAGTCATAACGACTTTATTAAGAAGATCCCGGAAGGGTTTAAGACGATCGCACACACCGACAAATGCCCTGCGGCCGGAATGTCGGACGATGCGAGAAAGCTCTACGGAGTACAGTTTCACCCTGAGGTGACACATACAGAATACGGCGGAAAGATCCTTGAGAACTTCCTTATAAAGATATGCGGATGCAGCCGTGATTGGGATGTACTCGGTGAGGTTCGTAAGCAGATCGAAGGTTACAAAGAAAGACTTAAGGGAAAGAAGATACTCCTCGCGTTATCGGGCGGAGTTGATTCGTCGGTAGCAGCGATGATACTCGGACAAGCCGTCCACGAGAACCTTACCTGTGTTTTTGTTGATCACGGACTTCTTCGTAAGGACGAGGGAGATCTTGTTGAAAAAACTTTCAGCGGAAAATTCGGGATCAACCTTGTGAGAGTAAATGCAAAGGAAAGGTTCCTCACAAAACTCAAGGGTGTTGTTGAACCCGAGAAAAAGAGAAAGATTATCGGTGAAGAATTTGTCAGGGTCTTTGAAGAGGAAGCAAAAAAGCTTGGCAATATAGACATTCTCGCACAGGGAACGATCTATCCCGATGTTGTCGAAAGCGGTAAAGGCGATGCGGCGGTCATAAAGAGCCACCACAATGTCGGCGGACTTCCGGATGTTATCTCTTTTGAAGAGATCGTCGAGCCGCTTCGCGGATATTTTAAAGATGAGGTCAGAAGAATCGGAACCGAGCTCGGACTTCCGAAAGAACTTGTATGGAGACAGCCTTTCCCGGGACCCGGACTTGCGGTCAGGATCATCGGTGACGTAACGGAAGAAAAGCTGGAAGTTCTTCGCGAGGCTGATGCAATCTTCCGCGAGGAAGTCGGGAGAGGTCTTGAAGGCAAAGAGCCGAATCAGTTCTTCGCAGTCCTTACAAATACCAGAAGCGTCGGAGTTATGGGGGATGCGAGAACCTACGGCTATGTGGTGGCACTGCGCGCCGTCACTACAGACGATTTCATGACAGCGGAGTGGACAAGGATTCCCTTCGAAGTACTTGAAAGAGCAAGCGGTAGGATCACGAACGAAGTCAGAGAGGTTTCGCGAGTAGTCTACGACATTTCGTCAAAACCGCCCGCAACCGTCGAGTGGGAATGAAAGGTCGATCGCCCCACAACAACAGTGACGGATATTCGTTTCGGTAAAGAATAATTCAGGAGGAGAGCCATGACTAAGTACATTTTTGTTACAGGCGGAGTTGTATCGGGACTCGGCAAGGGAATCACGGCAGCGTCCCTCGGACGACTTTTAAAAGCAAGAGGTCTCAAAGTTGCAGCACAGAAACTCGACCCCTACATAAACGTTGATCCCGGAACGATGAGCCCTTACCAGCACGGCGAGGTTTTCGTAACGGGCGACGGTGCCGAAACAGACCTCGACCTCGGACATTACGAGAGATTCATCGACGAGGACCTTAACAAATACTCAAACCTCACAACGGGAAAGGTCTACTGGAACGTGCTCAACAAGGAGCGCAGAGGCGAGTATCTCGGATCGACGGTACAGGTCATCCCCCACATCACGAACGAGATCAAGGAGTTCGTGTACACCTTGAGCAAAAAGACGGAAGCAGACGTTGTCATCACAGAGATCGGAGGAACGATCGGTGATATCGAGTCGCAGCCCTTTATTGAGGCGGTACGTCAGATCTCTCTTGAAGTGGGAAGGGCAAACAGCCTTTTTATCCATGTGACGATCGTGCCTTACCTCATGGGCTCGTGTGAGCATAAAACAAAGCCTACCCAGCACTCCGTAAAGGAACTTCAGGGCATGGGTATCAATCCGAACATCATCGTCCTCAGGTGCAATGAGCCTCTCGAGGATTCG
>JAILPE010000025.1 GCA_024699645.1 Lachnospiraceae bacterium
GAAGTACATGATCGAAGACTTCAAGAAGAAAGAGGGAGTTGATCTTTCACTCGACAAGATGGCTCTCCAGAGACTTAAGGAAGCAGCAGAGAAGGCAAAGAAGGAGCTTTCTTCTTCGACGACCACAAACATCAACCTTCCCTTCATCACAGCAACACAGGACGGCCCCAAGCACTTTGATATGGACCTCACCCGTGCAAAGTTCGAGGAACTCGTTTCCGATCTTATCGAGAGAACGGTCATCCCCGTACAGAACGCGCTTCGTGATGCAGGTATCACAGCTTCCGAGCTTTCAAAGGTTCTCCTTGTCGGCGGTTCGACACGTGTTCCCGCTGTTCAGGATAAGGTTAGACAGCTTACGGGACATGAGCCCAGCAAGACCCTTAACCCCGATGAGTGTGTTGCTCTCGGTGCTTCGATCCAGGGCGGTAAGCTTGCAGGCGATGCAGGCGCCGGTGATATCCAGCTCCTTGATGTAACACCTCTTACTCTTGCGATCGAGACACTCGGTGGTGTTGCAACACCCATCATCAAGAGAAATACTACGATCCCTACAAGAGGTTCACAGATTTTCTCAACAGCAGAAGACAATCAGAGTGCCGTTGATATCCGTGTTACACAGGGTGAGCGTCAGTTCGCACGCGACAACAAGCTTCTCGGACAGTTCAGACTTGACGGAATACTTCCCGCAAGGCGTGGTGTTCCTCAGATTGAGGTTATATTCGATATCGATGCAAACGGTATCGTAAATGTTTCCGCAGTTGATAAGGGAACAGGACGTGAGCAGCATATCACCATCACATCAGGAACAACGATGAGTGAGTCCGATATCGAAAAGGCTGTTAAGGAAGCAGCTGAGTACGAGACACAGGATAAGAAGCGTAAGGAAGCAGTAGATGCACGTAATGAGGCTGATTCTATCGTATTCCAGACAGAAAAAGCTCTTGCCGATGTAGGAGATAAGATAGCCGATGCCGATAAGAGCACAGTTGAGGCAGATATCGCAGCTCTTAAGGATATCCTTGCAAAGACCAATCCCGAGGCTATGTCAGAGACTGAAGTTGATCAGATCAAGGCAGCTAAGGAGAAGCTTATGACCGATTCTCAGAGCCTCTTCCAGAAGGTATATGAGCAGGCACAGGCAGCAGGAGCGCAGGGACAGCAACAGGCCGGTCCCAATGCAGGAATGGGCGGATATGAACAGGCCGGTCCGGGACCTCAGGGAAACAACGGCGGAGCGGACGATAATGTCGTTGACGCGGACTACAAGGAAGTATAAAATGAATAAGGTCCGGAAAATTTAAACGGATAGTTTCAAATACTGCGGCTCAAACCGCAGTATTTGACAACTAATGAGGAGCAGTTTTTCAATGGCTGATAAAAGAGATTATTATGAAGTTCTCGGGGTCGCAAAAAATGCGACCCCTGAAGAGATTAAAAAGGCATATCGTGTTCTGGGGAAAAAATATCATCCCGATGTAAACCCCGGGAACAAAGAGGCCGAGGAAAAGTTCAAGGAAGTCGGTGAGGCGTATGCAGTGCTCAGCGATGCCGAAAAGCGAAGACAGTATGACCAGTTCGGTCATGCGGCATTCGAACAGGGCGGAATGGGCGCGGGTGCCGGCGGCTTCAGTGACTTCGGCGGCTTTGGCGATATCGATTTTACTGATATGTTCGGCGACCTTTTCGGAGGTATATTCGGAGGAGGAAGACGTTCGAACGGAGGTCCTTCAAAGGGGGCAAATCTCCACACTTCGATCAAGATAACATTTGACGAAGCGATGAAGGGTGTTGAAAAAGAAATTGAGCTTACGCTCAAAGAAGAGTGCCCTACGTGTAAGGGAACGGGAGCAAAGCCCGGAACCACACCGTTTACCTGCCCCAAGTGTAAAGGAAAAGGTCAGGTTGTGTATACGCAGAACACTCTTTTTGGAGTTACGAGAAGCGTTCAGGTATGTCCCGACTGTCACGGCACGGGCAAGATAATCAAGGACAAGTGCTCCGATTGCGGAGGTACGGGATATAAGAGTGTCAAGAAGACTCTTCAGGTTTCAATCCCTGCCGGTATAGACGACGGACAGAGCATCCGTCTTTCCGGAAAAGGAGAACCCGGAATCATGGGAGGCCCGAGAGGAGACCTGCTCGTAGAGATCAGAGTACAGGATCATCCGATCTTCCAAAGAGACGGAGACAACATCTACTCGGTTGCACCGATGAGTTTTGCTACCGCGGCACTCGGAGGAGATGTGAGGATCTCTACCATAGACGGTGATGTCCTTTACGAGGTTAAGCCCGGAACGGCAACCGATACCCGCATTAGATTGCGCGGAAAGGGAGTCCCTTCGATCAGAAACAAAAATGTTCGCGGAGATCATTATGTAACACTTGTGGTTGACGTACCCACAAAGCTTACGGGCGAACAGAAGGATCTTCTGAAGAAGTTTGACGATTCCCTCAAAGGGAAGAACCCCGAAGATGCTCCCAAGAAAAAGAAAAGGCTTTTCTGATAATCAATAAGCGATAAAAGGAAGATACAATGACAAAAAAGGCAAAGAGCAGCATTTTTATAGTGATCATTTCTGCGGTATTACTTGCAATCATAGGTTGTTCCTCGGCATCAAGTCAGGTTGAGGACAAGAAGAAGGATACGACGGTCACTGTTGTGAAGAAAGACCCGGATCCGACTCCTTCTCCGACTCCCACGCCACTTGTTGACATGGAAGAAGGCACTTATGATATCAATGAGATGCCGCTTTTTGCTATTGAAGGAACGGATTATACTCCGTTCTCATTAGAACTTGAAAAGATCAGTGCGGTAACGGAAGACGGCACACCTGTCGAGATAAACGAGGACGATCCGGAAGAAACGGAAGACGTCGACACGGAAGCAAGTGATGCGGATACGGAGGGTGAAGAGTCGAAAGAAGACGATACGGACGAGGAAGATGAAGAGTCTGAAGAATCCGATGAGGAAAAGCAAAAGATTTACAACACATATAAAGTAGTGCTTAAGAGCGGACTCAAGTTCCCTGACGGATCAACCGTTACGGCGGATGATGTGATGTTCAACATAAAGGCTCATGCGGCACGTGACTATAAGGGTGATTTTGAACTCGGAGAGCTTGATATTCCGGGCATGAGAGAGTATCACACTCAGATTCCCGAGGAAACGCGCGAGCTCGTAGAAACGATCATAAATGCCGGCGGATTTGATATTGAAGAAGGGAAATATCCCGAAATAGAGGGAGTGGATCCCAAGCTTCAGGACGAGATATGGGCATGCTACGACGAAGCGGGTCTCATATTTGCCCGGAACATAATCGATCACGTAAATTCCAATTACGCTCTCAACGCCTATGTTAACGCGTTTATGTCCGGCTACCTCACTTACGCTAAGGTTGAAGCCAGCGATAGTCTGAAGACGGCATTTGCATATATCGTATGGGGATACGGCAGAAAGAAGAATCCCTATAACTACAGAAAGAACACGCTGACCACGATCTCCGACAAAGTATATGAGCTTAATGAGGTTGAGCTTACCGAGATGGATTTCTGGGAGGAGATCAAAGAGTATTATAAGGGCGACCTCTCGGATGAAGGCATAGACAATGATGTGGCTCCCGGAACACCTACGATAGAAGAATTGATCGCTCAGGTATACTTTGAGAAGCAGGATTACAGCGTCGAGAATATAAAAGGAATCCTAAAGGGAACCACTTTTGACGAGAAAATCGGAACTGACAGAGAGTGCATTTTCATTACCATTTCCGATGATGAAGACATAAACGATTTCAATTTCTTCCTTACAAACCCGAAGGAATACGAAAAAACATCTACTCTCAACGATCCCGAAGTGATAATCGAGATCGATGACGAAGAAGAGGGAGAAGAAGGGGAAGAAGGAGAAGAATCTGACGAAGATTCCGAAGGAGAAAACACGGAAGGCGAAGGGGAATCGTGATATGAAGTGGAGGAAACTTACTCTTAATACTACGACCGAAGCGCTTGATTACCTCGGTGCGATAGCGATGGATCTCGGTCTTGAGGGATTTGAGATCGAGGACAACGTGCCGCTTTCGGAGGAAGATAAGAAAAGAATGTTCATAGACATTCTTCCCACACTTCCACCTGACGACGGAAGTGCCCGTGTGAGCTTTTATGTATCCGAAGATACCGATACAGATAAGCTTCTCGGGGATATTAAGCGCGAAGCCGACGATTATTCAGAGCTGTGCGACTTCGGAAAGATGACGTTTGATGTCGGCTTGACCGATGACAGAGACTATATAAACAACTGGAAAAAGTATTTCAAGTCATTCAGGGTGAATGAGCGTCTTGTCATAAAGCCCACATGGGAAAAAGAAACACCCCTGATCACCGAAGGTGACACCGTTATAGAGATCGACCCGGGCACCGCATTCGGAACCGGTGCTCATGAAACGACAAAACTGTGTCTGATTGCTATGAGCAAGTATCTGAAAAAGGGCGAGCTCTTCATGGACATGGGATGCGGGAGCGGAATCCTTTCAATTGCGGCTGTACTGTTCGGAGCGGGTAAGGCATTCGGATTTGATGTCGATGATAACGCTTCGAGGATATCGATTGAAAACGCAGGCATAAATAAAATACCGGCAGAATACGAAAAAGATTTTGACGGTTGTGATATCGAGGGGATAAAAGACGGAAGCATTCTGTTTGCTACGGGAAATCTGCTTGATTCAAAAGATATCCCGCATGCCCTCGAGGATAAGAAATTTGACTTTATAGCGGCCAATATTCTTGCGGACATTATAATCCCGCTCGCACCCTATGCGAGAAAGCTGATAAAAGACGGCGGGATCATCACGTGCTCGGGAATACTGACAACGAAAGAAGAGTCTGTTGTTAAGGCACTTCGTGAAAGCGGATTTGAGATCATTGAGACAGAGCATATGGGCGAATGGTCCGGAGTAACGGCGAGAGCGTCCGTATAATAAACGGGAAGAACGAGTATCATGTCAGCGGTCTTATCATTCCGAGTGACACTTACGGAAGAAGATCGTGCGGAGAGAATAATGCAGCATTTTTACATTGACCGTGAGATCCTTCCGAATGAGCAGATCGAGCTCACGGGGGAAGATCACAATCATATCAAAAACGTCCTGCGCATGAAGCGTGGGGAGAAGGTCGTTATAAACGACATAAAAGGAATCTCGCATATTTGCGCCCTTGCCGGTTTCGGTGAGGGCTGTTCTTGCTTTGACGAGGAAGAGTCCTTCAGGTGCAAAACAGAGCTGCCTGCCGATATTGTACTCTTTCAGGGAGTACCAAAGAAAGACAAGATGGATCTCATTATCGAGAAAGCTGTTGAGCTCGGTGTGTCACGTGTCGTTCCGGTTTTAACGAAAAGAGTCATAGTTAAGATAGAAGATGATAAAAAAGAGGCCAAGAAACTCGAGAGGTGGAGAGCAATATCCAAAAGTGCCGCAATGCAGTCGGGAAGAGGCATCATTCCGACAGTCGACCGTGTAATGACGTTTAAGCAGGCACTCGATGAGGCGGGCAAGCTTGAAAAGACTATCATACCCTATGAGGAGAGCGAAAAACTCGGGATTACGATGAAAGGCTCGAGGGAGATCGTGAAAAACCTGAAAGGCGCAGGGAGTATAGGTATATTTATAGGGCCCGAGGGTGGATTTGAAACTGCTGAAGTTGAGGAAGCGATAAGGACGGGAGCTATGCCCGTGAGTCTCGGAAAGAGGATACTCAGGACCGAGACGGCAGGTCTTACAGCGCTGTCAATAATCATGTTTTCAATCGAAGAAGATTGAACATTACTGTTTTCGGAGAAAATAAATGGATATTTATCTTGATAACGCCGCTACAACGAAAGTTTGCGAGGAAGCGGCACAGGCTGCAATGAACGCCATGATGACTGATTACGGGAACCCTTCGTCAAAACATACAAGGGGACTCGATGCTGAAAAGATAATAAAAAACGCGACCCGGATCATCTCAGGATCGATCGGTGCGAAACCGAGCGAGATAGTATATACATCCGGAGGAACGGAATCGAACAATATGGCCCTTATCGGAGCGGCTCTTGCAGCCAAAAGACGAGGTGATCATGTGATAGCCTCAGGATATGAGCATGCTTCTGTTTATAATCCGCTGATCTCACTTAAAGATTTCGGATTTGAGACGGAATTTGCACCCGTTGATGAGATGGGGCATATAAAAACGGACGAACTTCTCGAAATGATAAGACCCACAACTGTTTTGGTCTCCGTCATGTATGTCAACAACGAAGTAGGGTCCGTAAATGACATAGCTGCCATTGCCGAAGCGGTGCACAAAAAAAACAAAGATATCATTTTCCATTGTGATGCCGTGCAGGCATACGGAAAGTATTCCATCTCGCCCGAAAAGCTCGGCATAGACCTTATGAGCGTCAGCGGGCATAAGATAAGAGGACCGAAGGGAAGCGGATTTCTGTATGTCAGAGAAGGAGTAAGAGTCAGACCCCTTATATGGGGAGGCGGACAGCAAAAGGACAGAAGGTCGGGTACGGAAAATGTTCCCGCTATAGCCGGCTTTGCGGCTGCGACCGAACAGTACGATCTAAAGCGGCGCGAAGCGGTAGAACGTCTGTATGAATTGAAGTTGTTTTTTGTAAACGAACTTAACGCGATCGAAGGCGTGTACGTTCATGCAATAGAGCGTGAACCTGACGGATCGTTCAGTGCGTCGGGTGTCAGGAAAACCGCGCCTCACATCGTGAGCGCAGGTTTTGAAGGAGCGAGAGCGGAAGTTTTGCTCCACGCGCTCGAAGAGTCCGGAATATATGTCTCGTCCGGATCGGCATGCTCCGCGAACCATCCCGGGATAAGTTCGACTCTGAAAGCCATAGGGGTAAAAAAAGATCTGCTCGATGCAACTTTGAGGTTCAGTTTTTCGTTTGAAACAACACGCGAGGAGCTTGAGAAGACGATCGAAGTGATAAAAAAGATACTTCCGGTATATACGAGGTTTACAAGAAAGTAAAAGCGTGTCAGAATGTCCGGGGATGAATACCGCGCGACCGGACGGGAAGAAGAGAAAGGAACGAACATGACATACAGAGCATTTTTGATCAAATATTCAGAGATAGGGATAAAAGGGAAGAACAGATATATCTTTGAAGATGCCCTTTGTGCAAGGATCAGGGAGAATCTCGCGCATATAGCGGACGGATTTGAAGCGATCAAGGAACAGGGGAGGATATTTCTGTCGTGTCCCGAAGAGTATGACTACGACAGGACTGTCTCACAGCTCAAAAAAATATTCGGCATATGGGCAATATGCCCCGTGAAGGTTATACCTGACAACAGTTTTGACAGCCTTACGAAAGCAACCGGGGATTACGTCGAAGAGGTATACGGCGACAGGGAGATTACGTTTAAGGTTGAAGCCAGAAGGTCTGATAAGCGTTATCCGATAGAGACGCCTCAAATCTGTGCCGATATGGGAGAATACCTCCTTAAAAGGTT
Organism: Lachnospiraceae bacterium; assembly: GCA_024699645.1. Classification (GTDB taxonomy): domain Bacteria; phylum Bacillota; class Clostridia; order Lachnospirales; family Lachnospiraceae; genus RUG11977. The sequence continues at coordinate 7,509 of JAILPE010000025.1, forward strand.
TGCCAATCTGAAGGTTGATGTTCGCAATCCTCAGGTCAGGATACATGTTGAAATACGTAATAACGCTTATGTATACTCGGAGATCATTCCCGGCCCCGGAGGCATGCCCGTAGGAGCCAACGGCAAAGCGATGCTCCTGCTTTCGGGAGGTATCGACAGTCCCGTTGCGGGATATATGATCGCAAAAAGGGGAGTCACTGTTGATGCCGTGTATTTCCACGCACCGCCTTATACAAGTGAGAGAGCTCTTCAGAAGGTCATTGATCTCGCTCAGATCATCAGCGCTTATACAGGACCGATCAAGCTTCATATCGTTAATTTTACGGATATCCAGCTTGATATCATTGAGAAGTGTCCGAGAGATGAGCTCACCATTATAATGAGACGATATATGATGAGGCTTGCGGAGCATTTTGCAAAGAAATGCGGTTCGCTTGCGCTTGTGACCGGTGAAAGCATCGGGCAGGTGGCCAGCCAGACGATGCAAAGCCTTGCGGTGACAAATGCTGTATGCGAGATGCCTGTTTTCAGACCCCTCATTGCTTTCGACAAGCAGGACATTATCGATATTTCGGAAAAGATCGGAACATACGAAATTTCGATCGAGCCGTATGAGGATTGTTGTACGATATTTGTTGCAAAGCATCCCGTTACAAAGCCCCTTCTTCATGTAATCGAAAAATCGGAGAGAAAGCTTGAAGGCTCAGTGGAAGCACTTGTGGAAAAGGCCATTGAGAGCGTGAGAATAATAAATGTAACAAGCAGTAAGATATACGACAAGAGCAGAGATGAATAAAAAGCTCGAATAGGCCGTGAGATATGGTTTTGAACAAAGACGAATGAAAAACCGCAAGACGAAAGTAAGTTCATTGCAGAAAAAAGAGCAGTACGTGTTTGACACGTGCTGCTCGGATTCTCAAATCATTATTGAAACATTTTGCTGAGTCTTAAACGATGTAAGGCTTAAGAGCAGCGAGAATGTCGTCGATGTTGTCAGATGCATGAATGTTAAGGTCGATCGGCTTTGAAAGATCAAGGCTGAAAATACCCATGATAGATTTAGCGTCAATAACATATCTGCCCGAAACAAGGTCGAAATCTGAATCAAATTTAGTTACGGCATTAACAAATGACTTAACCGCATCAATTGAGTTGAGATTAATCTTTACTGTCTTCATAAAATCACACTCCTTATTCAAATAATAGTATTTATGAGTACAGTATAATGTTTAATGTATTTTTGTCAAGCAAAAACAATGTGAAGCTTTTGGAAGGATAACGGAATGATTGAAAACAGATCATGCATCAGCGGTAAGAAGGCCGCTTTCTGTACGCTGGGATGTAAAGTTAATGCTTACGAGACCCAGGCTGTAAGAAGAGCGCTCGAAGAAAAGGGTGTTATTGTTGTCGAAGACAACGAAGATGCGGATATATACATAGTAAATACATGCTCTGTAACGAGTATTGCCGATAAAAAGTCGAGGCAGACGATCCATCGTGTTATGAAGATAAAGGAAGACGCGCTCGTGGTTGTGACGGGATGCTATGCTCAGGTTAGTGCGGCCGATGATTTCAATAATATTGACAGAGTGATAGTATTGGGCAGTAATCTTAAGGACAGCATAGTCGAAGAGATCGAGAAATGGTTTGTGGAAAAAAAGAGTATTGCGAAAGTCTCGGATCTTATGACGGACAAAAGCTATATGGATCTCAGGATAGACGGCTATACCGATAAAACGAGAGCATTCATCAAAGTCGAAGACGGCTGTAACCAGTTCTGTACATTTTGTATTATTCCGTTCACCAGAGGAAGAGTCAGGTCGAGAAGCGTTGAAGATACCGTAAATGAGGTTACACAGCTTGCTAAGAACGGTTATAGGGAAGTTGTGCTCACAGGAATCCATCTTTCCTCCTACGGACGCGAAAATTACGAAAAAAAGGAAGACTTTGCCTACGGACCGCTGCTTGAACTGATCAGGAGCGCAGCTGCCGTCGAAGGGATCGAAAGAGTCAGACTCGGCAGTCTCGAACCGAGGATAATCACAAAAGAATTTGCGAAAGAACTTGCCGGAATAAAAGAGTTTTGCCCGCAATTCCACTTGTCGCTGCAGAGCGGATGTAACACGGTCCTCAAGAGGATGAACAGACATTACACGATCGAGGATTATGCCGAAAGGGTCGGGATACTCAGAGAAGCATTTGACAGACCTGTGATCACGACGGATATTATAGCGGGATTCCCGGGGGAAACGGACGAAGAGTTTGAAGACTCGATCGGAAACCTTGAAAAAATAGGGTTCGCAAAAATGCATGTGTTCAGGTATTCGAAGCGAAAGGGAACACCTGCCGCAACAATGAAAGGGCAGGTACCTCCGCCTGTATCGGCATTGCGCAGTGACAGGCTGATAGAGCTTGACCGCCGGATGCATGCAAAGTACCTTGGATCGTATATCGGTCAGGAGCAGGAAGTGCTTGTTGAGCGTATATTGGAAAAGGAAGGTAAGATCATTGCAAAGGGACTCACAACGAGATATACGGACGTTGAGGCGGTTGTGAAAGGAGATGTTCCGCCCGTGAATGCATTGATCCGGGTTGCATGTGAAAGTGTTTCGGAAGATGGGATACTTTTGGGTTCGATGATATAACAAAACGTGGGGGAGCGGGCTCAAGTTAACAATGACAACGTGTCAGCCTTGAAAAACATCTGTTCCTGATATATAATGAATTGATATTGTATTGGCGTTTCGCCGGAAATGAGGACAGTCATGCAGAACGGAATTAGCACGAATACTCAGTTTTTCAAACCTGCAAAAGAGCAGGATAAGATCGTAAAGAGCACGATCGACAGTGTGTATGTTGCACTTACGGAGAAGGGATACAATCCCGTCAGCCAGATCGTCGGATATATTATGTCGGGAGATCCGACCTATATCACGAGTCACAACGGTGCAAGAAGTCAGATCATGCGTGTGGAACGTGACGAGATCATCGAAGAACTTCTCAGAGAGTATATAAAGAATAATTTTAATCAGGACTGATGTTTGAAATATCGGGATTTGAGAAGAAAGCTTTTTTGATCGTTGGAATTATTTTATGAGAATAATGGGACTTGATTTTGGCGGCATGACTTGTGGTGTCGCTATTAGTGATGAACTTCTTATTACGGCGCAGCCTGTTAAGACTATCAGGCGAAAGCACGAGACTAAGCTTCGACAGACATTTGCAGAGATTGAAAGTCTGTGCGCGGAGTATGAAGTGGAGAAGATAGTGGTCGGTCTTCCCAAAAAACTTAATGACACCGACAGTGAGAGGACGGTTGCGTGTCGTGAATTCGCCGAAAGTGTTGCCAGACGTACAGGCAAGGAAACAATTTTATGGGACGAACGCTTTACCACGGTCGAGGCGAACCGTATACTTGACGAAGCGGGACTCTCGTATAAGGAAAAAGGACTGGTTGTCGATAAGATAGCAGCTGCGATAATACTTCAAGGCTATCTTGATTCGATAAGCTGATGTTTTTTATTGCATATTTATTTGGAGAAAAAAATGGACAACAAAATAATGTTTACAACCGATGACGGTGAGAACGTAGAGTTCACAGTCATTGAAGAAGCGCGGCTTTCCGGAGAAACATATCTTCTTGTGACAGCGGATGAAAAAGACGATGACGAGATAGCGTATGTCCTCAGGGAAGTAAAAACTGACAACAAGACAGAGGTTTCGTACCGAATGGTTGAGGATGACGAAGAACTGGCCGCAGTCACCGGCCTTTTTAATGATGTCCTTGAGGGTGAGATCGATATTGTTGTTGAGAAAGAAGAGTCGGAAGGAACTGACTCTGAATGACAAAACAAGATACATTTGCGATGTATCTCAAGAGGAGTAAGAATTGGAAGGAATAATTAAGAATATTAGTATTGAAGGAGAAAAGAAAGCTAATTGTGAGATGGTCCAAAAGTTTAAGTCGGATAAGCCTGCAGTGAAGATAGTTCCGCTGGGCGGACTTGAGCAGATAGGAATGAACATTACGGCAATAGAGTATGACGACACGATCATCGTTATTGACTGCGGAGTCGCTTTTCCGGAAGACGACATGCTCGGTATCGATCTTGTTGTGCCGGATGTTACTTATTTGACCGATAATATCGATAAGGTAAAGGCTTTTGTAATTACACACGGTCATGAAGATCATATCGGAGCACTTCCGTATATACTTCCCAAAATACCCGTGCCTGTTTACGCCACGAGACTTACGGTCGGTCTTATAGAAAACAAATTCAAAGAGTTTGAAGTCCCCAAAAAGGTTAAGTTTAAAACTGTAGTATATGGCCAGAGCGTGGTTTTCGGAAAGATCAGAGTTGAATTTATCAGGACTAATCACAGTATAGCCGACGCTGCGGCTTTGGCGATCCACACACCTGCGGGAGTGATCGTTCACACCGGAGATTTTAAGATCGATTACACGCCTGTTTACGGAGAGACGGTCGATCTTGCAAGATTTGCCGAGCTTGGCAAGAAAGGTGTTCTTGCGCTTATCTGCGATTCAACCAATGTGCTCAGACCGGGATATACGATGTCGGAAAAAACTGTCGGAAAGACTTTTGACAGTCTTTTTGCCGAACATAATTCAAGAAGGATCATTGTCGCAACATTTGCATCAAACGTTGACAGAGTTCAACAGATCATAAACAGTGCGGAAAAATTCGGAAGGAAGGTTGTCATCGAGGGAAGAAGCATGGTGAATGTCATTAAAACAGCTTCTGAGCTCGGTTATCTTAAGTTTAACGATGACACGATCATTCCGATCGAAAACCTCAGAAGCTATCCCGAGGAGAAAACCGTGATCATCACTACCGGCAGTCAGGGTGAATCGATGGCGGCACTTTCAAGGATAGCAAGCAATATCCATAAAAAGATAAGCATACAACCAGGTGATATTGTTATATTCAGCTCGTCTCCGATACCCGGAAACGAAAAGAGCATATCAAAGGTAATAAATGAGCTCTCTATGAAGGGAGCTAAGGTTATATATCAGGATGCGCATGTTTCGGGGCACGCATGCCAGGAAGAGATCAAGCTGATGTACACGCTCACAAAGCCCCGTTATGCCATTCCGGTACATGGTGAGTACAGACATCTTCAGGCTCACAGTGAGCTTTGTCAGTCACTTGGGATACCTAAAGACAATATCTTCATATTACGCTGCGGTGATTGCCTTACATTGAACGATGAGAGTGCGTTGATCACCCACAATGTTCCGGCCGGAAGTCTGTTCGTTGACGGACTCGGTGTCGGAGATGTAGGTAATGTCGTGCTGCGTGACAGGCATATGCTTTCCGAAAACGGACTCATAGTTGTGGCTATGTCAATTGAAAGCGAAACGGGACTTGTTGTTTCCGGACCTGATATCATCACAAGAGGATTTGTTTATGTGCGTGAGTCGGAAGTGTTGCTTGCGGAACTTACCGAAGTCTGCAACAAAACGCTTGATTACTGCATAGAGAATCGTCTTTCCGATTGGGGAAAGATAAAGAACAGATTTAAAGATGATCTGAGTGATTATCTGTGGAAAAAGATGAGAAGAAGCCCGATGATACTTCCTATCATCATGGAAGTATAACAGGATGCAAAACGGTGCTTCCGTACGATGGAAGTATGACACATTATTTAACGGTGCTTTTCGGTATCGGAAAAGCAAAACGGGAAGATTATGATATTTGACTGTGTAACATTACTTTTTGAGTGAATGCGCAGACAGGAGGAATACTGTGAAAGGGAAAAACAGTTCTTTTGTAATGAAGCTGATCACAAGGTTTTCGCTTGCGATCCTTATAGTGGGTATAAACGTTATCTTTTATGTGTTTGCGTATAACGAGATATCGAAGCTTGCCGAAAAAAGCTATGATATTTCGTACAGAGTGTTCGGCGAGGAACCTATGACCACGGGAAAAGGCCGTGATGTAAAGGTCACGATCCTTAAGGGTGAATCCACCATGAATATAGCAAGCAAACTTGAGGATGCCAAGATCATACCCGATAAGTATTCTTTCTATCTGAAGCTTAAACTTAATGAGTATGAGATAATGCCCGGCACATTTGTCCTGAACACATCGATGAATTACAACGAGATATTGGAGATCATATCGTCTTATTCTCAGTCGGTTGATAAAGAGCAAAGTGTAGAAGAGGTTGAGGCACAGATCTGAAAAGAACATATAATGTCCGGAGCCGTTAAATATGATTGTTAACGAATTGATCACGGGATATCTTGCGTCTCTGGCGCATGATCTTCCGCCTGAGCTTGAAAAACTAAAAGAAAAAGCCGGGAAAGAGCAGGTCCCCATTATTAGGGATGATATGCTTGAATTTATGAGATTCTTACTGTTAAAGGAGAAGCCGAAAACCATCCTTGAAATCGGGACGGCCGTCGGCTTCTCGGCGTTATTTATGAAGTCGGTTTTGCCGGAGGCAAATATCACCACCGTCGAAAAAGTCGAAATGAGGCTGAAGGAAGCGCGTAAAAATTTGGACGGCAGCGGGATAAGGCTCATAGAAGGGGGTGCCGAAACAGTTTTGAGAGATCTTGACGGTCCCTTTGATATGATCTTTTTGGATGCGGCAAAGGGACAATACGGAAAATTTTGGACCGAATGCAAGAGGCTTCTGAATAAAGGCGGTCTTATGCTGACGGATAACGTTTTACTTGAGGGATCGATCGCGAAGTCAAGATTCGGGGTCGAAAGACGAGACAGGACAATTCATGAAAGAATGAGAGCATTCTTACGTGAAATAACACATACCGAAGGTTATGTGACAGTTATTTTGCCCGTCGGCGACGGCGTTGCTCTGACTTATAAGAACAACACATGATCCCGACAGGAGAGGAAAGGCTTATTATGACCGAACAGAAAAAACCGGAACTGTTGATGCCGGCGGGAAGCCTGCCCGTGCTTAAAACGGCTATTGATTTTGGCGCGGATGCCGTATATATCGGCGGAGATATATACAGTCTTCGTGCTAAGGCAGTCAATTTTTCAAAACAGGACATGATCCTCGGTATCGAATATGCGCACGAGAGAGGCAAAAAAGTTTATGTGACGGTCAATATCACCGCACATAACCGGGATCTTGAAGGTATGAAAGAATACCTTAAGGAGCTTGAGTCTATCGGACCGGACGGTCTGATCATTTCAGACCCCGGAGTTTTTTCTCTGGCACATGAATATGCGCCTTCGATCGAACGGCACATAAGTACCCAGGCCAATAATACAAATTATCTGACATACCGTTTCTGGTATGAACAGGGAGCGACAAGAGTTGTCTGTGCGCGTGAGCTTTCACTCGAAGAAATCAGGGAACTCAGACAAAACATCCCGACTGACATGGAGATAGAAAGCTTTGTTCACGGGGCAATGTGTATCTCATATTCCGGAAGATGCCTGCTCAGTAATTTCCTGACCGGCAGAGATGCTAATCTCGGTGAGTGCACGCATCCCTGCAGATGGCGCTATCATCTTGTAGAAGAGACAAGACCCGGTGAATATATGCCGGTCGAAGAGAACGATCGAGGTACTTTTATTTTCAATTCAAAGGATCTTTGCATGGTTGATCATATCGATGATCTTGTAAGTGCGGGGATATCGTCATATAAATGTGAAGGTCGGATGAAGAGCGCGTTATATGTCGCAACGGTAACGAGAGCGTACAGAAATGCGATAGACGATTATTTCAAAGATCCGGCCGTGTATGAAAAAAACAAGGATCTGTATTTCGAAGAGGTTAAGAAGTGTACAAACAGAAGGTTTTATACCGGGTTTTACTACGGAAAACCTTCTGCCGACGGGATGGTTTATGAGGACAGCACATATGTTAAAGAGTATATGTATTACGGAACTGTTGAGGAAAACAAAGCAGAAGACTGCATATGCGTTATGACTCAAAAAAACAAGTTCCGTGTCGGGGATACACTTGAGGTGCTTGAACCGGGACCCGTTGATCCGCGTTACGTCAAGGTTATGTCGATCACGGCAGAAGACGGAACGGCGATGGAAAGTTGCCCTCATGCGGGGCAGAAGATCACTGTCGTATTTGACGGACCGGTCTTGAAAGGATGTTTATTGAGGGGCAGGGCATGAAGTAACAGGCCTGAACCCGACGGTCAAATCCGGATCATATGCGTTAAGCTCATGAAGATCCGGGGCACAGCATTTAGGGGATAAAATGATACAGTTAAACAGACAGATCATAAGAGCTCTCGCATCGGGAGACGTTACATATTCTCGCGGCGTCAGATGTTTTAAGAACGGCAACGTGCGCAGGATGAGCACCGAAAAGCTTACGGGAAGGATCCGCGTTGAGGTGGTTGACGGTGTGGATTATACTGTTATGCTCTCCGAAGAAAACGGAGAGATCAACTATTCGTGCAATTGTGCGGCGAGCATCAAGGAAAAAGGAGCCTGTAAACACACTATAGCCGCGCTTTTCGCTGTTATGAGACGTCAGGAAAAGAACAGGTTCAACAAAATAGAATCGCCTGAAGACAGAAGAGCTTGCATGTGCATAGATCATTTCAGAAGCACTCAGGACAGTATAAGCCCGGTCGAAGTATTTCATATCGAACCTGTTATCACGATCCCGCAGATGTTTTCTGACGATGAATGCAGATGTTATTTGTCAATCAGGGTGGGTCGTGACAGACTGTATAAGGTACAGAATCTCAAACGTTTTATCAATGATTATCTTACGCATCAGGATATCCAGCTCGGAAAAGATGTAAAATTTGTATGGTGGGAAAGTGAATTTGACAAGTCCTCGAAGGAAATCCTTGATTTCATCATTGAGGGATTCGAACTTCTTTCTCTCGGAGATGAATTATCGGGAACATCGATCTTTAACAGGTCGATGATGACTTTGTCGAAAAATCTTTTGATGAGGCTTTTGAACAGCGTCGGAAAGTATACGTTTACGCTTATACTGGGCGAGAGAACATATGAAAATGTGAGAGTTTTCGACAAGAATCCAAACATCAAGTACGATCTTGATATTGTGGATGACGCGATACTCCTCGATTACCATGACAAAGAGGCGGTCATTCCTCTCATGAAGAGCGGTGAGCTCATTTATTATAACGGAGCGGTGTTTATTCCCGATGCCCGTTTCAGAAGAAACTATGCACCCTTCTTTAATACACTCGGGACCGAAAGACCTCCGCTTATTTTCAGAGATGACAATAAACAGAGGTTCCTTGAGGAAGTATTGCCGAAGATCGGTGATTGCATGGATATAGATATTCCGGATGAGCTTGCCGACAGATATATTTCTCCGGAGCTTTCGTGCAAGATCTATTTTGACAGATACCAAAACGGAATAAAGGCTCAGGTAAGGTTCGGATATGCGGACTATGAGTTCAGCAGTTTTGAAAACCCGGAAAGCGATTATTACATAATAATCAGAAACAGGGATAAAGAAGAGGACATCCTGTCGCGACTCGAGGATCTCGGGTTTGAATCACGTACCGGCTTTTACCTGTTAAAGAACGAATCTGCGGTTTACGAATTCCTGACAAGCGATAAAACGGTCTTGACAGAAGTGGCCCAGATCTTTTACTCGGAAGACTTTAAGAAGCTTAAGGTGGTTTCCGGAGGAAGCTTTAATGTCGGCCTCAGGGTCAGCAGTGATATGGATCTTTTGCAGATGGAGTTCTCATATGGCGACATGAGCCCCAAGGAACTTGAACGTCTGTTCCGCTCGCTTCGGGTAAAGAAAAAATACTACAGACTTGAAAACGGCAGTTTTATCGATCTTATGGACGATGATTTCGAAAAACTTGCCATCATAATGGACAATCTCGGTGTGACCTCGAAGAACTTTACCGAAGGTGGAATAAAGCTTGCCAAGAGTAATGCGTTCTACCTTGACGGAGCTTTCGAAAGAAGCGGTTTCTCAGTTACCAAGAACGATGATTTTGTTAAGCTTATAGAAAATATCAGTAATGAACACGAAGAAAAATATGAGGTCCCGGATTGTATAAATGCACAGCTTCGTGAATATCAGATGCGTGGCTTCGGCTGGATGATGACATTGGCGAAAAACAGTCTGGGAGGAATACTTGCCGACGATATGGGACTCGGAAAAACGCTCCAGACGATCGTGTATATCTGCGCTATGCTTAGGGAGGACGAGAAAAAAAATCCTCATTTCCTGATAGTATGTCCGAGCTCCATCATATATAACTGGATGGAAGAGTTTCAGAATTTTGCTCCGAGCATCAGAGCATGCGTAGTGTCGGGCATTCCGGAAGAGAGAAAAAAGCTGATCGCCGATTATGAGAATTACGATGTTCTTATTACATCATATCCGCTTATGAGGCGAGATGTAGGACTTTATAGGAAAATTGTTTTCGGAACGGTATTTCTTGACGAAGCACAGTTCATTAAAAATGCTGCTTCGCTTAATGCTCAGTCCGTGAAGCTTCTTTGCGCCGATCACAGATTTGCGCTTACGGGTACACCGATCGAAAACTCGCTTTCCGAGTTATGGTCGATATTTGATTTTATAATGCCGAACTTCCTTATGACGCACAGTAAATTTGCCGTCAGATACGAAAAGCCGATCATAAACGGTGACAAGGAAGTGCTTGAAAACCTGAACATGAGGATAAGTCCGTTCATTATGAGACGAATGAAGAAGGATGTCCTCAAGGAGCTCCCCGGAAAGCTCGAGGAGAAGATAGTTACGCCTATGTCGGAAGAGCAGCGTAATGTATATCTGTCTTATATGAACGAGATCAAAGGCGATATATTCGGACAGATCGATTCGGTCGGATTTGAGGGAAGCAAGATGAAAATACTTGCCGCTCTTACGAGACTCAGACAGATATGCTGCCATCCCGGTACATTTCTCGATAATTATAAGGGCGGAAGCGGAAAACTCGATCTTTTGATGCAACAGCTCGACAACGCGATCGCAAATGAACACAGAACACTTGTATTTTCACAATTTACGGGAATGCTTGAGATCATAGGCAACGAGCTTAAAGCCAAAGGAATCAATTATTTTTATCTTGACGGAAGCACTCATCCGCAGGAACGTCTTGATATGGTTAAAAGGTTTAACGGAGGAGAAAATGACATTTTCCTGATCTCGCTTAAAGCCGGGGGTACCGGACTTAACCTTATAGGCGCCGACACGGTAATCCATTACGATCCCTGGTGGAATCCGGCGGTTGAAGATCAGGCGACCGACAGAGCGTACAGAATAGGACAGACTCAAAATGTCTATGTCCTTAAGCTTCTTACAAAGGGAACGATAGAAGAGAAGATATACAAACTTCAGCAGAAGAAAAAGGAGCTCTCGGATTCTTGCCTGACGGGAGGAGAAGTATTCCTCAGCAAGCTGACTCGCGAAGAGCTCGAAGATATTTTCTCATTCGACTGAAGAGCTCGGCCTGAGCTGTTACTTTAACTGAGGAGCGGGAGGAATACGGCCGAATACCATATCGTATCCGTCGTTGCCATAGTTGAGAGATCTGTTGACACGACTGATGGTAGCGGTAGAAGCGCCGGTCTTCTCGGCTATATCGAGATATGTTTTGCCGGCACGGAGCATGGCTGCAACTTCAAAGCGCTGAGCGAGAGACAACAGTTCGTTGATCGTGCAGATGTCTTCAAAGAAGGTATAGCATTCGTTTTCATCTTTAAGACTTAAAACCGCTTTGAAAAGATAGTCAACAGCTTCGGTATGTATCTTAGGATTCATTTGATCACTCCTTTGAATATTTTGTATTGCATTATGCAATCATATTATTACGCTTATAATGTAATATTTTAACACTTTGCAGAGATAAAGTAAAGAAGTGAATTTAAGAAATTCCGGCAGAAATTCTCGGTGACGTTTTGCCGGGTAGTTCACAATTCGTCAGGGACAAGGATAATTGTAAATACGAGTAATACAGAACGGAGAAAACGATGAAAAAAGGTGTGGAATACATAGGAAAAGTTGAAGCCACGGAATTCCCGTGCACCGGAGTGCTTCATTGCGAAGGTGAAAAAGTCCGTGTAAAGGGAGCGGTGGAAGGTCAGACCGTAAGATTTGCGATGGGAAGAAAGCATACGGGATACATAAGCGGTAAGCTCCACGAGATCATCGAACGTTCGCCCCTTGAAACGAAAAAGCCGGTATGTCTGCATTTTGAAAGGTGCGGCGGATGTACTTATCAAAGATTTGAGTATAAAGATGAGCTTGCCCTGAAAAAGGATCAGGTAAGGAAGCTTCTTGATGACGTCATAAAGGACGACTATGATTTTACCGGCATAGAGCAGAGCCCTATGGAATGGGGATATCGCAATAAGATGGAATTTACCTTCGGAGACTGTGCGAAGGGCGGTGAACTTACTCTTGGGCTTCACAAAAAAGGCAGTTTTTACGATATCGAGCAGATAACCGATTGTCATATCGTACACCAGGATTATAACAAGATCATCGATACCGTGGTCTCGACCTGCAGAGAGTTCGGGCTTACATATATGCATAAGCTCACTCACGAAGGGTATCTGCGTCATTTGCTGATAAGGCGCGCAGCCACAACGGGTGAAATACTTGTCTGTCTTGTTACCACATCGGACTGGAAGTGTGAGCCTGTTTCGAAGGATTCGGAGCTTACTGACGAGATCCTTTCGCTTCCGATATTTGAGGACGAGGATGAGAGACCTGTTTACAGAGCGGGATGCCTTGATATCACGGAGCAGATGTTCCTTGAAGTTCTGGCTAAAAGGCTCAGAGCACTCATTCTTGACGGAAGCATCGTCGGAATAAGCAGGGCGCTTAACGACGATCCCGCAGATGCCATTAAAGCGCAGAGCATGCTCGATGTTTTCGGAAAGAATTTCTTTTTTGAGGAGATACTCGGTCTTATATTCAAGATCACTGCTTTTTCATTCTTTCAAACGAATTCTTTCGGCGCCGAGGTTTTATATAAGATAGCCCGCGATTTTCTCGGAGACGTTACGGGAAAGGTTGTTTACGACCTTTATTCGGGAACGGGGACAATAGCGCAGATCATCGCGCCTGTCGCAAAGAAAGTGATCGGCGTTGAGATAGTGGAGGAAGCCGTTGCGGCAGCACGGGAGAATGTAGAACTCAACGATCTTAAAAACTGTGAATTCATATGCGGAGACGTGCTTAAAGTGCTTGATTCGATAGAAGAAGCACCGGGCGCCATCATACTTGATCCGCCGCGTGAGGGTATCCACCCGAAAGCTCTTAAAAGGATCATCTCATACGGCGTGGACAAGATCATATACATTTCATGTAAGCCTACAAGCCTTGCTCACGATCTGGTCGATTTTATCGATGGAGGTTACAGGGTTGAAAAGGTACGCTGTTGTGATATGTTCCCTCATACTGTTCACGTCGAGACTGTGTGCCTCTTGAGCAACCGAAAACCAGATGCGAGAGTAAAGATCGATGTGGATCTGGAAGATTACTACCGTATCAAGGACGAACAGAAAAAGAATAAAGCCTCAGAATAAAATAAAACACCGAACTTAAAGCGAAGAGCTGCTGAT
>JAILPE010000037.1 GCA_024699645.1 Lachnospiraceae bacterium
GGATTTCCTCTATCCTGCCGTCAGCGGACAAAACAACTGTGTCCCCTTCAATCTTTGCTTCCGGGACAATGAGCTCATCCCTGCCCGCAAGCTTAACTTCAAAGCCATATATATGCCCGTTACAACACTCTGTGTCGGTACCGGGCATTTCGTTACTATCCGCACGTTTTCCCGGCATTTCGTTGTTGCTATCCGTGCGGCTACCGGATATTCCGCTTTCCGTCTCTTTGCGGACATCGATCAATTCGTTCTCTTTGAGTTGAAGCTTTCCAAAAGTATTCTTAAAATGAAGCACTATTCCCTCAGTAGATCTTTCGGCATAATCAAACTCCGCGTGAGGATATCCAATGTCCGTGTTTTTATAGATTCCGTACAAAACTTCGGTCTCGGTTCTTTCTCCGGGCGACTTCTTATCCACGGGATGAACATTGTCAAATTCTCCGAGATCGATCAACGGAACGAGGCAGGTTCCTTCTGTTTCAGCCACCGCTTTTGCTTGTGCCTCCCTGAGATACGCCCAGTCCCGCATGTCCTCCGTATTACGGGAAATGAACATCGGAAGCTGCAGGATAACTACAGGAAGCTTTTCGTCCGAAAACCCGGTGCGGAATTCGTCGATAAGCTCCTTCAGCAATGTGCAGTACCCGGAGGCCTTGCCGGAATCTTCTTCGCCCTGATAATACAGGAGCCCGCGGGAAGTGTATGGCATGATCCGCTTGAGCATCGTGTGATAAAGACCGCTCGGACGGAATGCGGATTCGAGCCCCATGGGAGGCGGCCAGGGATAGTCTCCGGCCACGGCCGAGAGTTCTTCGGGCGTGATGTCCGGGTTTTTCGCTTTTGCAGCGCGTTCTCTCTCCAAGTAATCCGATACCATCTGATTATATGTGAGCAGTTTTCGGCTATAATCTTCGGGAGTCTGTCCTTCTACAGCCTTATTAAATGCATCGATATAAACCCGGCCTTCGGGATGCGCCGAAAGGCGTTCTTCACTGAGCCAGCAGGAAATTGATGTGCCTCCCTGATAGCAGTCCACTATACCAACCGGTACCGACAGATCCCCGTGGAGCTTTTTTGCAAAGAAATACGCCACGCCGGACATATCACGGAACCTGCCGTCCGTAAGCGGCGTCCAGGTTTGGTTCTGTTCTGCGAGAAGGACACCGTCATCGATCACGGGTGTCTTGATGCATTTAAAATATCTGACAAGCGGAAGGTCCGCGCCCATGAGTTCTTCCTCACCACCGCGCGAATTCTGCAGTTCAAACTCTATATTCGATTGTCCGTTATCGATCCAAACCTCACCATAATAGACATCACGGATCACCTTCGCCCTACCGGGTTCCGAACTGTCAGTTACGGTCATGGTGTAAGGTCCCCCCGCATGATGTGCCGGAAGAGAGATCACAAACTTTCCAGCCGGAACTTCCTTTTCTACAGAGATGTTGTCAATCGTGACTGTGATGACAGTCTTTCCTGTAGTATCGTTAAAGTCTTTGGTTTCACCAAGATCCTCCGTTTCGCCAAATACATTTACTTCTTTATCCCTTTGAAGCACCATAGAATCCGAAAAAATTGCTGCAAGTCTCATCCCAAAATCCTTCCTAAATCTGCTTCTTACCGTATTGCGCGGATAAACTCCTCAATCCGCTTTGCGTCCTTCTCATGCGTGACTGCCGTGGGATGTCCCGATGCAATACCGTCATGCTCAACATCATGGAACGGCAACTCAAGTCCGTACAGATCCTTCATTCCGGCCGCTTTCACTTTATCGATGACCTCCCGCACATAAGCAAATATCCCGGGTGCAAGTGTTCCGAGAACGCACACGATCTTTGCATTCGGATAAGCTATACGCAGCGTATATAGAAAACTCTCATACCTGCTCTTAAAACCGCCAAGTATCCAGGGATTGCCAAGGCTTCCCTGATCGTTTGTCCCAAGATTCATGATGATCCAGTCAGGCTGAAAACGGCTGTAATCCTCTCTGATCTCCTTATTGTAAAACCAATTTGTATACGGAAATTCTCTCGGAAGGATATTCTCGGGATCACCCGTGTATTCTACAAACATACCGTGTCCCGATACCGAAACCCATTCTGCGTTCCAATCCATATTTTTTGCAAGGACTGCGGCGTAACTTAGCTCTCCGTCCTCATCGCGGATGGTATATTCCGCTTCCGGTGCACCGAGAACCCCATATCCGCAAGTGATCGAATCACCGATAAAGAGCGCCTTCGTGCGTGTATCCTCGGGGACAGTCATGAGTTCTCCGTCCACATCGATCCATACCACTCCGGCAAAAGACATCCCAGCCTCCGTGATCTTTACGACACGGATAATATGTTCTTCATTCGTCGCAAAGCGGGCCAGCTCAACTTCTGTTTCCGGTTCGCTAAGTACTGTTTCCTTAACGGCCTTGCCATCGACATAAACACGAAGTCCCGGCGCGTTGATCGGATCATTTGCGCCTGTTCTGAAAAATGCACATACGCGGCTCGCCGATATATGTATCGTAAAGCTTGTGTTTGTATAACCCATAACGGCCATATCGCGGTCGTGAATGATCCTTCCCTGAAACCGGATATTTTCATTCGATTCCTGCTCTATATAATGCTTTCCCATAATTTTCTCTTCCGTTCTGCTTTTTCCAATGTGTCAGAGGCCTCTTTTTCCTGATTTTCATGTCAGACCGACGGCCTCTGTTTTCATCTGTATTTACCTGCCGCCATCCGCCGGTCATTTTATTACCGGCATCTTGTCAGATGGTATAATTTTGCTTTTGCGTCGCCCCAAATCTTATCCGTAACAAATCCTATATGCATGAGCTCCGCTCCCGAAAAGACTCTTCCGTCATCGAGCACGTACTCGCTGTCTTCATCGAGGCCCTGAAGATAGATCACTTCTGCCCTCCTGTTCGCGACCGCGCACACCTGCACATATGAAAGGAGCGCCTCCGACTTATCTTTCGCAACAGTCATCCATGCGACCGACGCACGGTCATTTCCGTTCTTATAAAGCGGAGAATTTCCTTTGATCCTGTAGAGATCACCCTCACGAACAAGATCACTGTATCTGTGGTACATTTCTACCTGATCGCGTATCTCTGAAAGCTCTTCATCCGACATTTTCGTAATATCCATCTCGTACCCGAAAGTTCCCGCGAGTGCCACAACCGAGCGTGTATAAAGGTCTGTTGTCCTTCCCACGGTGTGGTTCGGGCAGATGCTCACATGCGCTCCGATCGCGGACAAGGGATAAATGAGCGCAGTTCCCTCCTGAATCGTAAGCCTCTCGATTGCATCGGTATCGTCCGAACACCAGATCTGAGGACTGTAATAAAGCATACCGGGATCGAACCTCGCGCCTCCGCTCGAACAGTTTTCGAGAAGAAGGTCAGGGAATTCGGTGATCAGCCTTTCCTGAAGCTCATACACTCCGAGCATATAGCGGTGCATGATCTCTCCGCCGGCACTCGCCATGCTCCCCACATCCGTGAGAGGGCGGTTCATGTCCCATTTTACGTACCTTATATTTGCGCTCTTCAGAACACGGGAGATGCTGTTAAAAACGTAGTCCCTTACTTCCTTACGGGTAATATCGAGAACGAGCTGTGTACGACACAGCGCCGGCTCGCGTCCGGGAATCTTTACAGCCCAGTCCGGATGTGCCCGGTAAAGATCCGAGTCGGGGCTCACCATCTCGGGTTCAAACCAGATCCCGAGATCCATCCCGATCTCATTTACAGCATTTGCAAGTGCCGAGAGACCTCCCGGCAGCTTTTCCTCGTTGACGATCCAGTCTCCGAGCGAGCAGTTGTCACTGCTGCGGTGACCGAACCACCCGTCATCCATGACGAGCATCTCTATCCCGGCAGATTTCGCCGTCCGCGCGATCTCGAGCAGCCTGTCCAGATTAAAGTCAAAATATGTAGCTTCCCAGTTGTTGATAAGTATCGGGCGCTTTTTGTGCAGATAAGGGCTTCTGATGAGATGCTTTCGGAATGTATCGTGGAATGTCCGGCTCATCGCGCCGAAACCTTCATACGAATAAGAGATCAACGCTTCAGGTGCGTAAAAGCTTTCCCCGGGCTGTAACTCCCATAAGAAATTGTAATCCGAAACGCCCATGCCCACGCGGAGCATATCATGCTGAGTTCGCTCTGCCTGTGCAACAAAATTTCCTGAATAAACAAATGAAAATCCGATCACTTCCCCCGATGTTTCTGTCGCATTTTCAGCGACCACCGCAAGGAAAGGGTGTTCCTGATGGCTTGAGATCCCGCGCTTCGATCCGATCTCAACCCTTCCGTGTCCGATCGGGCGACGGTCGATAAACCGTTCTCTCCCCCAGCTTCCGGACAGAGTAACGATCTCCCTGTTTTCCCACGGCAGCTCCAGACATGCACTTAAAACCTTCTCCAGACGAAGGTTCTCACTTCCGTTATTTTTAACGGTCACCGAACGGGTCACAACGTCAAGTCCGCGGAAAATACTGTAGGACAGCGTAACCACAAGCCCCAGAGTATCATCAACGAGATCGATCTCGAGGGACTTCGCGTCTTCGTTCGTGCCAAAAGTTGCCGGAAGTCCGGGAATCTTCTTTTTCCCGTCATATATGCGGTGATCCGCATATTTCAGCTCACATCCGAGGAATCCTTCCGCGTTTCTGACGGAAAGAGAACCGGGTCTGAAATCACCGATCCCCTCCGATGCGTATTCAAAGGGGAAACTGTCCATGAATGTGCATTTATCGCCGGGGACTCCCTTCATAAAGCTGAAATCGTCCTCGAACAGCATCGATCTTCCCGCATCATCCGGAACCTTTCGACCAAAGTAAATGTGCCCGAGATACTCTCCGGCCACGCCTATGATATAAGTTGAACGCTCCATCTGCAGGGTGAAGCATCTTTTTTCTTCGCTATAAGTTATGCTGAATTTTTTATCCATATTTCTGTCCTTTATCCCGGTCCCGCTTCACAAAGGGTCCGCAATGCTGCCGAAAAATCACCGACGACACTGCGGACCGGAATCAAATCACACACGAAGAAATGTTTCCCTGCATCAGAGAATAGTCTAAACTATCTGATACCTACCTCAGTATCATCTCCACGCACCAAACTATGCTCTTTGATATAAGCCACAATATCGTCCACTTCTGTAAATGCCAGGCTCACATAGCTGTCCGCACATCCATAGTAAAGTGCGATACGTCCCGTTACGGGATCGTGTACGGTTGCGCAAGGGAAGGTTACGTTCGGTACGAAACCTCTTTCCTCATACCACTCTTCGGGAGTAAGCAGGAAATTCTCACAACGGTATTTAACAACGGAAGGATTGTCGATATCAAGGATTGCACCGCCGATGGAATAAACATATCCGTTGCATGTTCCCGATACACCATGATAAAAGAGAAGCCATCCCTCGCTCGTCTCGATCGGAGCGGCACCTCCGCCAATCTTTAAGGATTCCCACCACTCGAAGCTGCGGCCCATTACATGACGATGCTTGCCCCAGTAAGTAAGATCCGGGCTCTGCGACAGGAAAATGTCACCGAACGGTGTGTGTCCGCTGTCCGACGGGCGGCTCAGCATAACATAGTTGCCGTTTATCTTACGTGGGAAGAGTACCGCATTCCTGTTGAAAGGAATGAACGGATTCTCGAGACGCGTAAATGTCTTGAAATCCTTTGTCTTGGCAATGCCTATGGCTGCCCCGTAAAAATCCTGGCACCACATAGTATAATATGTATCCTCAACTTTTACCAGTCGGGGATCATACGCATATATGGGCTGAAAAGGCTCACCCTTCTCGTTGACAAACTGAATCTTATTTTCCTCGAAATTCCAGTGAATTCCGTCATCACTGCGTCCAAAGTAGATCATTGATACGCCGTTTTTTTGCTCACCTCGGAACACACCGACATATTTACCCTCGAAAGGGACTACCGCACTGTTGAAGATTCGTGCCACACCCTTGACGGGGTTGCGGTTGATGATCGGATTCTCCGTATATCTCCAGATCGGAGCATCCTTGATCCCTTCCGGCCTTTCCTGCCAGGGGATATTCGGAAGCGGATCACAGTTTAAAATCTGAACCTTTGACATGGTGTCTTATCTCCTTGTTATTCTTTTATATTTTTCATTATCAAAGTCACATGCTCCCCGGCAGAAGGTAAAAAACACTCTTAAAATCTACCATACGACCGGAACACAGACCCCTCGTGATACAGGAATAGCCTACGCAACTCAAAGGAAGCGTAGGCTATCTCGCTTTCTCAACCGATTAACTTGCGGTAATATAATCTCTTAAATTATTTGAACACGTTGTTAAGGGCAGTCTGTACAAGCTGCTTGTTGGTCTCCTGGAACTGTGCTGCTGTCTGCTCACCCTTGAGAAGAAGAGGGAACTGATATTCAACACCGAGAGCATTCCAAAGGTCAACACCTGTCTTCTCACCGCAGTAGTACATTACATTGTAGTTGTCCTCGGTAAGTGCATTGTCATGCCACCAGTCATTTACGAAATCTCTCTGCTCGAAATCATCGCCGTAGTAATCCTTATAATCACGGAATACGCTGTATACAAGATAAGGATCTTCAACACCTGTGGGGATGATGTAAGCAGCACCGCTTGCGGAATTCTTTCTTGCGTTTGTTTCCTTGTTTCCGGAAGGACCGATAGGCATCGGTACCCAGATTTCCTCAAGACCCTTGTCGTAATCCTTGTTTGTATCTACGATCCATGCCGCGTTGAACCAACATGCAACTTCGCCGTTGACATAAGCGCTCATGTTGTAATCAAAGTCTTCCTCATTCCAGGGATTTGCTACATGGTCTACATTGTACATGTTGTAGATGAACTCAAGTGTCTCGCCCACTTCTTTGCTGCTGAGGTTCTCTGTCTTGCCGCTGGCAACTGCTGTGCCGTTTGACATGTTGAGGTACTCGAACAACCAGTCAAAACGTGAACCGAAACCGTAAACATCAGTAACACCGTCGCCGTCTGTATCCTTGGTCAGCTTAAGGAGGTACTCTCTCCACTTATCCCAGGTCCACTCGCCTCTCTCATAGAGAGCGTTGGGATTCTCAAGACCTGCATCGTCAAGCATCTTCTTATTGAACGAAAGAACGTATGATGCTGTAGGAACCGACTCACCACCTACGGGAAGCATGAAATATGTTCCGTCGATACCGTTGATGTTGATAGTGGTCAGGTAGTTCTGATCGGTAAGGATATCCTCGTTTGCGGGAAGAACTTCCGCAAGGTTTGTTGCATAGCCGTTTGCTACTGCAGGGATACCGAATGAAGGCTCTGTGAGGTAAATATCACAGTCGGGCTTTCCTGCAAGCACTGAGGTGTTGATGGACTCCTGAACACCTGCGTATGTAAGGTTGACATACTCAAGACGTACATTGTACTTCTCTTCAACCTTCTTTAATGCGTCGAAGTTCATCTGTGCAAGTTCCTCATCAGATACTGAGGGATCATCGTGGATATCGGTATGTGTGCTGTCATAATAGATGTCATACCATGTACCGATTCTGATCGTACGAGGTGTGTCGCCTTCATGACGAGGCTGTTTTACTGTCGCGGTTGTATCGCCTGTATCTACGGTGGCTTTGTCGCCTTCGTTTGTCTTTACATCTGCGCCCGTTTTCGTCTCTTCAGGCTTTTGTTCGGATGAAGAACCGCAGGCTGCCAGATTCAGTGCCATAACACCGATCAGGATCATTGCTGTCAGCTTTTTTAACATTTTCATGTTTGGTTTATCCTCCTTTTAGGATCCTGCGGGACTGTTCGCCCCGCAGGGAAATTAATTATACTTATTTTACAGAACCGATAGATGCGGCTGTTACAGACCAATTGGAGGATGCCTCAAACTGAAGTGTAGCGCCCCACTGGGTTGTGTCATCACCAAGGATTTCTGCAATATCTTCAAATGTTACCTGGCAATGTTTGCCGTCGAACTTAGAGTAGCCCTGTCCGGAGCCGTCATAATCGCCGACACCTACACGGGTCCATCCCTTAGCTGCGCCGGGGAATACAAGCCAAAGCTCGCCGGTCTCGGAGGTGTACTCTACATCGATTGCGGAACCGGGAACAAGTGCTGCTATCTGATCTGCTGTAAGATCAACGCCTGCCTGAGCCCATGCACCTGCAGATGCGGTTGCGCCAAGATCGAGATGGCTGTTGGTTGCAACGAAGGAATCGCCCTTACCTACGCGGATACCGTAAACTTCCCATTCTCCGTCAGACTCGCACTGCATTGTCGAACCCCATGTAGATACGTCTTCGCCGCAGTACTTGGCAAGATCTTCGTATGTTACATATGCCTTGCTGCCGTCACAGATTGCAAAGCCCTGTCCGGAGCCGTCTGCGTTACCTACGCCGACACGCATCCAGCCTGCCTGTGCTTCGTTCATAACGAGCCACATATTTCCTGTTTCAGACTTGTAGCTGATTTCTACTACAGAACCGGGAACAAGTGCTGCGATGATTTCCTCGGGCATTGTATATCCTGCCTGAGCCCATGCACCGGCCTTAGTCTGATAGCCTTCGAAGTTAACTGCATGTGTAAGAGCATAAGCGGGAGCCTTCTGTCCGACCTTAACGCCGGTAACTGCCCAATCTGTATCAGACTCGCACTGGATCTGGCTGCCCCATGTTGAGACATCATCGCCGCAGATAGCTGCGATCTGCTCGAATGTTACCTGTGCGATATTCTTCTTACCGTTTACATATGCATATTCCTGACCGGAACCGTCTGCATCACCGACGCCGACGCGCTTCCAGCCTGCTGCGGACTCGTTCATAACGATCCACATATTTCCTGACTCTGACTTATACTCGATCTCGATTACGGAACCGGGTACAAGTGCTTCCTTAACTGCATCTGTGAATGCTACACCTGCCTGTGCCCAAGCACCTGCCGATACTGAATCATAGCCTTCCCAGTTAACCACATTTGTAAGAGCAAAGAGGTTGCTGCGATCGTTTACAGCTGCAAAACCTGCGGGATTGCCGAACTCTGCTGCGCTGTTTGCCTCGATCGTTGCGCCGTTACCGTCAAGGAATGCAATGTTGTCAATCAGAAGGTTTGAAGGTGTTGTCTTTGAATTATCGGTTTCCTTTGAAAGAACGATGTAGTTCTCGCCTGTTCCGATAAAGCCTGCCTTGGTCACATCAAACTTAGCGGTCTTGGGATTTGAGGTCTCAATATATACAGACCACTCGTTAGCCTTGTATTCCTTGTTGTCTTCACCTGCCATGCAGTAGAGACGTCCGCTTGTAGAAGCAAACTTATCTGCATTCTCGGTTCCGAGATCGATACGGATCTCCTTTACGTCTGCAAGCTTATCCCCAAGCATAGCTGAGAGGTTGAATGCCACGAACATGTTCTTGCCGTCGACATTTGTTGCCTTAAGTGCTTTGGAGCCGTTAAAATCTACCACTTCAAGTGTGGAATTATCTGCTCCGCCGCGTCCGGTATCAACTGCTGCGAAAGCGAAATTTCCGTCTTCAAAGTCGATACTGGGAGTAACTGCCGGTTCCGGTGTAACTACCGGTAACGGTGTTTCCGTAACTGCCGGTGCCGTAGTTTTGTCCTCTGTGTCTACGCTCGGCGTAGTTTCTGCCGGTGACGGTGTCTCTGTGCTTACAGGATCAGCACCCTGCTTTTCCTCAGAACTGCCTGAGCAAGCGACGAGAGAAAATACCATCATGGCACATACCAGAACTAATGTTGCCAATTTTGTTTTCTTCACTTTTCTTTCCTCCTCTTTTTTTAAAAGTGATTGTGTTGCCTTGGTTCTTGTATAATAAATATTGTTTTCACAATTTTATTATCTGAATTGTTTATCCGACGATACCCGATCGTTCCACGCCTTCAATGAACTGCTTCTGCAAAACGACATAGATTACGACGAGCGGCAGCATAACGAGCACGATACCCGCATCCATGTAAAGCTGCAGAATGTTCGGGTCATAGATCTTATATACATTTCCGACCGTACTCGCGAGCGTAGCAACTCTTTTGCTGAGCAGCGTTGAATCGCTGATGTTGAAGAGCTTCGCGTAAAAAGTATCATTGTACTGCCATACGAGTGAAAAAATGGCCACTGTGATGGCAGACGGGATCGCGTTTCTGAGCATGATCCTGAAGTAGGTGTACCATACTCCGCATCCATCCACATAAGCCGCTTCCTCGATCTCCTTGGGAAGTCCGCGGAAGAACTGGTTAAAGATGTAGATATAAAGACCTGACCTGAGTCCGCAGCCAAAGAATGTCATTATGTACATCGGCCAGACCGTTCCGAGCAGGTTCGGGCTGCTTCCCATTATCAGTCCGAAGATGCCGAAAACATCGAAGTTTGCAAATGTCATATAGAGCGGAAGCATGATCGTATGTGTAGGGATGACGATCATAACCACAACGCAGGCAAAGAGCACCTTCTTAAACGGGAAATTATATCTCGCAAAGCCGTAACCTACCATTGAGCACATCAACACCTGAAGGACCATAAGCGTTAATGAGTAGATGATCGTAGAGAGAGCCGTCGATGAGTAGTTCAGCGTCTCAAATGCGATCTCATACCTCTCTGTCGTGGGCGACTGAGGGATCATATAAACCATCGTGTTGTAGTTATCCGCATCCGAGAAGAACGACCTTGAGATGATGCCGAGTACCGGCCCTATGATCACATAGGCTACGCCGATAAGGATCACCCAGCGTCCGAGCCCGAGCAAAAATCCCTTGATATCGTCTATGATCCTGCTCTTTGTGTTCTTATCGATTTTGATGAAACGGAACCCTTTCGGATTTACGGCAACAAGATCTGCATCCGCCGATTTCTTCTTTGGAGCAATTTTCTTAGCTTCCTCTGCAGCGTTATCCATTCCCATGATCACCTCCTCCCGTTAGTTATAGTAGAACGTTCGTTTTTGTATGAACCGGACAACGATCGCAAGTATCGCACAGGTGATCAACGTGGATACAAGCGAGAAAGTTGAACTGAGTCCGTAATTTTTCTCTGAAAACGCAGTATTGTATGCCAGTGTTACGACACTCGAATTTACGAAGCTGTCGACTACCGTGTAAACCACAACGGTTATGATATGCGGCATGACCATCGGGAACGTAACCTTCCAGAATGTCTCATATGCCGTGGCACCCTCTATCTTTGCAACTTCATACATTGAACCCGGGATCGACTGCAGTGCCGCGATAAATATGATTATCTGAACGCCCGAGGCATTGATGATACTGCTTATCCTGCCTACCGCACCGACAACATATTCAATGAGGCCGCTCGGAAGACCGAGGTTTGAAAACATCTGAATGTAGTACCCGACGCTTACTCCCGTGCTCGTCGCTTCGGAAACCTCGGCACCCGCAGACGAAAGTCCGCCCACCATCATGCTCGCCGCAACGCCCATTGCATCGAGGATGGCCTCCGAATTCAGGATAACCGGCAGGAAGAAGATGGCACGCATCAAAGTACGTCCCTTAAACTTCTTATTCAGAAGCATTGCAAGCATCAGGCTGAAGAAGGTAATAAGGGGTACATCAATGAGCATGTCTCCGACCGATGTCGTAAGAACCTGCTTAAAAGTTCCATGCGCCCGGAACGCGTATATAAAATTATCAAGTCCGACAAAATCGAGAGTATAGCCTCCGCCCGGTGAAACCGTCAGTTCCGACAATGAAAACTGTACGGTCATGAAGAGGCTTCTCAGGTAGAACCACAGGAATCCGATCAGCCAGGGGACTACGAACAGGAATCCCTTCATGGAACGCTTACGGGTAAGGGTTAATTTAAATTTTTTCTTCTTTTTTCCCATATCACCCTCCGATCGCGTAATTCTTGGGTCCGACCGTGATGCTGTCTACACTCACTGCGGTATCCGTATGGTTTACATAAATCCTGATTCCGTTACTGTAGGCAGTAACGCTCACTCCATCCGAAATCTGCTTATAATCCGTAATATACGCGCCGCTGACTTTGGAAAGTACCTCATTGGTCCTCCTCCAGATATCAACCGCCGATTCCTTCCAGCCGTCATATTCTGTCGAATAGAGCTTGTTCAGTCCGGTCATCTTCATCTTCGTCGCCGCTTCCTTCGTGAGGATAAAGTGCGGCGATGCGCCGTTCTCAATAAGTGAAAGGATGATTTCGTCCGTATCTGTCGTATTTCCCAGATTGACTGCGTTTCCCGAGTAATCTATACAGCCATGTATCAACATCTCGTAGAAGGGAACCGCTGCGTCAACGGCCGGATAAGCGTTGTCTGTGAGCGGAGCGTTCACGATGTCGTCAGCATAAGCGAAGGAATAATCGTTACCGCTGTTGAACATCATGTTCTTTCCGGTATCCTTCATCTTTTGAAGCTGCGACTTTACGACCTGAAGCGCCTGCTCACGGTCGATCACGTTTGTACGACGCTTATCTGAATGAAGCTCATTTCCCAGATCTCTCAGAGAAATACCGGAAACGTCAAAATCCGTGATCTTATCCACAAAGCTCTCCGTATAACGTACGAGGAACTTCGGCGAGACAAGGTAGTAAATATTCTCATCATAGCCGAGACTTGAGGTCTGCCTGAGCGTGGCGGGGGAAACCTCGCCGAACTCTCCTATATATCCGGTTCCGTAATAACGTGAGGTTTCGTTCGATGCGGAATATCTGCTGCTCACTTCGGAAACCTTCTGGAATGCACAATCAACATAGAGCGTGCCGCCCATGGCCTTAAGCTCATTCGAAAGCTCTTCAAGATCCGATTTTCCTCCGAGCTTTCCGGGTACTTTTATCTTCCCGAGAGTATCGTGGTAATATCCTCCGCCGCTCCAACCTTGAAGGTTTACCACCTGGTTTGTCACTCCGGAATCCTTTAAGTCTTTTGCAATCTCTCCTGCCTCTTCGAAGGTAGTCATTGCGGTAAGCCCTCTGTACTGGGTTCCAAGGAAGTACTTCGTCTCCTCAACACCGCTGATCACATCATAATAAAGCTTTATATCGCCCGTCTCCGACCCGGAAGCTTTAAGGCGCCCTTCCCTGATAAGACGGTCTCTGTAGTAGTTTGCCGCGCCCGCATAACCGTTATTATCCCCGGTAAGGATCGTATAACGCACGCAAAGCGGTGTATCGTAGAAATCTGTCTCAACGATGGGAAGCTTGGCTTCGCTTCCTGTAGTTCCGAACATCGCGAGCGTATCATTTCCTCTTAAAGTGAATGTGGTATAAACGTTGTTATATTCGTTCACATCTCCGGCAACTCCGGCCGAAACATTGGCCAGGGATGCGCCGGA
Organism: Lachnospiraceae bacterium; assembly: GCA_024699645.1. Classification (GTDB taxonomy): domain Bacteria; phylum Bacillota; class Clostridia; order Lachnospirales; family Lachnospiraceae; genus RUG11977. The sequence goes on from JAILPE010000037.1 coordinate 13,309, forward strand.
TTCGATGGTGGCAAGGATTCCCGAATTTTCACGGAATATGCCGAACAGCGGGAGCTTTGCGCTCGTTGTTTTCTCGCGGACCGTATAGTCTGCAACCATCGGGTCGATTCCGTATATATACTCGGAATAATCATTTCCGGAACGGGCGGTTCCCTTACCGTTGTTGAAGTTGATGATCGATCCTGAACCGTTCGGCACGAGTATATATCCTGTCTCTTCTTTTCCTGCCGCGCCGAAGAAATTGAGCATCTGGATATTATGGATCGCTCCTCCGCCGTTCTCTTCAACGCCTTTCATATAGACAGTCGCCTCAAGGTAGTCGTCCCTGACTGTATAATCGATCGGAACCTTGAAAGTGATCGGTACGGAGCCTTCGACATCCACTGCGGACATCTCACGCTCGTAATCCTCTTTCGTCCATCCCGCTTTCGTAAAATACTCATTTAAGCGTCGAACCTGTGAAACACCCTTTTGGGTATTCTCAAGCATGACCATCAGGTTCTCGTCTTCGTCACTCTGAACGAACTTCTTCCTCGAGAACTTTTCTGCCGCGCTGTCCATCTTCGAAAGAACTTCCTCGAGCACATCCTTGTTGATGTAGATCGGGACGATACCGGTTGCGGCAGTGGTGTCTCCGAAGGTGTAGACGATTCTCACACCGTTTTCGATCGACTGCGCCTCGATCTGTCCGAGCTGTGCGGCCTGCGTATAGGAATCGAATGTATTCTCCATACGCTGCGTGTTGAAATAATCCAGGATCAACTGGCTCTTTAAGTACGCCTTGTTCGTTGTGTTTGCGATCCCGTCTTCATCCGCTCCGGGAGGATTGGAATATATCGTTTCGCCGGTGCGCTTATCGTATACCGCAATATTGCCGGTATTTATCTGAACGTAGAGTTTAAGTGAAGTGCTTTCAGCCGCGAGAGTATAACCCTCTACCGAATTTTCGGAATCCGTTGCTGCCTTAAACTCGGTTCCTTCCTCCACCGTATAGTCTGTCAGGTAATCCCTGTAATGATCATAAAAATTGTATCGGATCAGGTAATACACCAGATATGCCGCAATGACTGCCACCACTGCAAGAAGCAGGTACCGGACCCATTTATGTTTTTTTGTTCGCTGTGTTTTGAGGTTCATTTCCTTCAGCGCTTTTTTCTGTTCTTTTGTCTGTCCCATGCGCTGCCTCCTTTATGCCCGGAAAAGCAGTTCCTGATATATGCTGTACAGGAAACTGTAAACCTGATTTATCAAATCCACGATGAGGAGGACTATGAATACTATGAGCAGCAGGGCTATTATTGTAAGGAAAAGCGTGATGATCGTTTTTCCCAAAGTGAAGTTATGTACCGTCATGATCCCAACAAGCATCATAAACAACGTGTATGCTATCCCGATCCCGCAGATCATGGTATAAAAAGCAGCTTCATCTTCGGAAACAAACCGGCTGAACACCGTTCCGATCAGGATACACACCGTCGCCGGCAATGTAGAATACCCGATCGCTATCACAATGTCCTTTAACCTTCCTTTACCGTCCATAAGACAGGTGATCGACCAGTTGCTGACACAGAGCAGGAAGAAGAACAAAAGCACCGTGATCAGTTCACTGATGGAATTTACTTCCCTCGGATCGATATCGTTTACGATAAAACCCGCCGATATACGGTTAACGGACCATGCCACCGAGAAAAGGATAACAAAGATCACGGCCACAACTACGGAGCCCCTGTCCCTGTGTCGGATCTCATAGAATCCGTCTGCAGGATGACTGACTGTATGTAGTGCATATTTCCATTTATCTTTCGATAACAGATTCTTCATCTACAGCAGCCCCTCCTCTCTTACGATTCCTTTTTTCCTACGCTTTATCTTCTTAAATACGATCCCGGCCGCGATCAAAGCGATCACCCCGGTCATTATCCATCCGAGATTGTCGGCAAGTATCTTGTTGCGATAACGCTTATAGGCAATGGAGTAATACTCCTTATTCATTCCGAGCTCGAAATAATGCATGGCGTTCTCGTTGTCGCCCGCGGTTAGATAAGCTTTTCCGATACCGTTATTCGCCAGCTCGTTATTTTCATCCAGGCGCAGGACCTCATTCCATTTATCGATCGCCTGCTTTTCGTCTCCGTTGTATCTGAGTCCGACCGCGTCATTGATCAGGCTTCCGTAATTAGTCTCGCGGAACTTCATGATCACATTCCGCCCGGCGTCGAGAACAATGATCTCTTCACCATTCTGCTCTATCGCAACCGGCGTCTGAAATGTTCCGTCCTGTAACCCGATACCGCCGAATATATACAGAAGATTTCCTTCCTTGTCGTATGTGAAGATCCTTCCTCTCTTTCTGTCCAAAAGAGAATACATTCCCTTGTTCCTATACACTACGTCAACGATCTCCGACGGCCCGTTGTAATCGCCGTAGTTGCTGTAACGAATGTCGCCGCCGACGTTTTTGTTTTCACCCTTTTGGATAACGTCCTTACCTTGAGGATTGAGTCTTCGGACTGCCTGTTTTCCCTCGGAATCGATATTGGATGCGTAGATAAATCCTTCCGAATCGACATCGATCCCGGTAAACTCAGTCGGTATGTACAGCTGGGTGTTCGAGCGCTCCTCCTTGGAAGCGAACCGTCTCCAGAATTTCTCCCAAACGGAGATCTTAACCTCGATCGTTCCGAAATATCCCGAAAACGTTCCGTCTGCTTCAAATACAAGTATTCCTTCAAAGGCGCCCTTTGAGATCACGTAGATACGGTCCGCATAATCCACGGTAACCTTAATCGGTATGAACGCGAAGTCATCTTCCAAAATCTCGGATTTCGGTTCTTTCACAACACGCTTATATTCACCCTGCGGTGTAAGCACCACAACCCGGGCATTGTTCGAATCCGCCACAAAGAGCTCACCGTTCTCCGAAACGCACACGCCGTACGGAGCGCTGAACCGGTCTTCTTCACCGTCCACCGTAAAGGTATCGATGATCCGGTTCACTTTTTTCATTTGACTGTCGAGCACCACTATCCGGTTGTTGCCGGTATCCGCAACGTAAATCTCGCCTTCCGCCGATATACAGAAATCCCTTGGCTCCTTAAAGGCCGTCGTCCCGACATCCGTACCGCTCACACTCCCTTCCGGTGTATATGCGGCGGGAGTTCTTACGACATCCTCCCAATAGTTGTAGTTATAGGTATCGTACGGAACCTCCTGTGCTGCCCCTGCCGGTGTTACGGGCAATGCAGCCATGACCGACAGGACAAACACGCCAAGTATTCTCTTTAATCTTGTAGTCTTTCTCATAATCCCTTACTCCTTTATGCCGGAGGTAGTCATGGTTTCCAGTACGTTGCTCTGGCAGGCCAGGAAGAAGAGTATCGGCACTGCCGCGATTATAAACGTTACTGCCGCAGAGGCACCTGCTCTTGCCGTACCACCGGCGGCAATCTGCTGAAGTGCGAACTGAAGCGGTTTTAATTGTTCATCTCTCAGGAACATCGAACCCGTGTTGCCCCACATCTGCTGGAACTGGAAGATTGCCAGAGTCAGCCATGCCGGCTTTACATTCGGCATAACGATCGACCAGAATATTCTGTACTCGGAGGCCCCGTCGAGCCTTGCCGATTCCATAAGTGAGATGGGAAGCTGTTCCATAAACTGTTTCATCAGGTAAAGTCCCATTCCGTATTGCCATGCCGGCAATATAAGCGCCAAATACGTATTGTTGATATGCAGCCAGCTGATGATCATGTAGTTCGGGATCTGCGTTACCGTCCACGAAAACATCATCGAAAGAACTACCATGTTAAAGAGTATCTTCTGCCCGGGAAATTTATGCTTTGCCAAAACATAAGCGGCAAGGGATGCCACTATAACATGTCCGAGGGTACCGAGACCCGTGATTATGACGGTGTTCATGATGTACCTGGAAAAAGGCACCCATGAATCACTCATGACATTAAACAGGTCGGTAAAGTTGTTCATCGTCGGATTCTTGACGAAGATCGCCGGAGGATACTGGAATATCTCGTCGAGAGGCTTCAATGCATTGTTCACGATCATGACAAGCGGCAGAGACATGAATATACCGCTGATGATCATAATGGTGAACAGTATTCCGTTACCTGCAACGGAACGGTTGACTTTCCTCTGTCTTGCCATGGCTATTCACCTACCCTTCGAAGAAGTCTCTGTACCAATTTGTTTGTGCCGACCATAAGGAGGAAGAGCACAGTAGCAATCGCAGATGCATAACCCATATCAAATCTCGTCGAACCGTAATCAAGAAGGTGGGTAACGACTGTTGCTCCCGCATAGTTTACGGAAGGGTTACCTGCCAGCTGTATGGAAATATCAGCAACGGCAAAGGACTGAGTGATCTGCATTACCGCACCGAACATAAGCTGAGGCTTCATTGCCGGAAGTGTTACAAACCAGAGCTCCTGCCAGCGGTTCTTTACACCGTCGATCGCTGCCGCTTCATAAAGTGTCTTGTCAACCGTCTGCAGACCTGCGATGAAACTGAGGAATCCGGTACCGAGTGACAACCACAACTGTACAGCGATAAGGCACGGGAGGATGAGGTTCGCATCCTGCATCCAAAGCTTCTGTTCATCGATAATACCGAGGTTCATCAGGATACCGTTCAAGTATCCGTAACGATCGGACGAAAGGATGAGCGACCATACCATATAAGCGTTACCGCAAATGGAAGGCGCATAGAAAATGAGCGTCAGGAAAGTACGTACCTTCGGACGGAACTCATTTATGATCCATGCAAACAGGAGACAGAGCAGGTAACTGATCGGTCCCGTGACCACTGCAAAAATAAGAGTATTCTTCAATGAGATCATGAAGATATCATCATTGAGGAAAAGCTTTGTATAATTGGCCCAACCGTTGAACTTCGGCGCCTCAAGCATGTTGAAGTAGGTGAAGCTCAGACCCATGGACATAAGCACCGGAAGTACCGTAAAAAGGAAGAACAGGATGAAATACGGACTCATCATGATGTAACTTGTCTTACTCTTCTTAATTCGGTACCAAAGCGTCCTCTGTTTCCTTGCGATTTCATAGCTTGCAAGCGAATAAACACCGGGGTTGCCGCTTACTTGACCGATATTCTTCTTATCGTTCTTTTTCTCCGGGCCGAATGAATTCGTAGGCATTACCGAGTTCCTCCTTTCCATGATCATTCTTCTTCCACCGGCAAACCGAATTCAATTCGCTTATACCGGATCTCTTCGTTGATATAGAGCACCTTATCCATCAATTGCTCACGGGGTGAAGCCGTATCCGTTTCCGTGGTAACCGTATAAAATGCGTTATTTACATTTCGCCATGAGTAATATCCGCCGGGCACCTGAGGGATTCCCTTTACCCACTCAAATGCCTTTGCCAGGTTATGATAGGTGTCGACAGGCCAGGGAAGCATTTCAAAGGCCTCTTTATTCGCCGTCGCAACACGGGCCGCCGAGCCCATGAGGCTTTCCATCTCTCTGTCGTAAAGTGCCTGTACATCGGCGCTTGTCCACCATTTAAGGAACTGCCAGCAAGCGTCGGGCTCTTTCGTATCGGCCATGATCATCGACGCGAGTCCCGTACATCCCACCGAATGGTCAACCGTTCCGTCTGCCTTCTTTGTTCCGGGAACCATCGTAAAGTCCCAAAGCCCTGCGATATCGGGAGCCGATACCTCGAGGTTGTTGTACACGGTATAGTCCGCGATGATTATCGGGCACTCACCGGTACGGAAACGTTCCTCCACGGAAGTCGTTTTATCGAGACCGTAATCGGTGTAAAATTCACAATACTGTTTGAATGTATTTACCGCGATATCGGAATCGAGAGCCGATGATATGCCGCCTTCGTTGTAATACTTTCCACCGTTCTGATACAGCATCATCGCGTATATCTGTTCACCCGGCAGCATACCGAATTCCATCTGGTTCTTTGCAAGCACCGACATGATGACCTGTACATCTTCCCATGTTTCCGGGATTGAGAGGCCAAGCTCCTCCAGAATATCTTTCCTGTAGAACATAACAGGGAAAGTCTGAGTCTCGGGGAGTGCATACAGAGCGCCGTTAAAGGAAAATGCGGTGATCGCGCTGTCGTAGAAGCGATTTGTCACTTCGTCCACATCGCTGAATCGGTTCAGATCAAGGACCGCATTACGAAGTCCGTAATTGACGGGAGTATCGTTACCCGTATTCAGGACCGCTCCCGCAATACCGTTCGTATTTGCCACCTGGATCGCAACGTCGGGTCCTTCTCCGGCAAGCTCCGCTCTCAGGAGAGTGTTCATGTCGACCAGCTGAACATTGACATTAACGCCATAAACATTGGTAAATGATTCATCTATGAGGGAGCGGATGACATTTGCCTGATCACGTCCGGTACCGATCCAAAGCGTGATATTCTTGTTGTCCTCACTGTTCTCCCCCGTTGATCCGAGCGAGTTGTAATCGATCACAAATGAATTGAAAAGGCGGGCCGCCTCATTCTTGGCGTCACTGAACAGATTATCGCCTTCAACCTCGAGCTCCTTCGAATCGGATGTTATAAATATCCTGTCGATCTGCAGCGGCTGGCTGATAACCTGGGTTATCCATGTACCGCATGCACGTACATTCTTTTTATATGTGCTGATAACACGAACAAAGTGCTCCACGTCATTGATGAGATAATCGAGCTGATCACGCATCGTAATGAGCACGGACTCTTTGTCGGATGTAGTCCCGACAGCACTTCGCAGCGAATAGATCGCGTCATTCAACTCGTCTCTTACTTCGGTGATCTCGCTTTCAATATCCGGGAGAGCCGCTTCAATCTGATAATCACGGTAAGTATCCGGTGATACGCCTATGATACGGATGACCTTTCGGTAGATCGCATTGAGCTTGCTGACACTATCCTGTACCTGTGCGATAACTTCGGAGAAATCGCCGAGCACGACCTCCATCCTAAGTGTATGGACACCTTGGGTCATATAGAACTTATAAGGATTCTCTTCCTTATCCCGAAGTGTCTCGAGACGCCAGTCGGATTCATAATAGAAACCGTAGTTCTCCATTTCCCTGAAAGGAACCTCGCCGTCAACGGTGATCTTTCTTGAAACATAGATTCCTCTCATGAAGTTCTGTTTATCAAAAAGCGATATCTCATAATATCCGTCCTCGGGTACTTCGAACTGCCACTCTACCCACTGTCCGGCTTTGTCCCAACTGATCCCGCCGATGGTATTGTTGAGAAGATATCTTGAGCTGTGTTCCGATACCGCCGCACACGACTGATCCTGCTTGGGATAAAGAGTCTGTGAAGAGGTCTTTCTTGCATCCTCACCCTCAACAGCGATTAAAACTCCGGCGGTGTCCTTCACACCTTCCTTGTCCCATGCGGCTTTCTGTTCCGCATAAGAGAGTTCCTGCGCCCTGTTCGATAAGGTAAGGCCTCCGAGAAGCATGGGCTCGCGGCGTGACTTTATGGTAAGAGTGTGCTCTCCCGTTGTAAGATAGAAACTTAAGGGAGTCGTGATATAACCGTTGTTGTCATAAAGATATGACGATATCCATTCAGGTATCTCTATAGATGTGGGCTTCATGTCATTCCCCTGATTATCCTTCTTCCAGGTGACATGGGTTTTTCCGCTGTCAAAGACATCCTTTGCGACATCTGTTGTCCATATGCGTGAGAACTGTATGATCCCAAGCTCGGTATAAGGCTGCTCTCCGTCAAGGAAGAACGATCTCTGGATCTCGGAATTCTTGCCTTCTACGGGATAGTAATCAAGAGAAAGCTCGTATAAGCCGGCCTTCGCTACCGAAAAGCTGTAAGTGATCTCTCCGTTTTCCCCGGTGAGCACGCTGTCGCCTTCATAACCTTCAAAATTGCTCCTTATCTCGGGCTTTGTTTCTATTCCGTCTTCGGTATATGAGGAATAATCCGAAGCATCGATCTTTATCGCTTCATTGGGGCGTGTATTGTCGGGAACTTCGGTGAGATATCTTCCGTAATCGGTGCTGTACATCATGTCAGCAACTCCGGGAACCACCGTGTCCTTCGAAAATACGGATCTGAGCACAAAAAGCAGCACGATAGCAAGCAGTACCGCGCAGTAAATGATTATTTTCCGTACCTTTTGTGACATATTTTCTCCCTCTCCGAATTACATTCTATGATCGATATTGTCGTTATTCATAAAGCCATAAAGCCTCGCTGCCCTCATCAGGCTTATCCGGCATATACTTCCTAAGTACCTTTTCCATCAAAAGACTTGACAGATAACACAGGATCGCCGGAAGTATAAACAAACTCGGGATCGGCAATATGTAAAAAGCCGTATATACCAATCCTCCGAGAGCGGCAACGTGCAGCAGTGTGACGAAGAAATGCTGCCCGCTGACGATAAAAGCCATCATTACGGCCCGTCCCACCGATACTCTGAATCTCGAGATGATCGGGAAGAGATAAACGGTAACGGACGTGACGATGATCGTAAAGATCACGAGGACTTTCGCCGCAAATGTGGAAAGTGATATCTCCACATGCGCAACATAACGGTTAAAAAGAAACATCAATACCGCGCAGACAATGAGCGGTATCGTAGCAATGATGCCCCTTTTCAGGAGCCTTCGGAAATTCCCGAAATAACTTCGTACAGGATATCCGATCCCGTGCCTTACGCTTTTTACCACAGTGTGGTAAAGCGCTGCCGATGCGGCCCCTATCGTTATGACAGGCAGACATGTCAGGATCCACATAATGCTGAGGAGGATCAATTCACCTGCCTTGGTGAGGAATGTGACGACCGGTCCGTCCACATCGAAGAGGATATGTCGGATGGCGTTGTCTCTTAGTCTGTTTTTACTTTGTTCTGCCATACGGAAATCCCTTTTTTTACTTTCATCATCATATGCCGTTTAACCGAAAAGCCTTGCCAAAAAATTACTTAAATGCTCCTGCTTGGCTTTATTCAAGAGTTTCCGGCACTTTGGACAGTTTGTATAATTTTGCACCGAATATAATTATATTATTTAGTAAATATATACCATACTACGACGGGATTAACAAGAGTTTTTGCTAAATTTAGCAAAGATTTTTAGATTTTTTACTTAAATTTTTAACTGAACTTTTAAGAATAACATACAAAAATCCCCGGCACTCCCGATATGTACCCTTCTTACCGATTGTCCGGAAAAAAAGGTACATATCATCCATTTGCCGAGGATATATTTTCAAGAATATCAGATCAAATTCCGTTGATTCAATTATCGATTGCTTCGCCTGTGTTATGTATACCGGTCTCACGCTCAACAAGCCAGCCGTAGGATATCACAGTTCCGTAGCGGTAATCCGGGTTTACGCAGTGCTGCTCGAGGATGTTGAGCAGCTGGCCGATCATCTCTTCGATATTGACATGGTAGGTCGTAAGCCGTACATCATCCATTTTGTTATCGGAATAATCATCATAACCGACAACCGCAACATCTTCGGGTACGCTATAGCCCTCCTTGCGCAGCTTCCGGATGAGTCGATAGGCAGTATGGTCACATGTGCAGACAAATCCGTCCGGAAGCTTTTCGGGAAGCTTCAGATCAATGTCCTGGCCCTTTTCATTACGGTCGGATATTACATATTCCGCGTTAAAGTCGAGCTGGTTTGCGATCATATATTTACGGTAACCGACAAAACGGTCAAGGTTACTTCTGGTCGACAGATAATTTCCGACGAATCCGACTGTCTTGCAACCGGCGCGAACAAGGTGACGGGTGAGAAGATATCCGCCGTTGACGTTGTCACTGATCACCGCATCCATATCAAAGTCCTCGTTCTCGAAATCGAAGAGGATACAACCGATTCCTGTCCTGACAACGGAGCGGAGATAAGCGTTTTTGATCTCGCCGATCACTATGATCTGGTCGATCGATTTAAGTGAAAGAAGCTTCGGCAGCTCGCCCTTTTCCTCGTCCTCAACACGGACAGCCTCAAAGATCGCGACAAAGTTACGTCTGGTCAATTCCAAAAGTATCTGCTGATAAACCTTCTGGTAGAAGGAATTCACGCCGATAAAGCGCTCGGAAATGATGATCGCGACATTTTTACTCTCACTGCGTTCAGGGTTCTTTTTAAAGATATAACCCAGCTCATGCGCTCTCTCTACGATTTCCTGGCGAAGCTGCTCCCCAACGCCGTCTTTGCCCGCAAGCGCCTTTGACACCGTCACGATACTGACATCAAATTCCTGCGCGATGTCCTTCATGGTAACCTTTTTTTCTGCCTTTTCCAAAAGATTTTCCCACCTTTCCTCTATTCCGCATATTTCATCAAAGCTTTGACAATATCCTCATAAACAATGTAACCGCCTGTCCGATAAAGGAGGCCGAAATTCTCGCCGTTTCCGGAGAAAGAATTGTTATCCCACCACAATGCCGTCATTCCGCGCGCCTTTGCCGATGCGATGTAATAGGCCGAAAAGTCTACACGTTCCTGAAGATTGTTATCCTTATCAAGTGCTCCGAACTCGCCTATGACCACAGGTATCCCCTTAACGACATAGCGGGTATAGAGCTTATCCATAAAGGAGTCGATATCCCTTGTTGAGGACACTTTCTCGTGAGAGAAATAAGACGTCCCCGAAAGGTTAAGCGCAAAGTCATACGGCGTATAGGCATGCACCGATACGATAATCCTGTTTGCTTTCTCCATATCAGGTGTATCTTTCGGAAGGACGTAGTCGCTGTGCAAAGCGCCGTCCGCCGATGCGTCATAACCGGGGCACATAAGGTATCGCGTCGCGTTATACCCTCCCGACGCCCTGACCGTATCAACGAAAAGCTGGTTGAGCTCGTTGATGCAGAGGACAGATTCCTTTACATCTCCGTTCCCCGAGGGGATCCACCACTCATATTCATGCCCGACAAGTCTGGGCTCATTCATCGACTCAAAAATAAGATGTTCATCGTAGTCTTTATATCTCTCGGCCAGCTGTGACCAGATAGCCTTGATGTACGACTCGGACTGCTCCTTATGTGCGTTGTCGGGATAGAAACAATTCGCTTCCGGATGGTTGTCGTGATGAATGTTCAGAATGACATACATTCCGTCCTCGATCGCCCAATCGACGACCTTCTGCACGCGTGCCATCCATTGTTCGGATATATTATACTCCTTATCTACATGATTGTGCCACGAAACAGGAATACGGATCGTCTCAAATCCTGCTTTGTGGAATTCCTGAATGATACCCTTTGAGGTCTTAACGCTTACCCAAGCCGTTTCGGTATTCATCTCATCGGTGAGTCCGGTATCTTTATATGCATCAAAGGTGTTGCCAAGGCTTACGCCGATCTTTAAATTCTTAACAAATTTCATCGATTCCGTGTCCGGAACCGCTTTTTTCTCAATCGATAATTCCGGGATCACAGCCTGCGGAAGAAACGAGTCCGTTTCCGACTTCTGCTCATCCTTCCCGCCCGTGCCGCTCTCCGACTGAGTTTCTTCGTTTCCGGATTGCGCCGCGTTTCCCAAAGCATCCTGCTGTTCCGTACTTCCCGAGGCATCCTGCTGCGTGCTTCCGAAGCCATCCTGCTGCGTGCTTCCCGAGGCATCCTGCTGCGTGCTTCCGGAGCCATCCTGCTGCGTGCTTCCCGAGGTCTCCGCACCTTGCGTTCCCTTGCTTTCCGCTGCACCGTTACCGCAACCGGCAAGTCCGAATATCAGGGATAAGCAGAGTAAAGCCGTCAAAAAAACGCGTCCGATTTTCTTTGTCTGTTTCTCAATCTTTTTCATAGCTACTCCTTATCTTTGCGTGTACCACATTTCGTTCACAGCCGACCAAAAGTGCTTCCGGCCCGGGCAGATCTCCCGTTTTTATTTTCCGAAACCTTTATTATTGTACTGCGGTGCGGAAAAAACGAATTCCGCCTCTCCGGTCATATGAATATCCGGATGTTTATAAGGAATGATGAAATGATCTCCCTTATTATAACCTACTCCGTCCAAAAAAGCTTCCCCTGAAATCACAGATCCTATCATAAATGGTTCATTTTGCCGGAGGGTTGCCTCACCTTTGAGATCACCTTTCCATATCTTATAGCAGCTGCACGCATAAAGCTGCTTTAACCACGAATCCGTCTCCGCCGGTTCCGCCCTTCTTTCCACGAAGGGAACCTCTATAACGTCTAAGCTCTTTTCAATATGGAGTTCCCGTTTCTTTCCGTTCTGCAGACGGTCATAATCATAAAGCCGATATGTTATGTCGCTGCTCTGCTGGCTTTCGAGGATAAGCGTTCCTGCCTTTATCGCATGTACCGTCCCCGGATTGATCTGGAAAAAGTCTCCTTTTTTAATCGGTATTTCCCGGATCAGCTCGTTCCACCTGCCATTCTCTATCATCTCACGAAGCTCCTCTCGGGTCTTTGCATTGTGGCCGATGATGATGGTAGCGCCGGGAACGCAGTCTATGACATACCAGCATTCCGTTTTTCCGAGTGAACCATTTTCATGTTCTGCAGCGTAAGTATCGTCCGGGTGTACCTGGATTGAAAGATCCGCATTTGCGTCAATGATCTTTGTCAGAAGCGGGAATCGATCCCCCTGAGGATTTCCGAACAGCTCCGGATGTGTTTTCCACAGCTCGGAAAGGCGTATTCCGTCGTATGTTCCGCCATCTACCGAGCCTTCTCCGTCCGGATGGGCGCTGACCGCCCAACATTCCCCGATATGATTGCTCATGATATCATAACCAAAATCATCGTGCAAGCGCTTCCCGCCCCAGACCGTCTCCTTGAAAACCGGTCTCATTCTTAGGATTTCCATTACTTTTTTCCCCTCTTCCCAATCTCTTTAAAACCTCAAAATACATCCTTCCGTTGTGATACGGACATGTCCATTCGTCCGCGATCGCCTTTGCGGGATCGGGCGTTCCGTCCTTCAAAACCTGTGCATACCAGCAGGATCCCTTCCTGCGATCGACGATATGCTCCCCGATGTATTCCCAAATCTGTTTTGAAGCCTCAAGGAACTTATCTTCCCCTGTCCTCTCATAGCCGTTTATAAAGCCGATAACGGCTTCGCACTGCACCCACCATATGCGGTCGGTGAGCACTCTTCCCTCTTCACACTCCGCAGGAACCGAATGCCCGTCGTAAGCTTCGGTATAGATCTTTTCCATAAGCGTTTTTGTGATCGAAGAAAGATCGTAATCTGTCCCTTCCGCGCCGATCACGCTTACCGCGCGGTCAATAAGCCATGACGCTTCAATATCATGCCCATAAGAATGAAGATCGATAAGCGTCTTATAATCCCTGTCGAAGAAGACCTCGAGTCTTCCTTTTTCCGGATTAAAGATCTTGTTTTTGAACAACAGCAGAATCTCCTTTATCTTCTCCTCCGTCTGCTTTGAAGGAGACACGCGGTGCAGCTCGGTATACGCCTCCATAACATGAAGAAGCGTGTTCATCGTCCTGTCCGCCATAACCCCGTTCTCCGAAAGCCGATCATTCGGATACGGTCCGAAGGAAACATCAAAGGATTCGAGATATCCCTCTTTGTCCCTGCATTTTTCTTCGATCACGGCCATCAGGTCACGTGCGCAGCGAAGTGCATGCTCATCCTTTGTTGCATCGTAATAAGCGGAAAGCCCGTATATCGCAAAAGCCAGATTATACGTATGCTTCTGCTCGTCCGAGGGCAATCCTTCCGATGTCACCGACCAGTACACCCCACCTCTCGACCGGTCCAAAAACGCGCGCTGCATAAAGTCGTATGCCTGCTTTGCGTAAGATAAAAAAATCGGATCTTTAAGCACAAGAAACGCGGTAGAAAAAGTCCAGAGAATTCGGCTGTTCAAGATGCACCCCTTATCTGCATCCTTATGGAGAACCAGATCAAAATCCATTTTCCCGTAGTATCCACCCCATCTTCGGTCAATCATTCCTTCCCAAAAAGGAAACAGATGGGTCATAAACTCCTGTGACATCTCTTCAATCATCTGCTTCATGATCTTCTCCTGTTAACGATTATAGAAAATTTACTTAAAAGACGCTTAAATATTAGCTAACATTTAAGTAAATGTCAACCGTTGTTTAGCCGTTACGGGAGTTTTTTGAGTTAAAAATCGAACCGAGTGATTCAAACACAACAGATTGCTTCAGAAATCAGGAAAAAACAGCATAAAAAAAACAGGTCCCAAGTAAACTCAGGATCTGTTCTCCCATATATTTTTATATTAATTCTTATTTCCGCTTACCGTCCTAAAGGCCGTCACAATAATCTTAACCCCTTTGCTGTCGTCAATCCTTAAGAGCGCTCCTATCGCCCGGGCTCTTTCGTCCATACTCTCAAGACCGATCCCTTTGCCGCGCTCTATGTTCCCCGGACCTTTTCCGTTATCGGAAACCTCAAGACGCCAATATCCGGGATGTTCCCTTACAGACACCGCAATCTCGTCTCCGTTGCTGTGTTTCAAACTGTTATTTACAGCTTCCCTGGTGATCGCTATAAACGCATATTTGATCTCTCGGGGTATCGGGCTCACGATATCCATATCAAGTTTAGTCGAAAAGCCCGTAGCATCTGCCAGAATTTCCGACATTGCGCCCGCTATATCAACAGATTCGTCATGAAGATCATGAACTGAGTTTCTTATGCTGTTCATAGCGCTGTCGAGCGTTTCTTTCATAGACGACAGTCCCATTCCGACATTTTCATCCTTATTGATGACCTGGAGCGCCCCAAGCTGCAGGATCGAACGCGTCAGCATGTGTCCGACATTATCGTGTATCTCCCGCGCGATCCTGTTCCTTTCCGAAAGAGTGGCATTCTTAACCATCATGTCCCTGTTCTTCGCGAGTAACCTGTTCTCTTCCTCAAGTCCGATCTCTCTCTCTTTAGAGGAATCCCTCAGGATTATATTCCCCTGCTTTTCTTTTTCCATATCCTCAGAGATCAACTCCGCAAGCACTGCCAGGGTGCAAAGCAGGAATGCCATGATCATCTGCGGGTCGTAGTCCGAGAAAAAATAATAGGCATATACGGCGCACGTCGCCGCCGCGGAAACATATAATCTTTTCTTCGTTCCGAAGAAGCACGCAATAGGAAGCAGGTAAGCGACCGGACCGTAAAAAAATGCACTGCACACGAGAGGCACATGGATCACTTCAAGGAGAACCGTTTTTCCTTTTTCCATGTACACCTCGGAAAACATCAGGTAACACAGACCAAGTAGCATGACAACTATATGTCCGGTTTCAGTCCCGGTGATGGCGACCCCGACCAGACACATAAGCGTTATTAAGCTCTTAAAAAGTAACAATTTCATTTCGCCCTAATCCCGTGGTAAATCTTACAAACCCCTGATAATATTCAGATAATCCTGTCGTTGATCGACAACGGCATATACCGTAACCTGTCTTTTTTCATCGTCCGCTTTGTAAAACACATAGTCTTTTTCAAGTATCAAAACCAGGTATCCCTGTCTCTTTAATATGGAATATTTGGGTTCAATCCCGGCATACGGATTACTGCCCAAAGTCATAATGGCTTTTTCAAGATATTCAAGCCTTTTTAATGCCGTGTCTGTTCCAAAATTTTCTGCTATATAAAGAATGATCCTTCGGAGTAGAGCATCCGCGGTATCTGTTCGAAGAACTTTGTACTTCAAATTTTCCCCTCCGGTCCGCCTTTTAAAATACTTCTCAGATCGTCAAATGTTTCCTTTACGGGGCCCACTCTTCCGTATTTAACATCTTCATCTGCTTCCGCAAGTATTTCCAAAAGCTCAATGCGAGCTTTCATTCTTTTGTATTCTTCGTAACTTAAAGATACAGTATCGCCTCTTCCGTTAACCGTAATAATAACTGCCTCGTTGTCCTCGCGACACTGTCTGGATATTTCATTGTAATGATTTCGCAGATCTGCGGACGGTCTGATCACTTCCCTTTGTGTCAGCATAGCCATTACCTCCGACGTGATATATGTATATTATATCATAATTTGTCTATTGGAACAAACCAAAACAGGAAGACAGATAAGCGATGATCAAACTCAACAATAGCGCAGTAGTATTCAAAAATCCCGGATGAATCATCACCCGGGATTTGAGATCAATAATTATGTATATAGTCTCGCTTTAAGATCAAGCCTTGCCATCAGAACCAAGTACGTACTTGATCTTATGAGCAACCATATCCTTAACAGCCTGACGAGCGGGCTTAAGGTACTGACGGGGATCAAAGTGATCGGGATGCTCTGCGAAGTACTTTCTGATATTACCTGTCATAGCAAGACGGATATCAGAATCGATGTTGATCTTGCAAACTGCAAGCTGAGCTGCCTTACGAAGCTGCTCCTCAGGGATACCTACTGCATCGGGCATATTTCCGCCGTACTGGTTAACCATCTTAACGAATTCCTGAGGAACTGAAGATGAACCATGAAGAACGATAGGGAAGCCGGGAAGTCTCTTGATGCACTCCTCAAGTACGTCGAAACGAAGGGGCGGGGGAACAAGGATTCCATCAGCGTTTCTTGTGCACTGAGCAGCTGTGAACTTGTATGCACCGTGTGAAGTTCCGATAGCGATAGCAAGTGAATCACATCCTGTCTTGGAAACGAAATCCTCAACCTCTTCGGGATGAGTATAGCTCTCGTGACCTGCTTCAACAACGACTTCATCCTCGATACCTGCAAGTGTACCAAGCTCTGCCTCAACAACAACGCCGTGAGCATGAGCATACTCAACAACCTGCTTTGTAAGTGCAACATTCTCAGCATAAGGCTTAGAAGAAGCATCGATCATGACAGATGTGAATCCGCCGTCGATACAGCTCTTGCAAAGCTCGAATGTATCGCCGTGATCAAGGTGAAGAGCGATCGGGATATCAGGATTCTCCTGAACTGCTGCTTCTACTAACTTTACAAGATATGTGTGGTTTGCATATGCACGTGCACCCTTCGAAACCTGAAGGATTACGGGGCTCTTAAGTTCGCCTGCGGCTTCGGTGATACCCTGAACGATTTCCATGTTGTTAACATTGAAAGCGCCTACTGCATAACCGCCGTTATAGGCTTTTTTAAACATCTCAGTGGTGGTAACTAAACTCATATTATGCCATCCTTTCATTAAATACGATAAGTGTTTCTTTTCGAAACACGCAGTATTATATCACACAAAACCACGGCGGTAAAGTACCGCTAACCAAGTATTGCAGTATTACAATATTGAATATTGTAATTAATCTGTTCGCTGTGATGTGTTAATAATCCGAATTCAAAAACTTCATTGTTCAATACCGCTTTTTTCAACAAATGATTTCACTGCTTTCAACACAAAGTAATTAACGCTTATAGTCCCAAATATGATATAATAGCTTTCAAGTATTTATTCGGAAAGGAAGTCATAAATATATGAAGATAGGTTTTATAGGACTCGGAAATATGGCCGGTGCAATGATCGGCGGCCTTATCAAAAAGGGAACTCCTGCTAAAGATATCATCGGATATGATATAAGCAAGGCAGTTTGCGATAAAAGAAAAGAAGAATTCGGAATAACCATTGCAAAAAACAACGATTCACTTGTAAACGAATGCAAAAGCGTTGTTCTTGCCGTTAAGCCGCAGTTCCTTACCTCTGCACTTGACGAGATTTCAAAATTTTCATCGGACACTGTGGTCATTTCCATTGTTGCAGGGAAAACTCTCGAATTCCTTTCGGACAACATAAAAGGCACAAAGAAGATCATCCGCTGCATGCCCAACACAGCAGCACTTGTGGGTGCCGCAATGACGGGTGTGGCTGCAAGTGATGACGTTACAAAGGAAGAGCTCGAAAGTGCCCTCTCAATTATAGAAAGCTTCGGAAAAGCGATCGTTATCCCTGAAAAGCTTATGGACACCGTAACCGGTGTTTCGGGCAGTTCACCTGCTTTCGTATTTATGTTTATCGAAGCGATGGCCGACGCAGCGGTCCTCGAAGGAATGCCCCGCGCTATGGCTTATGAATTCGCTGCCGGCGCAGTTTACGGAAGCGCAAAGCTTATGATGGAGACCGGAAAACATCCCAGCGAGCTTAAAGACATGGTGACATCGCCCGCAGGAACGACCATCATGGGTGTCAAAGCACTCGAAGACGGCGCCTTCCGCTCAACCGTTATGGACGCTGTTGTTGCAGCTACCGAACGTTCCAAGGAATTATAAATTCGTAAATGATTTTCGACCGATCCGTAAGGCCAAGCGCCTCCACAGACTCCCGGATCATTTGCGATCGTAAGCTATAAATAGCATAAACAATTAACACAAACAGGCCCCGGCAAATCTCTTTGCCGGGGCCTGTGATCATCTTAACCTCTTACAAGAAAGGTATTATTCTGCATCTTCGGGACCAACATCCTCAGACTCGGAATCCTCGTAGTAAGTTCCTTCGTCCTGGAATCCTTCCGCATCACTGTCGTCCTCGTAGTACTCGCCCTGATCTTCCTCGTAGTATACTTCACCCTCGGAATACTCATCATCATAGTAATCGTCGTATACTTCATCCTCAAGCGTATCAGTGCTGAGGCTGACATTACGATAAGCCTTCATACCTGTTCCTGCAGGTATAAGTTTACCGATGATGACGTTCTCCTTAAGGCCGATAAGCGGGTCGATCTTGCCGCGGCTTGCTGCCTCTGTGAGTACCTTTGTGGTCTCCTGGAACGATGCTGCCGAAAGGAAGGAATTTGTAGCAAGCGCTGCCTTAGTGATACCGAGCATTACCTGCTTGCCTTCTGCAGGCTCCTTTCCCTCTGCCTTCATCTGTTCGTTAATATCGTTAAACTCAAGGATATCTACCATGCTTCCGGGAAGAAGGTTTGTGTCGCCGTTATCTTCTATACGAACCTTCTTAAGCATCTGACGAACGATAACCTCGATATGCTTATCGTTGATCTCAACACCCTGAAGTCTGTATACTCGCTGTACTTCCTGGATCATGTAATCCTGTACGGCTCTGATACCCTTTATCTTTAAGATATCATGAGGATTAACCGAACCTTCGGTAAGTTCATCACCTGCTTCGATAACCTGTCCTTCCTTAACCTTGATACGTGATCCGTAAGGAATGAGGTATGTCTTCGATTCAGGATTATCCTCATCATTTGAAGTTACCGTAACTTCACGTTTCTTTGATTCTTTGATCTGTACAGTTCCGCCGAACTCTGCGATGATCGCAAGTCCCTTAGGTTTACGTGCCTCAAAAAGCTCCTCGACACGGGGAAGACCCTGTGTGATATCGTCACCGGCAACACCACCTGTATGGAATGTACGCATCGTAAGCTGTGTACCGGGCTCACCGATAGACTGAGCCGCGATGATTCCGACTGCCTCACCAACCTGTACGGGCTCACCTGTTGCCATGTTCGCTCCGTAACACTTAGCACAAATACCGAGATGTGATTTACAGGTAAGGACGGTACGGATCTTAACCTTCGCTCCGATACCTGCCTCAATGGCTGCCTTCTGCTTATCAATGAGGATTTCCTTCTTTACTTCATCCTCTTCGGCATTGGGATCTATTCCATTATCTTTACACCATGCGATCGATGCTTCGATGATCGCCTTTGTCTTCATGATCGCCTTTGCACGCTTAGGTGTGATCATGTGATTCTTCTTAACGATTATCTCTCCGTTATCATCATAAATATCTTCACATGAGAAACGTCCTGTAATACGTTCTCTGAGTGATTCGATAACTTCCTTGCCGTCAGCGAATGCCTTAACTTCCATTCCGACGATCTCTTCTTCACCTGCGCAGCAGTCATCCTCGCGGATAATGAGCTCCTGAGATACATCGACAAGACGACGTGTAAGGTAACCCGAGTCAGCTGTACGAAGAGCGGTATCCGAAAGTCCCTTACGGGCACCGTGTGCGGAAATGAAGTACTCAAGTACGTCAAGACCTTCACGGAAGTTAGCCTTAATGGGAAGTTCGATAGTCTTACCTGATGTATCGGCCATAAGTCCACGCATACCGGCAAGCTGTTTGATCTGCTTATCGGAACCACGGGCTCCTGAATCGGCCATCATGTAGATGTTGTTGTACTTATCAAGACCTGCCATCAGCTTCTTGGTGATCTGATCATCGGCAACCTTCCATGTCTCGATTACTGTCTTATAACGCTCTTCATCGGTAAGGAGTCCGCGACGGAACTTCTTGCTGATTATATCTACTGTTGCTTCCGCATCAGCGATTATCTTCTTCTTTTCCGGAGGAACTGTCATGTCAGAGATTGAAACTGTCATCGCTGCACGAGTCGAATACTTATATCCGAGTGACTTGATGGCATCAAGTGTCTCAGCTGTCATTGTTGCTCCGTGTGTATTGATACACTTTTCAAGGATTCCCTTGAGTTCCTTTTTCTTTACAAGGTAATCTACTTCAAGGTCAAGAACATGTTCGGGATCCGTTCTGTCAACAATTCCGAGATCCTGAGGAATAGCCTCGTTGAAGATAAACCTTCCGAGTGTCGTATAAAGGAACTTCGAAACCTTACGCTCATTACCGTCAGCGTCTCTGTAAACACCTTCGCGCTTAACGTAGATATACTGATGAAGCGTGATCTCACCGTTCTCATATGCAAGGAGTGCATTGTCCATCGAGTAGAACTTTCTGCCGAGAAGATCTACCATCCTGCAGACGATCCTTCTGTCACGCTCGGGATCTACACATACTTTAACGATAGTATCTGCATTGATCTCTGTTGCCTTGATCGCTGCAATTGCTTTCTGTGCAGCTGCCTCGTCTTTTGCCTTAAGAACTGCCTTTTCCTTCTTTGCCTGGTAATCCTGATATGCGGCAACAGCTTCATCAACGCTTTCATACTCAGCGACAAAACTGTCCTTCTCGTCTGCATGAGCGGGATTTGTGAGGTAATCCTGATACTTATGGATCGTCAGGTAGTAAATACCGAGTACCATATCCTGTGAAGGAACGGCAACGGGACCACCGTCTGAAGGCTTCAAAAGGTTATTGGGTGAAAGCATAAGGAATCTTGCTTCTGCCTGTGCTTCAACCGAAAGGGGAAGATGCACTGCCATCTGGTCACCATCGAAGTCGGCGTTGAAGGCCGTACATACGAGGGGATGAAGCTTGATCGCTTTACCTTCGACAAGGATAGGCTCGAATGCCTGAATACCGAGTCTGTGAAGTGTAGGAGCTCGGTTCAGCATAACGGGATGCTCACGAATAACATCTTCGAGCACGTCCCAAACGTCACGATCGAGACGCTCGACCATCTTCTTTGCCTGTTTGATATTGTTAGCTATCTGTCTCTCAACAAGCTCCTTCATAACGAAAGGCTTGAAGAGCTCGATTGCCATCTCCTTGGGGAGACCGCACTGATAGATCTTAAGTTCGGGTCCAACGACGATAACCGAACGTCCGGAATAGTCAACACGTTTTCCGAGCAGGTTCTGACGGAAACGTCCCTGCTTTCCTTTAAGCATATCGGAAAGTGACTTAAGAGGACGATTGCCGGGGCCTGTAACCGAACGGCCACGTCTGCCGTTATCAATAAGCGCATCAACAGCTTCCTGAAGCATACGCTTCTCGTTGCGGACGATAATATCGGGAGCACCGAGTTCAAGAAGTCTGCGAAGACGATTGTTTCTGTTAATGATACGCCTGTAAAGGTCGTTCATATCGGACGTTGCAAATCTGCCGCCATCGAGCTGTACCATGGGACGCAGATCCGGAGGAAGCACCGGAATGTTCTCAAGGATCATCCACTCGGGACGATTTCCCGACTCACGGAATGCTTCTACAACCTCGAGTCTCTTAATGATCCTCGCACGTTTCTGTCCTGTTGAATTTTTAAGTTCCGTCTTAAGTGTTGCGGATTCTGCTTCAAGGTCGATCGCCTGTAAAAGCTCTTTTACAGCCTCAGCGCCCATTCCCACACGGAAACTTCCCGCAGAATACTTTTCGCACTCATCAAGGTATTCTTTCTCGGTAAGAACCTGCTTATATGTCAGGTTAGTCTTTCCGGGATCAAGAACTATATAAGCCGCAAAGTAGAGGATCTTCTCAAGTACTCTCGGTGAAAGATCGAGCATGAGACCCATACGGCTGGGGATTCCTTTAAAATACCAAATATGTGATACCGGAGCCGCAAGTGTGATGTGACCCATACGCTCACGACGTACCGAAGACTTTGTTACTTCGACACCGCATCTGTCGCAGACGATGCCTTTGAAACGGATCTTCTTATACTTTCCGCAATGACATTCCCAGTCTTTGCTGGGTCCGAAGATCTTTTCGCAGAAGAGTCCGTCCTTTTCGGGCTTCAAGGTACGATAGTTAATGGTTTCAGGCTTCTTAACCTCTGCTCTCGACCATTCACGGATCTTTTCGGGTGATGCAAGTCTGATACGGATTGCATCATAGTTTATCTCCTTGGGATAGTTCTCCGACCTGCTATATGAATTATCCATCGTTTTGCTCCTTTATTTATTATTCGTTATCGTCTCCGGGCTCATCAAATGAAAATGAATCTTCGTTGTAACTGTCAAATTCACCGTCGGACGAGAAATCTTCTTCGTAATACTCTTCGATCTCTTCTCCGTCAACAGTTGAGAATCCTGCAGACTCAACATTTCCCTCAAGGCCGTCTCTGTAGGCGTCGTTTCCTTCCTCCCAGGCCTTGCCCATATTGTTGTCCATAGAGTAATCAACAGACTCTGCAAGCTTGACTTCGTTACCGTTTTCGTCAAGTACGGTAACATCAAGTGCGAGTGACTGGAGCTCTTTGAGGAGCACCTTAAAGGACTCGGGAATACCGGGCTCACTGATGTTTTCACCTTTGATGATCGCTTCGTAAGTCTTAACACGACCCGTAACATCATCAGATTTAACAGTCAGGATCTCCTGAAGTACATGAGCTGCGCCGTATGCTTCAAGAGCCCAA
>JAILPE010000066.1 GCA_024699645.1 Lachnospiraceae bacterium
TCCCATCCTGTCTTTCCAACTGTCCTTTGATCATCATGCTTATAATGCGGAGAGCATCCCGTCTCCGTGAGATATCCCCCCGCATTTACTACTTAATCAATGTTATCAGATTATTGGGTCTTTTTCAATGCTATCCGGGCATAATCCATCGTAACTGCTCAGGGCTTAGTCTCTTTGCTCCCTGATTCCGCCTCACGATCGATCATCGATCGGAACGGGAAGTAGACAGCGACAGCAGTGATCAGGGGCAGTGCGTAGCCGAACACGCTCGACAGACCGGGCTTTGAAACGTGCATGTTGTACAGTCCGTGAAATACCAAGGTGCATTATCCCGATCGCGAACGCGAGAAGGAATCGTTCACCAGCCTGTCCATATGCATTGAGGCTCCTCCGCTGTTACGGTACCCGGGAGCAACAAAAAGAGAACGGATCATAACATTGTAGCCGGCGATCTGTACCACCCCTTTTTCTATCAGGTGCATGAACGGCATAACGCCTTTTGAATTAAGCTTCGCCACTTCCATATTGTTTTACCCCATTCCTACGCAGTAGCATGTTTCCTTTGCAATATACGATCATTTCCGGAGAATTCCATATTCAGAATCCATCCGCCCTAAACCGTTTCACCCATTCCGGTCCGGGGATCGTTCGTTTATCGCGCGGACAGCCTCCGGCGCTTGGCCGACGGCTGTCTGCGGTATATGTTATTTGATAACGATCGTGTAGATCTTTCCTTTTACGTAAATTTCCTTGACCACGGTCTTGCCTTCCGTGATGCGCTTGATATTTGCATCCTCCCAGACACGCGCCTTGACGGAATCCTGCTCTTCGGTAAGGCCGACCTTGATGGTTGATTTAACCTTGCCGTTGATCTGGATGGCGATCTCTATCTCGTCCTCGCGCGCAAGATTCTCATCATATTTAGGCCATGGCTCGTAAGCGATGGTCTTGCCCGTAGCCGCGATGATCTCCCAGATTTCCTCTCCGATATGAGGGCATATGCACGAAAGCATCTTTATGAGTCCTTTTGCGTACTCACGCGGGCAGGAACCCTTCTTGTAAAGTGCGTTCACAAAGATCATCATCTGAGAAATGGCTGTGTTGAACGCAAGCTTCTCAAAGTCGTTTGTGACCTTCTTGACTGTCTGGTGGTAGAGCTGCGTGAGTTCTCCGTCGTCGCCGGTCGTGAGGTTAGATGTCTCGGTAAAGAAATTCCATACACGGTTGAGGAATCTTCTTGCACCCTCAACGCCCTGATTACTCCAGGGCTTCGAAACCTCAAGCGGTCCCATGAACATTTCATAAAGACGGAGCGTGTCGGCACCGTAATCACGAACAACGTCCGAAGGATTGACAACGAATTCGGGGAAACGCTTGCCCATCTTGATTCCGTTCTCACCAAGGATCATTCCCTGATGAACAAGCTTCTTGAACGGCTCCTTGACAGGAGAGATTCCCTTGTCGTAAAGGTATCTGTTCCAGATTCTTGAATACATGAGGTGACCGACCGCATGCTCGGGTCCGCCTATATAAAGGTCTACGGGCATCCAATGCTTTAAGAGCTCATAGTCTGCGAGTTCTTTGTCATTGTCGGGGTCGATATAACGAAGGAAGTACCAGCTCGAACCTGCCGAACCGGGCATCGTCGAGGTTTCTCTCGTTCCCTTGATCCCGTTGTGATCGTACTTCTTCCACTCCGTCGCATTCTCAAGAGGAGCCTTGCCGCCTCTTCCCTTGTAGTCCTCAAGCTCGGGAAGCACAAGCGGAAGCTCGTCATCGTCGAGCACGTGGATCCCGCCGTCCTCGGTGTGAACAACCGGTACGGGCTCGCCCCAGTAGCGCTGGCGTGCGAAGATCCACTCACGGAAGTGGTAGTTGACGGTGCGCTTTGCAACGCCCATCTTTTCAAGCTTGACGGTGATAGCCTCCTTGGCTTCTTCGACCGTCATGCCGGTAAATTCTTCGGAATTGATGAGCTTGTAGCCCTTTCCGAGGTAATCATATTTTTCAAGTGCGTGGTCGCTGACGTCAATGTGACCCGTCTTATCATTTCCGTCGATAACCTGGATCATTTCTATTTTATGAGCAACGGCATATTCAAAGTCTCTCTGATCGTGTGAAGGAACTGCCATAACGGCACCAGTTCCGTAGCTTGCAAGAACGAAATCTCCGATGAAGAGTTCTGCTTCCTTACCGTTTACGGGATTGATGCATTTAACACCCTCAAGTCTGCAACCGGTTTTCCCTTTGTTGAGCTCTGTACGGTCCATGTCGTTCTTCTTGCGTGTCTCTTCGATATAAGCCTCAACCTCAGCCCTGTTCTTGACACGGGGAAGAAGCTGCTGTACGAGGTCTCCGTCGGGAGCGAGTACCATAAACGTTATGCCGTAAATGGTCTCGATACACGTTGTAAAGATCGAGAACTTCCCGCCGCCGACGATATCAAAGCTTACTTCAACACCCTCGGAACGTCCGATCCAGTGACGCTGCATATCCTTCGTCGATTCGGGCCAATCGATCTCATTAAGGCCTTCGAGAAGTTTTTCCGCAAATGCAGGCTGGTCGATGACCCACTGCTTCATGTTCTTACGAACAACGGGATATCCGCCGCGCTCCGACTTACCGTCGATAACCTCATCATTACTGAGTACCGTTCCGAGCTCCTCGCACCAATTAACGGGCATATCTACGCACTTTGCGTAACCGTCCTCGTAAAGCTTCTTGAATATCCACTGTGTCCAGTGGTAGAACTTAGGGTCGGAAGTAGCGACCATCTTTGACCAGTCATAGTCAAAGCCGAGCTCCTTGAGCTGCTTTGAAAAGGTCTCTATATTTTTCTGAGTAAAACCATCAGGGTGATTGCCCGTATTGATAGCATACTGCTCTGCCGGAAGACCGAAAGAATCATATCCCATGGGATGAAGGACATTGAAGCCCTGCATACGCTTCATACGTGAGACGATATCGGTAGCGGTATATCCTTCGGGATGTCCTGCATGAAGACCGACTCCCGACGGATAAGGGAACATGTCGAGCACGTAATATTTCGGCTTCGAGAAATCCCTGATATCTGTCTTGAAGGTCTCATTTTCCTCCCAGTATTTCTGCCATTTGGCCTCTATGTCACGAGGCATATAATCTTTCATTTCTGTCTTCCTTTCTGTTTTCTGTGATCGAACGTCTAAACATTATAGTACTTAGCTGAGAACTTTTCAATTCTGTTATTGTAATTCGACCGTCTCGGCTTAAAGTGGTCCGGATCTTATTTTTCGGGAGGCAGCGCACATTCGGCCGAATGATCGTTTTCCATGTATTCTTTGATCATTTCCCATGTCCCGGCTTCCTCGTCTCCGAGTTTCCATGCCGCTATCCCCTTGACCTTCGCCTTTTGGGAAGCATCGACCTTACGCTTGAGCGACTCACTGTCCTCGAGCCATATCCTGTAGAACGATCCCTTTCTCGTCCACTCACTGTAATACTGACCGTTCGATTCTCTCCATGTAAGTTCTCTGCCGGAAACCTTGTCTTTCATCTCCCGCATGTTAAGTGTCGCTTCTACATAAACCTTACCGCCGTTTTCTTCACGCCACAGTCTTGTATAGAACGGAACGCCCATGATCACTCTTTCGGGCGGTGCCATCTGTGTTGTCGAATTAAGCGCGTTCGTAAACCAATCAAGTGATGAAACGGACCCCGATTCCTTCGACCCGGCATAATGCTGATCATAGCCCATGATCACTACATAATCTACGATCTTTCCTTGTTCTGTGATATCGTAATATGCGTTGTATGCTTCGGGAACATAATTATCTACAGAGAGGACAACATTATTTAAGCGACATCTGATTGAAAGCTCCCGAAGGAATTCAACAAAAAATGTACCGCTGTCAAGCTTGAGCATCTCAAAGTCAATGTTTACTCCGTCGAGCTCATATTCATGAACACTTTCCATGATCGAATCAATGAGAGCCCTTCTTTTCTGCGTGGACGACAGGATCGTGTGTGAGTCCTCCGTACAATTAAACCTACCCTCTATCGTATCGTTTTTATATGTTGCCCAAACGCTTACTCCCTTTTCTTTGGCATATTTCATATAATCATGTGACGCATATGAAATAAATCTCCCGTCCGTTCCGTCAAGGAAGAACCATGTGGGTGCCACCACATTCAGCTCGGGAGCCGCTGCCAGATGCTCCTTCAGATATCCGACATTGTCCGAGTTGTAGAGAAGTTCCCATCCGAGATATATGTTTCCCGGAATATCGATGTGCGTGTACTTAGGCTCCTTATAATCGACGAACTGAGGATCCGCGTAGTATGATTCTCCGAGATCATCCTGAAGAACATATCCCCGTACTCCGTCCTCGGTCTGAACTTTGATGAAACCGTTCTCTCTGATACCTCCTCCGTCTATCACACGAAGGCAGTCACCTTTTTTAAGTTCTTTGAGCCTGTCCGAATCAAGGTTTTTACCGCTTCTGACAGGTGTTTCGTCCTCAACGTCCATACACAGGTACTGTTCGTCACTGTAGGTAATAAGGATCCTCGCGGGATCGTCGTAAAATTTGTAAGTGATCCCACTCTGTTCAAGGAATGCCGTCGCCACATAATACTGACTTTCAGATTTTATCACGACGGGTACGCTTGAGCCGGAACGTTCCCCGTTACACATGAATTCCTTGCTTCCGGGCACAAAGTCATATACTTCCGTAGGTGTGGTAAATATCACGGTATTCTCCGCTTCTACGGGAAAGAACCGATGAGTGTACATGTTTTTCACCGTTTCAAGATCGATATACGTCATTCCGTCTTTATATAACGCATATTTTTCATAAACCGTTTCGTCTATGATGATCAACGCTTTACCATCGGGAACCCCATAATAATCCGAGAGTTTCATAACAACCTTACTACCCTCGTCTTTTCCGAACAACGAACACCCCCCCAGTAACCCCACACATAAAAGCATTAGGCAGATCAAGCCGACATGCTTAAGCAATTTCCTCATCTTACATTCCCTTCCGAAACCGTATTAGTGCATACTCGCGGTGCGATCAACCCGATCTCCGATCAGACTTCGTACGGGTTAACGGCGGCGACGAATAAACGCAGCCAAAAAAGCTGCGTTTATTGTACCATCTAAATTGTTGTATGGCAAGCCGAGAATGGCTGTTTTTGTAGGGTTTTGGCGTATTTTGCTCATCCCTTTTCCGAGTGGTTTTCCGTTCAGATAATCCCGAGGTGTCGACGATCTCTTTTAAGATTCTTTTCAGAGCAAAAATGAGGTCGTCATCTGTGACAGATTTCCTGCTCGGATGATCTGTCGCTTTTGTTTGTGTTACGGACAGGAGGACTGCCGTTATTTTCTGTGATATATTTTCCTTCCGGGTTCCTTTAGGATCTTCCGACTATCTTTCCGAACAGTTTTTTGGTTGCGGATCCCGGTGAGAAGGGATTATCTACATGCGGAAAACAAAATGCTTTAACCGTGGAAGGCAAAAGCTGTGCCGCCTCGCTGCAGGGCATATTAATCAAAACACGGCAATTCGGCCCCAACAATCTTTCCTTTGCCATTCTTTCAAGAAAATCGTAATCATCACGTCTCCAAAGAGCCCCCGCGCCAACGATCAAAACCATGTCAAACCCGGCGACGGCCTCCTTAAATACTCCGGCAGGATCTCCTCCCAGGTCTGCAACAATCCTGTAATTCGAAACCTCCCCAAGCATCGGTTCGGCCCCGGTGAATTCACGCATATTTCCTGCCGTCATCCCGCAGGTTGCGTAAAACACCCCTTTCCCCTGTCTTCCCTTGGCTTTTTGTGCAAAAATTTCTTCAAGAGCCTCGTTATGTTTCCTTTGTACAAACCGAACCGGTCCAAACGCTGCAAGCGTACTTGCAAGGCTTACCGCAATATAAGTTGTCCCGCATCCTCCGGAAAGCCCCATAACGGCGATCCTTTTTGCCCTCGTCAACGTTTTTGTCTCTCTGTACGATCTTCTTTTTTCTTTAGCCGCTCTTCTTATCATCTTCGTGACTATAACACCTGATCCCACCCTGTCTCTTTGCACTTCTTTTGTGCACTTTCGCGCTATCACCTCAAGTCTCTTTCTTGTTTTTTTAGAGGCATTTGAATTCTCTGTCATAAAAGTAATGAGTTTCCCAAGGCTGTATACATCTCCTTCTTTCCCGCTTTTTTCTCCGCGTATATACTCAGGTGCGGTATATCCGGAAGTCATAAAGCCGAATGCCGTTCTTTCACCTTCTCTCTGAGCCGTACCAAAATCAATGATACGGATACGGTCGGAAACGATTATATTTTCCGGTTTTATATCAAGGCGTATAAGCCGGATCGAACGATCCTGCAGATATTCAAGAATAGAGCAGATCTGCTCCAGATGATCAAGAAGCTGTTCTTCCCCAACATTCCTCTTTTTGTAAAAGGCTTTTAGGTTTTCTCCTTCAATGAATTCCTCAATGATGTAAGTGTATTCCCCGTCTTCGTCAACATCAAACACCGACGGTATGCCGGGATGAGAGAGTGACATAAGAGTGGATGCTTCGGCTGCGAGGATATCGTGCGCAGGGCCGGAGCGCCTGATGCCTTTGATGATCCTTTTTGCGTGAAGAGTACGATGTTCCGCAAGCCACACGGTGCTGTGTTCATGAGCACAGATTTGGTTTATGATCCTGTATCTGTCAAGAATGTAAAAATCCTCCTTTCTTTTTTCAGAAACGACTGTAGAAATAGTATAAATCAGCCGATATATATATAACAAGGAGATCATTATTGTATTATTTCACAAAAATCGACTGTCACTTTTGTGCAATATTTTAGAAGTCACAAACCATAAAATTGATTGACTTGAACAGGTAAAATGCTTATACTGTATTACACTCTTCATCAGAAGTGATAATATCGCTTCCGATCAACCGACAAATACTTCATTGAAGTGTTTGCAGAGCGACCAAATCGAAAGGGGGCTTGTTTATGAAATTTGAAAAGATCAGTGACAACCAGATTCGTTGTACCCTTTACAAAAAAGATCTTGTCGACAGACAACTGAAGATCAGCGAGCTCGCTTACGGGTCGGACAAGGCCAACGCGCTTTTCCGAGACATGCTTATGCAGGCCTCCACTGAGTGTGACTTTGATGCTGAAAACATTCCTCTCATGATTGAAGCTATCCCGCTTTCAACCGATTGCCTTGTTCTTCTCATCACCAAGGTCAGCGATCCCGAAGAGCTTGACTCGAGATTCTCCAGTTTCACGAAATCTCCGATCGAGGATGATGATGAAGAAGATGATTTTGTTCCCCCCGATCGTTCGTGTGCTGACGAGATCATCAGTTGCTTTGATCATCTCTCCGGACTGATCGGCAACCAGCTTTCCGAAAAGCTTCTCGGTGCATCTCAGCCGAAAGACCAGAGTCTTCGCAATGTGCTTAAAGAGAGAGAAGCCAATTCGAGACCCGTACCGAACCTTTGCAAGATCTTTAAATTCAATTCGCTCGACGAAGTGATCAACCTTGCAAAGAAAGTATCAAAGCTTTACCGCGGAGAGAATACACTTTATAAAGATCCCGGTAACAAGTATCATCTTATAGTCGGTATGTCCGAGCACACCGTCGGAGAATTCAACAAGATAGTTAACATCATCTCCGATTACGCTCCTACCGAAAAGATCTCATCTGCCGGTACAGCATATTTCGACGAGCACTACAAGATAATCGTTCAGGGCAACGCACTTCAGACCCTTGCCCGCTTTTAATTCGTAAGCACCGGGATAGACTCTTACCCGTGCTTAGGCACAACAAAATGCAAAGGTACGGTTTTTACCTTTGCCCTACAAGACACGATAGTACACAAGACTATATATTCTACCCCTTAAGAGTTAGAAAATACCCCGGATCGTCACAAGGCAATCCGGGGTTTTGTTCATCTCTCAAATTGAATATCACATTATTCGGGATTCATCCGCGAGTGATCATTCCTCAATGATAGCTTCGTTAGGGCATCCTGCCTGGCAAGAACCGCACTCGAGACAAGTATCAGCATTGATCTCATAGTGCTCAGCACCCTCAGAAATAGCACCAACAGGACAACTGTCAGCACATGCTCCACAGCTAACGCAAGCATCTGTAATCTTGTAAGCCATTTTTCTACCTCCTGATAATAGTGATCTTTAAAACAGTGATTTTTTACGGGTTCTGTCTGCTACAGTGGTCCCCGTATCGCACGAGGTAATCATATAACACTTTCCCTCAAAAAACAAGACCGCATTCGGCGAAGAAACCGTCATCTCAATAAAGAAATGCTTTCTCAAACGCCTATGCGGTCACATTTTTATTTTGTAGCCTCAAGAAAACGATTGATCTGCTCAACGAGCGCATCAACATCAATTCCATGAACCATAGCTGCCTCTGCAAGGCTCTCTGCCTGCGCTGCGGGACAACCGAGGCAATGCATTCCGGCCGACATAAGTATAGGCGCTATCTGAGGGTTTTCTCTTAAAAGTGCTCCGATCTGTGTATTCTTATCGATCATATGTTTTCCTCCTTTCCGATCACTGCTGCTGAAGCAGATTAGCGAATCTTGTATATTCGAGCTGACAAGCAAGTTTAACGGTACCGATAGGGCCGTTACGTTGCTTACGTATGATTATTTCAGCCGTTCCCTTATCCTTGCTTTCGGAATCATACACCTCATCCCTGTATATGCACATAACTACGTCGGCATCCTGCTCTATCGCACCCGACTCACGAAGGTCCGAGAGAACAGGTCTCTTGTCAGGTCTGCTCTCGAGCGCACGGCTAAGCTGTGAAAGTGCGATAACGGGACATTTTATCTCTCTCGCTATGTTCTTGAGCTCACGCGATATTTCGGATATCTCGTTCTGTCTTGATTCCGTTCTGTGACCTGCCGACATAAGCTGCAGATAGTCGATTATCACAAGCTTTAAATCCTTCTCAACTTTCCATCTTCTGCACTTCGATCTGAGCTGTGCAATCGTTATAGACGGTGTTTCATCTATCAAAAGCTTTGAATTTCCCAAAAGATTAGCACTTTTTACGAGTTCTGTCCAGTCATCTTCACTGATATTTCCGGTCCTCATCGATTGGGATTCAACTTTTGAATGCATCGAAAGAAGTCTGTTTGCAAGCTGTTCGCTTGACATTTCCAAGCTGAAAAACGCTGTGGTAACATCACTTTTTAATACAGCATGCTCTGCGATATTAAGCGCAAATGCCGTCTTTCCCATTGACGGTCTTGCCGCCACAAGTATAAGATCGGACGGCTGAAATCCGGCAGTTTTATAGTCCAGATCGGTAAATCCGCTCGGGATTCCCGTAACCGCTCCGTGTTTTTCGGAAGCCGCCTCAATATTCATCAGCGTTTGAACAAATATGTCTCTCGTCGAACGGACTTCACCCGTTTTTTGATTCTGTGCTATATCAAAAATCGCCTTCTCAGCCGATGAAAGTATCTCCGGAACGGGTTCTCCGTCACGGTAACATTTTTCGGACACTTCCTTCGAAGTTGCTATCAAACGCCTCAAGAGTGCTTTTTCGGCAACTATCGCGGCATGTGTTCTGACATTGGCCGATGTCGGGGTATTGAGGACAATATCCATAAGCTTCTTTTGAATATCATCGGCATTTTCGCTACCCATCTTCTCCGAGATCTTGTTGGTCAAAGTTACCTGATCGATCGGGATTCCTGCGGCATCAAGTTCGATTATGCAGCCAAAATACATCCCAAGAGCAGAGTCGTAAAAATCTTCCGCGCTTAGGATGTCTCCAATTTCCCTGACGCAATCGGAGTCGATGAGCATCGCCCCGATCACGGAGTTCTCCGCCTCACTGTTATGCGGCAGAGTTCTTTTTATGATCGTCTCATCCATAATTTTCCCTTATATCCCGGTCATCCGTCACAGTATGGATCAAATCACGTCCACTTCAACCTTCATCTCTACACTAACCTTGGGATGAAGCTTTATGGTGACATTGTAAACACCTGCATTTTTAATGTTTTCAGCAAGGACGATCTTTTTCTTGTCAACATCGTATCCAAGCTGCTCCTCGATCCCGGCACTGATCTCCTTTGCCGTAACCGCTCCGAACGTTCTTCCTCCCTGGCCGCCTTTTATCGAAAGTTTAACCGATGCTGCCGAGAGCTTCTCTCCGAAAGCTTTCGCCTCCTCGTAGATTTCCTTTTGGCGCTGTGCCTCAAGAGCCTGACGTTCCTTTAATTCTTCCATATTCTTGGGAGTTGCCTCAACTCCAAGCTTTTTGGGAAGTATGAAGTTTCTTGCATAGCCGTCGCTGACCTTAACTACATCTCCCTCTTTTCCGAGACTTTTCACATCGGAAAGTAAAATAATCTGCATCAGATTTCTCCTCCCTCAGTCATAGCAGCAAGAACGTCTCTGACTTTGTCCATGGCTTCTTCAATCGAGCAATCGCTGAACTGCGCACCTGCAACGCTCATATGTCCGCCTCCGCCAAGTTTTTCCATAACAACCTGAACATTGACTTCATCTATCGATCTTGCGCTGACATAGATCATATTATTATAGTCTGTAAATACAAAGCTTGCCTTGATATTGCTCACGTCCATGAGCTCGTTGGCAACCTGTGCTCCCAGTACCGTAGGACTTGCAGCACCCTCCGAATCGCATACCGCAAGCGCATAACAACCCATATAGATTTGAGCCGAAGCAATGGAACGTGCCTTGGCTATATATTCCGGCATATCCGTACGGAACGCTTTTCTTATACGTGTAACGTCCGCGCCCATTCTTCTGAGGTATGCGGCCGCTTCAAATGTTCTGATACCCGTCTTGGTGACAAATCCGTTCGAATCTACCATGATACCCGCAAACATTGCATCCGATTCAAGCGGCTTAAGCTTGATATCGTCTCCGATATACTGAAGGATCTCGGCGATTACCTCACACGCCGACGAAGCTGCAGTCTCGATATATGAAAGCGACGGGTTTACAATAACTTCGGATGACTGTCTGTGGTGGTCAAGTACCACTACCTGTTTAGCCTTGTCGAGAAGGCCGGGACATTCGGTATGACTTGGTCTGTTAACATCCACGACAACAACGATCGAAAGCGGATCGATCGCATCGAGCGCCTGTTGCGATGAAATGATCATTCCATCATAATCGCTGTTATTTCTGAATCTGTCGACCATGATCTCAAGCGAACTTGTGATTTGATCCAGGACTATGTGCGCCTCTTTATTGAGGCCCTTTGCTATCCTGTAAACTCCGACCGCCGATCCGAACGCATCGATATCGGGCATCGAATGACCCATTATAAATATCTTGTCCTTGCTCTCGATAAGCTCCCTGAGAGCATGAGCTTTTACTCTTGCTTTAACCTTTGTGTTTTTCTCGACGGATCCTGATTTTCCACCGTAGTACTCAATATTTTCTCCGCCCTTTA
The DNA here is from genome assembly GCA_024699645.1 of Lachnospiraceae bacterium. GTDB lineage: Bacteria > Bacillota > Clostridia > Lachnospirales > Lachnospiraceae > RUG11977. Next base: position 11,458 of record JAILPE010000066.1, read on the forward strand.
TGACAACCTGATCGCCGCCTCGTCCGAGAGCAAGATCTATTGCCGCTCTGGCCGCATCATATGTATGGATATACGTTCCGTTCTTTACGCCTATACCAAGGCTGATCGTCACTGACATATCATTTCCGATATTGACGCTTCGTACTTCGTCAAGTATGGGGAACTTGGTCGCTTTAAGCTTCTCAAGGTACTGTCTTTGGAAGACGAGTATATATTTATCTTTTTCTATATTTTTGATAACGGTATCATAATTCTGGAAGAACTTGTTGATCTTTCTGTTAACAAGGGCTGTCAGCAGCGACCTGCGCACCTCGTCAATACTTTCAAGTGCTTCATCGTAGTTGTCTATGTAGAGAAGTCCGATCGCAAGCTCCTGATCGACGATGTCCTTCTGTAACTTTTTGATCAACGTCTCATCATAAAGATAGATTCCGATAGCCCGTCCCGATCGTCCTCCGGTCGGTCTGCGCTTCTCGGAGTTCCAGAAAGAACCGTCTCCCAATCCTTCCGTATCGAACGACCTGAGCTGAGCCTTAAAGCACATCTCTCTAAACTCGAATTCAACCTCATTCTTTCCGTCCGCAGGCGGGAATACCGAAATATTGAGTTCGGGAATGATTTCGTCTAAATGTTGTCTGTTTTTGATCCTTTCACCGGAAAGACGTAAAAATTCACTGTCGGCCCAAAGGATGCATCCTTCTTCATCAACGATGACATAAGGGATCGACATCTCGCTCAAAAGCTTACGTTGCGTCTGATCAAATCCGATCGCGAACTTAACGAGTTCCCGGTCAAGCTTCTTCCACCTGACGGCATAAACCACCGCACAACCTATTATGTAGGCGATCGTAAACAAAGTTCCCGCCAATCCCGCATCTGTACTTATTGTGTACAGATATATGTCCATAATAACCAACAGCACACACATGTACAAAGGAAGTTGTAGGAGCATTGTCATTATATGACGCATATTCCCCTTAAATCGCATAATCCCTCCTCTAAAGAACCGCTTCCAACGTCTCTTGTTTCATCACACATATTCCTCTAAAGAGCTGCTTTTGACGTCTCTTGTTTCATCACACATATCCCTATGTACCGGGCTTTTGTCTTCCAATCTTCATTTGCCGGTTAAACCCCGCAATCAAGGTATATTTTATCACAGTTTTACATAAATTAAAAGAGGGGCATCCCCTGCCCGGGGTTGTCCCTCTATTCGTTTTTTTAATCGCTGAAAAAGATTATTCTACAGAATAAGGTAAAAGAGCAAGATGACGAGCACGCTTGATAGCAACTGTAAGAGCTCTCTGATGCTTTGCGCATGTTCCGCTGATTCTTCTGGGAAGGATCTTTCCACGCTCAGAGATAAACTTCTTAAGCTTGTTAACGTCCTTGTAGTCGATCGATGCAACTTCTTCTGCGCAGAAGCAGCAAACCTTTTTCTTTCTTCTGATCATTCTCTTTCTTACGGGAGCTTCTCTGTCTGACTGCTCCTTATTCTTTGTAAACGGCATGATACTTTCCTCCTGTCCAATTCATAGGTAAAACTTATTAGTTAAACGGTAATTCGTCGTCGATTCCATTGGGAATGTTCATGAATCCTTCAGCAGGAGCTGCACCCGAAGGCGCCGATGAAGCACGTCCGGCCTGTGACCCGTCCTGGCTTCCCTTACTCTCCGCAAATTCAAGCTCATCAACAATTATCTGTACACTGTATACTGTCTGTCCATCCTTGTTCGTGTAGTTATCGTTCTGGATGCGACCCGTAACGAGCATCTTTGTTCCTTTTTTAAGATACTTCTCAACAAATTCAGCCTGTTTACCAAAAGCAGTACAATTAAAGAAATCCGCTGTAGGATCTCCCTCTCTTGTAAATCTGCGGTCAACGGCGATACTGAATCTGCCGACTGCTCTCTGATTATCTCCGTACCTTACTTCGGGATCTCTTGTTAATCTTCCCATTAAAATGACTTTGTTCATGAGTGGACCTCCTTACTCGTCGTCCTGTCTAATGCATAAGTATCGGAGCACGTTATCCTTGATGCTGAGTCTTTGCTCAAGTTCAGCGGGAGCCGTTGCATCAGCTTCGAATTGGATGAAGTAATAATTGCCTTCATTCATCTTCTGGATTTCATAAGCCAGTCTCTTCTTGCCCCAATCGTCAACCTTAAGATCCTTGCCACCGAACTTGGTGATCATGTCCTTAATGTCTTCAACTACGGCTGCTCTGGCCTCATCCTCAATTTTTGCATTGACAACTAAGGCTAACTCGTACTTGTTCATAGTTGCTTGCACCTCCTTTTGGTCTCTGGCTATCCGTCATGCGGATAACAAGGAATAATATATCACAGGTGACCATTCTATCATGCGGACAACAATATTGCAAGCATCAAAATGCACAAATCAAAACCTCCGTTTTTGTGCATTTGGGCTAACAATTATAGCTTCATTTCTTCCGGAAACGCTTCATTTCTCAAGAGTCCCCACATTTTATCTATATATGACAAGGTATAAAAACTCTCATAGTAATGAAAATAATATGCTCCTTTCTTTGTCAGATATAGATTGCCATCTGTGGTCGTAATGTAACCAAGTAGTTTAGCGAACAATATTTCAAATCCAAACTTTATATATAACGAAACCCCAAAAAAATCCCGAAATGCTTTCTTGTCCACCTTCATGCTGTACGCAGTCCAAAACAGATAGTATAGCATTCGTTGTCTGCTTTTAAACCTTAACGTTAGCGCTGTTGGAAATCCGCTTCGCTCTATTCTATTACAATACTCTTCAACAGAAAACGTATTTATGTCAAACCTGTCTTTCAGCGCTGTTGCCGCAGAGCATCCAAAACCAAGAAATGTTTCCCTTGACATAGAAGAATAATCGGCTTCTCGACAGCTTGCGAAAGTCCATATCGACTTTCTGAAGTAACCCTTCTCTTCGAAATAATCTGTCATTCGATCCATTAGGACACGCTTTTCTTTTTTGTTCATAGACTTGACTTTTCGGTCTGCGAATGAAAAATCTATAAACGGATAAATCGCCACATGATTAGCACCTATTGAAAAGGCGGTTTCTATATCATATTTCAGATCGTCGATCGTTTGACCGGGAAGGGCAAATATAAAATCCATGGAAACAGTTTCAAATCGAACCTGACCAAGCACCTCTGCCAAGAGCGATGGATCCACACTCGGTCGGTGTAGTATGCTACTGTGTTTGCCCAAAAAACTTTGAATTCCAATACTTACTTTCGTAATACCTGCATCCTTAAGCTTAACAAGGACGTCAGGCCTTACATCATCAGGGTGCAGTTCTATTCCAATCCCTTCTGTTATAGTATAATACTCGTTGACCGTATCCACTATTTCCATAATTCGGTCTGCCGCCATCGCGGGCGTGCCACCTCCGAAATACAGGCTGGTAACAACCTTTTTCCCCTCATGACAACTCCCTTTTAAATGGATCTCTTTTATCAACGAATCTATGTATCTGTCATATTTTTGCTTCTCAAACTTTTCCTTACAATAAGGGCAAAACCCACAAACAGATCTGCAAAACGGAATATGAATGTACAGTCCCAACCTGTTACAATCGGAGTAGTCCACGGTTTTCTCATATTCGTTAGTAAAGGTAAACGGTTTAAAACTCCGAACAAGCAAAACTCTAACCAAATCAGTCAAGCGAAACATTAGTTCTCACCTATACATACTTTAAATATGTCCTTAGCATATCAGCTATAATCCTAATTTTTCCTTTAAATATCAAGGTATACTCCGCAACAAAGAAATAGCCACAATTATCACAAAGCCCCGGTATTTCTATGCATCGCCCGCAGACGGATGTTTTCCCGTTCTCTATAACAAGACATTGCCGACACGGGGTAGGAAATCTGTTTTCAATCAGATATGGGAATGCACTTTTAAGATTAAATACAGGAGTCTTGCTTTTCATCATTTGGGTTATTACATCACAACATCTCTTCTTGTCTTCCTTTGACAGAGCCAACTCGGTTGTTTCCGGATACGGTGTATGAAAATTAAATGAAACCGCTCTCACATTTTCCATCTCTTTTGCTTTTGCACAAACATCCTGTATGGTATCCTTATTCATCTGATTAATAGCCATGTAAAAACATATATTGTCTGATGTGGCTTCTTCGATGTTCTGCATTATGACATCATATGTATCACCTCTGATCGCATTATGGTGTTCCTTGTCTCCATCTACACTTAATAAGATAAGATCAGCTTCCGGAATGTCTATGTGAAATGTTCCGTTTGTCACAACATTAACAATTAAAAAACCCATTTGTTTTGCTTTATGAACAAGATCCTTGATCGTATAGTTGCCGTCTCTCCACAAAAGTGTTTCGCCACCACAAAAAAACAGAATCCTGACTCCCATGTCAAACAGCTGACACATATCTTTTTCTATCTGTGCATACGGATATATGACAGAAGAAATATTATTTACAGAACAATGCTTACATTTGAGGTTGCACTTATCTGTAAGTATAACTGTTCCAAGAATTGGATCCTGTTTTTTTAAAAGCACCGTTTTGATCCCAAATTTTGCCAGTTTCATAAAAGTGACAATTTTCATGCTTCATTCCTCAATCCATCAATACACATGCTCTAAGTGACAATTATAGATCAGATTAGGTAATTCGTACGGTAATACTATTCCGCTCCATCCTGGCACATATGCAGCCGGCGATGAAGGTCCGAAAGCATAGGCTTGCCATACTATCTTTGAACAATATGTGAAAAACGTTCCAAATAACTCTTCGTCAATCATATATATGCAAAACGAGTCCAAATAATTATCCTCAGCCCATGTCGCCGCTGCATTTGCTACGCTTGAATCAGTACATCTATACACCTTTGTCCAAGAATCCTCATTTACATACGAATATGTATTATTCCACGACCCAAAAGTAATCAATTCAGGCACACATCCAAAACCCGCTATATGTAAAATATTGTATGCAGAAACTGCTATTCCAGAATGACCGAAAATTCCAGCGCTACTAGTACCGTTTGTTATTACAATATCTCCCCTTGCCGGCAAAAAGTTTTGCTGCACACGGTTGTTTTCCGACGAATACACTTCATTAAAGTACGGAGATTTGGATAAGGCGTCTTCCAATTCTTTGGATTTTTCCACTAAAAACCGCCATTCTTCATATTTTATCGATTCACTGATGACACCTTGTTGCACATATTTTTCATATATCTCTCTAGACAAGGTATCTTTTTCTGTGCGAGCAAGAACCGGCTCCCTTTTAAAGCATAAAGCCACAAGCACCATCGCCATTAACAAAAACAAAATCCGTTTTCTCATTTTTATAGTAAACCTCCTTCGAAATATTGTATTTCTTTTTACTATACCTTGGTTTACTCTTGTTGTCAATTGCATAATCGGCGATAACACAGGTTGCCCTTTCATATCATAATACAATTATTCATTACACCGAATCAGCTTGCCAAGATTTCCCGATTTTGTCGCATTTGTCTCGGCATATCACACAAAAAAAGGAGGCACCACGATAGTACCTCCTAAAAGTCAAATAGTTTAATACTGAATTTCTTCAGGTGTTAATGTTCGTTCCGTTCCATCCATGTATTGGATTGTTACACCCAAGAGCTTTGCTGTTTTGATTTGGAAGCTATAGTATTTTCCCCAATATTCCCTCGTTCCCGAAAGACCTTCCCCTTTTTTGAATGGTCCTGTGGCACAAAGGCTAACGTAATCTTTATCATTCCCCAAAGAAGTAGTGTACTTTCCTAAATCTATATCACCTACAGCATTATACATTGCAACATCAAAATATGCATATTTGATCTCTTTTTCTGATTTATTCTCAAAGTTTACGTACAGTTTAACTCCACCAGCAGAATCAGGCTCAGAGACCCAGACTTTAGACACCCTTATGACATCTTTAGATGCTTCCTCAACAACCGTTTCATCTACTTATATATTAGCATTTCCAAATGCCAATCTAGAAAAGTTATAGAATCCCAGATACCAAATATCCCATCCATGTCCGCCAGGACGTTCCTGCCATAAATAGTTTACATGATCTTCTAAAAGATCAGTTTTTTTGTCCAGCCCCTTTACTGAAGCTGTAGCGCTTGCCCATGCGGTTGTATCATCGGTTCCACAAATATTGTATGAAAGAAAGATTTCTTTATCAGGAAAGTCCTTCTCAAGAATTTCAACAACTTTATCTCCTTCATACGAAGTAGGAGCAGCCGAGAAAGATCCAAACCATCCAAAAAGATCCATACATTCACACATACCAATGTTTATCGTCTGCATTCCTCCCATAGAAAGGCCTGCGCAAGCACGATGCTTTCTTGCTTCATTCGGGTCTGCTCCATTCGATCCATATGTTGAATATTTGTTGTCAATATAAGGGATTAAATCGTTTCTAAGCTCTTTCCCAAACTCGTAGAAAAGAGACATTACATCAAACGAAGCGTTCTTATAATCCTTACCCGAACGACCATTTGGGGTAACAATAATAAACGGTTCAATTGCTCCCTTATTGGTAAGATTATCCATCATTGTACAAACTTTGGAAGACTCTGCCGAATTAAGTCCCCACTCATGGATTGATCCGCCAATACCGTGAAGGAGAAATAATACGTTGTATTGTTTTGATTCGTCATAATCAATCGGGAGGTAGACAAAAGCTTCTTTTTCTAATTCGCTTTCATCCCCTGCATAGTCTTTTGTTTCATACGTAATCTTTTCAACGTTTCCTTTTTTCCCATCTAACTGATACGCAAGATATTGCGACGGAATTTCATCTACAGGATCATGAAGAAGTATTTTCGGTTCAGGTGTAGGTGTGGGCTCAGGCGTGGGTGTGGGTGTTGCGGGAGCCTCTGTGGGAGCCGGCTCATTTACTTCCGGTCGAACTGTTTCTGTATCGGCTTTATTGTCTGTAGTCATGGTGTCTTCCTTTTGAGTGGTTGTCTCAGGTGCTTTCTCCTGTGTCTGTGCTTTGTCAGATCCGGAGCATGCCGAAAGGGAGATAGATGTGATCGCTATAAGAAGAATCAAAGACAGATTCTTGATTATCTCAGTCATAACCGAAAGGAATCCTTCCTTTTTGTCTTCTACACCTTCAAAAGACTTCTTTTCGGCTTCTTTTGCTATTGCTGCCACTTCGGCTGCCACTTCCTTACCGTGCTCGGTAAGATAGATGGCGAAGGCTCTCTTTCCCCCGGAGACATAAACAGTCTCGCGTTTTATGAGATCCTTGCGTTCCATATTATTGAGAAGCGAGGTCATCGTTGCGGGTTCAACCGCACACCTCGCTGCAAGATCCTTCTGAAGATACCCCTCCTTGGCGGACAAAACCGTCAGGACTTTAGGCTGTCCCGTCGTGAGGCCGAGCTGTGAGAATCGGCTCATACAATACTTTTTATGTGCCTTTCCCATGTCGATCAGCAACGGAAGAAATGTTTTCCTTTCTGTTCCCATATTATTTCCTTTCAATTAATTCAGTTATCGAATTTATCGTTCTTATTAGCATTCTAATCCTGATCTCATGTTTTTTCAAGGGAAGTATTTCACTTTTTATCGGTAGAAAGTCAATACAGCAGATTGAGAATTATATAACCTACCGATTTGACGCTCCCGGTTGTAAATAAATGAGGCAGAACCGAAGTTCTGCCTCATATGCGTTAAATATTCTTTATTCTGATCATCAGTCAAGAGCCTTAACGAGTTTCTCGAGTGCTGCAAGTGCTGCATCGGGAAGCTTGTCATAACCTTCCTTCTTCTCAGCGAAGCCCTTAACGGCGTCAACTCTGGTCTGAAGGGAAGCCTTAAGCTGTGCCTTGTAATCAGCGTTGTTGAAATCAGGTGTGAAGTCGCCTGTCTTGCCGCTCCAGTCATTCATGATCTCGATATCCTCGAAAGGTCCCCACTGCTCGAACTTGCCCTTGCCTTCAACGATGGTCTCAAGGATTCCGAGTGTGTCTTCCTTCTGGCACTTCTTGCCCATGAAGTCGCCTGTATTAACGATGTAGCAAGCAACGTTCTTCTCATCAACGAGTTTGAAGAACTTCTCATAGTCGTTGGCAAGAGGATATGTTCTGAAAGGATTTGCGTAAGGTACAATACGGATAGCGTTCATATCCGTTCCGGCCTTAACACGCTCTGCACTTGATGTCTTTGTAGCAAGTGTAGCACCCATAACAGCTGCAAGAGCCGAGCCCTTAAGCCTAACGACGGGAGGAAGTGTAGGATCCTTCATGATCCAGAAGATAGCGTTAACGGGGCTGTCGATCTTGTCAACGCGGTTAGGTGACCAAAGCTTTGACTTGATAGCACGGCCGTTACCGTTACGGATATCTTCGGTTACGAGCTGGATCTTGCCATCCTCATCCATTGTACATGAGCAGTTCTGAACAGTAAGAAGGTACTTATTGTCAGGGCAGCCTGTAGGATAATCATTTGTCTTGTCGAAGTATGTAGGCTCAAGTGCGATAGATGCACATGTGTCTGAGTTGATGATAAATGCGTCATCATGAAGAACCTTGATGCCGCCGAATGCGTCGTATTTTCCACCGTGCTTAGCATGTGTAAGTGTTGACTTTCCTGATCCCGAAAGACCGTATACGGAAGCAACGAACTTCTTGCCGCCCTCAAGTGAGTACTCCTTCTGTCCGCCGTGGCAGGATGCATAGCCGTTGCGGTTTGCAAGTGCCCATGCCATGGTAAGGGTGCCCTTCTTGTGCTCGCCGAAGTACTTCATACCAAGGATAGCTGCGCAGTTAGCGTTTGTATCGAAGTAGCAAAGTGTAAGATCATCGCTTAAGCAGCTGTAATCAACATCGGGAGCGGGTACGGGTGCCCACTGGGGATCCGAGAAGATGTAGATGTCGGGCTCATTGCCGTCAGCGATGGGCTTGGACTCTTTGTACATCTTGTTGTAGCTGTCAGACATGTACTGGAAG
>JAILPE010000082.1 GCA_024699645.1 Lachnospiraceae bacterium
CTCGGCGGTGATCGCTATAGGCGATGAGACCAAGGGAGATGTGGTATTCGATATAAATCTTACAGGCCAGGCCGAACAGATCAAGGCGGCAATATATAAATACTTCCCGGAAACATGGGAGTGGATCGTCAGAATGTTTGCCGGGTGACGGCTATGTAAAAAGCTGATTTTACGCAGGATGAACCGGGGGATGCGACATCGAATGTCTATTTCAACCGGATGAGACATATTGCGTCTCATATGCTAAAATAGGCCAATGGGACGTTTTATGTCATGGCGAAAAAACCGGAATTTCGATAATCTGGGGTTCGTAACGAAGCCGCGGAGAGCGGCAAAACAGGAGGCCACAAAGTATGGATCAGGTAAAAGTAGCAAATCTGCTCAAGTCTTTAAGAAACGAGAAGAACCTCACTCAGGAAGCATTGGCGGAGAAGTTCAGTGTTTCAAGGAGAACCGTTTCAAGATGGGAGACGGGTGCGAATCTGCCTGACATAGACATTCTTATAGAAATGTCGGATTTTTATGATGTGGACCTTCGCGAAATCCTCGATGGAGAAAGGAAGGAAACAAACATGAACGAAGAAGTAAAAGAAACGGCAATGAAGGTGGCGGAGTACGGCAAAAGCTGCGAGAAGAGGATCACAAGGACTGTGATGGTCTTTCTGATAGTGGGAATAATCGGAATAGTCACTCATTTGGTACTTGAATTCATTGACGTGCCTGAGTCTTTGGGAAGCGGATTCTTAGACGGAATATCGCTCGGAGTAGGACTTGGGGCGCTTATACTCGCACTTCTTTATGTAACCGGAGCTATGACAAGGGCGGCAGAGGCAAAGCGCAGAATGCTCGGAATGAATAAGTGATTTGACTATTTTTTAAATCGTAGTAACATTATAGAGGGTTGCTGCTTGCGGCGACCCTCTATATTCATGTTCCGCGTTTGAACATGACGGACTCACGGGGGCTTAACAAAGGGTATCGTTTTCGTTTGGCGGCGGGCAGGGGTAACAGTCATGCGTGAGGGGAGCGTTCGGCTCGCTTGTAAGGGTGAAAAAGGGAAGCCCCAAAAGGCTTCCGAAGGAGGTAATTGTTATGGCATCTTCAGCAGAAGTTAAGGGTAATGGGGGATTTGGTTCAAAGATCGGTTTTGTGCTTGCGGCGGCAGGCTCGGCGGTAGGACTCGGAAACATTTGGCGTTTTCCGTATCTTGCGGCAAAATATGGTGGGGGACTCTTCCTCATCATCTACATCATTCTCGCCGTGACATTCGGCTTTACGCTTATGATCACTGAGATCGCGATCGGCAGGCGCACGGGAAAGAGTGTTATCGGCGCATATAAGTCGATCGATAAGCGTTTTTCGTTCCTCGGATGGCTGGCAGCTCTTGTTCCGGTGATCATCACACCGTATTACTGCGTGATCGGTGGCTGGGTGCTTAAGTATCTTTTCACATTTGCGGGAGGAATGGGTACTGAAGCGGCAGGTGACGGGTCATTCTTCTCCGGGTTCATAGGCGAAGCGGGACAGCCTACCGTATATTTCTTTGTATTCCTTATTTTGACGGCACTTGTTGTTATGCTCGGTGTTGAAAAAGGTATCGAGCGTATCAGTAAATTCATGATGCCGGTGCTTGTTGTTCTTACGCTCGGAATTGCCGTCTATACGATGACGCTTGACGGAGCGGGTGCGGGACTTAAGTACTACCTGCTTCCCAACTTTGACGGCTTTACATTTGAAAAACTTTTAAAGACCATTGCAGCGGCCATGGGTCAGCTTTTCTATTCGATGTCACTTGCCATGGGTATCATGGTTACATATGGTTCGTATATGCGGAAGCAGGACTCTCTTGAAAAATCTGTCAGACAGATCGAGGTTTTTGATACGGGAATCGCAGTGCTTGCGGGCCTTATCATCGTTCCCGCGGTATTTGTATTCTCAGGCGGAGATGCGGGTGCGTTAAATGCCGGTCCCGGACTTATGTTCATCACGCTTCCGAATGTATTTCAGTCTATGGTCGGAGGTCAGATAGTCGGAACGGTCTTCTTCGTGCTTGTTGCGCTTGCCGCAATTACATCGTCGATCTCGCTTATGGAAACCGTTGTTTCGATCATCATGGAGAAGTTTAAGCTTCGCAGGATCCCGGCGTGCCTCATAACCATCGCGATTTGTGCGATCCTCGGAATGCTCTCCGTACTCGGGTACAGCTCGTGGGATAAGGTGACGCTCTTCGGAATGCAGTTCCTTGATTTCTTCGATTTCATCAGTAACAACATCATGATGCCGATAGTGGCGCTTATAACCTGCATCCTCATCGGTTGGGTCACAAAGCCCAAATACATCGAAGACGAGGTCCTTGTCAGCGAAACGAAGTTTGGCGGGAAGAAGCTTGTTACCGTAATGCTTAAGTTTGTCTGCATCGTTTGCATGATAGTCATTCTTATTACACCTTTTATAACGAAACTGTGAGGTGCGGCGCGTTGGAAATAGAGATCAAAGAACCGGTAGAATTAACTTACCGTGCGCGCGTTTATCCGGCGGATAAACAGTACGGCGAGTTTGATTGTGCAATAATGCTCACGGACAAACATCTTTTTGTGACCGAAGACAATGACGACGGTTCTTTTGTGATCCGCTACATGTTTGATTTTGAACATGTCCTTGAAGTAAAGATCAGCAGGCCGTTTGCGACCTCTGACGACTATATGGAATGCGCCGGATCTTCCGGCGAAAGAAAAAAATATGACTCGACCTTGCGGAGCGGCCTGCTCTATAGGCTGTTCGGACTCAGACCGGTCGGCTCTTCCGCAGGGAAAAAAGGCAGGGCAAAGGATAAATACCTGGAAGTGGTGTATTTGGATATTTCAGGCAAAAAGGAACACCTCTATTTCAATAATTTTGATAAAATGCCGAGAGAACTTGTCAGGAGGTTTGAACTTATTTAATGATATCTCCCTCCTCTGAGAGACAACAGAGGAGGGAATTTTTTTATAAAAAACGGAACCAAACTCACAGATGATTCGTCTAACACTTGTACAGGGAGACAAACATCATCGTTTTCTGCCATGGAAATTGTTTCGGGCGATGGCTAAAGGAGGAGGGTTTTGTGAACAGAATACTAAAAACAGTTACAGCGGTAGCACTGCTGATTTCGATGATAATGACAATGACGGGGTGTTCTTTGGGTGCTAAGGCGGACGACCTGATGGAAGGAGTGAAAAAAAGAGAGCTCCACGAGTCGGTGGACCGAAAAACATATGCGCAGGGAATGACTGATTTTGCGGTCAGATTGGCCGTAACATGTAATGAGGCTGACGCAGGCCAAAACGTTCTTGTGTCGCCTCTTTCGGTGATCATGTCGCTTGCCATGACGGCGAACGGCGCTGAGGGAGAGACTCTGGGGGAGATGGAGAAAACTATCGGATTTACCGCAGGTGAGCTTAATGCCTATGCACATTCATATATGAAAATGCTCGAAAACCTTCCCGAAGACAGCGGAAGTTTTGAACTCGCAAATTCAATATGGTTTCCTGATGATTCGAGAATAGATGTAAGCAAAGATTTCCTTCAGATCAATGCCGATCATTTCGATGCGGAAATGTATTTGTCGCCTTTTGACGATTCAACGGTTCAGGCCGTAAATGCATGGGTGAAGGAGAAAACTAAGGAAATGATCCCCGAAATAATCAGCACGGTCAATGAAAAAACGGTGATGCTGCTGATAAATGCACTTGCATTCGATTGTAAATGGATGACGCCGTATATGGATTATGATATCGGTAACCGTGATTTTTGGGTCACCCCCAAGAAGAGGAGAAATGTTCCGTTCATGTACGCAAATGAAGGCGTGTATCTTTCGGATGAAAATGCCAAGGGTTTTATTAAGTATTACAAGGGAGCAAAATTCGCTTTTGCCGCACTCCTTCCCGATGAGGGGACGGACGTAAACGCTTATCTTGAGTCGCTCAGCGGAGAGAGATTACGCAGTATTCTTGATAACGCAGAGCAATGTAAGGTTGATACGGCTATCCCGAAATTTGAACTGGAATACAAAACCGAACTGTCGGATGTTATGAAAAAAATGGGAATGAAACGCGCATTTGATGATGAAGCTGCCGAGTTTGCAGGCCTCGGGACTGCGGCAAACGGCAACGTGTTTATAGGGAGCGTCCTTCACAAAACGTACATATGCCTCGATGAAAACGGAACGAAGGCATCGGCGGTAACAGTAACAACACCGGAAGCAAATGCAGCGGAACCTGTGGAAATAAAACAGGTGTACCTTGAAAGACCTTTTATCTATATGATCATGGATACCGAGACAAAAACTCCTTTCTTTATCGGAGTTATGAACACACCGGATCCGGAGCATCCGTGAAAT
>JAILPE010000094.1 GCA_024699645.1 Lachnospiraceae bacterium
CGCGAGACCCGATCGTCAACATCACTTATGGAGGGCGGCCTGCCAACAGGCAACCCGAGGCCGGACATCACCCCTGCTATAGCGGATTGCAGGTATAGGGCACCGCTAACTCCCCGGCTGCGCGACAAGGGAAAGTATACATTACGCGCACCGGAGTGTCAAGGCAGACAACGAAGCATTTTTTTTGTGTTTTTATGCGATATGAGGTATAATAAACTCTGTATCTGAAATGAATCGGATGCGGCTTGCGACATATTGTGTTTCAAGAAGTGCTGCAGTGGTTACAGAGCCCGCATCCCAAGAGGAGAAAATCGCATGAAGCTCAATCAGACCAACAAATTCTCACCCGGCGATCTACTCTTTAATGAAGCGGATCCGACCGGGATTTTTTGCCTTGTCTTAAAAGGCAAAGTGCGTGTCAGCAGCAATGGGTTCAGTATAGTTCTGGGCGTGGGGGCACTTCTTGGTGAGTTGCCCGGTTCGACCGATGGGCTCAAATATTCATGTGAGGCGGTAGAAGATGTTGCCGCCTATGTATTCCCCGCTCAGGACAGTTCGTCGATCCGAACGGTCCTCGGTTCCAATAAAGATTATTGTGGAGTGACTGTCTACTCTCACTCCCGCTTCTTGGCCGAATTATACAAAAGGTATGATAAGATACGTGTATTTGCGTCTACTCTTCACGATACCGTTACTCGTGTGTATTCGGGATATATGTCTATCGGAAACGGCATGAAGGTAGCGGCTGTTCCCGGTCTGGTGACGCTCGAAGAATTTAACCCCGAGGCAGAGCTTTATGAGAACAGGGCTGAAGTTCTTCTCGAGTATTCAAAGATTTCCTATGACGGAATAAAAGGATTCTTCTGCGGAAGCGATCTGCTTACATTAGAAGTTTTGCTTGAAATGATAAGCACAGAAGCGATCCTTTGTGAGCTTCTTGCCGAGCTTTCGGATTATTGTTTTGCGATCCTTGACAGGATCGAAGCGGGGAACGGGCTTGCGCACGGTCTTTTGGCAGCGGCATCGGCTCTCCGGAAAAAAGGGAAAAATGCGGATCAGGCGGGACTCTTTCTTGACTCTCTTGTTTCACTTTGTGAAGATGCGGGGCGTTTGTTTGACGACGAGATCCTCTCGGAGCATATGTTTGACGGAAGCCGCCTTGCCGGAATGGTAAACGAATACAAAACCGGTAAAGACTTCTCCGATGCAGAGGGTGTCAAATCGGAAACCAAGATGCAATCGCATGACGCGGTCAAGGCTGTAGCAGAGTTAAAAGGAGCCTTTGAAACGATCACTGCCTTTGCCGGGTTCGACGTTAACGAAAAAGCTGATCTAAGAAAACTTTTGGATGTTTTCATTGCGGCTGAAGATCGTGACAGTACCGATGATGAAATGAGAAAACTGCGTCGAAGCCTTGCCGACAAGGTATATGCGCTGTACGAAGACGCGTTGGTGGAGTCGATCAAGAGTAACAAGACTCCGTTGGCGGTAGACCTGTTCCTTGAATTCGGATTCCTCGAAGAGAAGCTTCTTACCGAGGAAGAGCTTATGGGGCTTGTCTCGATAAACAGAACCAAAACGGAAGGTCCCTGCAGGGTCTATACAATAAAAGAATGGCTTACCCGCATATATAACGGCGAAGAGGAACCTTCAAGAAATGACATGGGACTTGACTATGCGGATGTGTTGCGTGAGATGAAGAAGCAGGGCAAGTTAAACGATGCCGAGATAAAGAAGATGCTTGAAGACGGAGACAAGAAGCTCCACTACGAAATAAGAGAGGTACTGTTCCACGGTGTACGTGTTGTAAACGGTTCGCTCACGACGTTTGTTCCCGTACTTCATTCCGGGATGATGCTGTCGTCGCTTGAAGACGCTTATTGCGACAGCGAGAAGATCAACAAAAGCATCGGAGAACTCCTTGATATCGACTTTTCGATATTTCACAGAGAAACGCTTTTTGTCGACAAAGAGCGTGGCATAGAAAAAGAATACAGAATGAAACAGGTATATCCCATTTTTATTCTGTATCCCACCGTGGGACGCAACTGCATCATGTGGCAGGAGATAACGGGAAGGAAAAGGGATACCGAAGGAAGGTTCTTCTTGCCGGCACTGACATACACATCTCTGCGTGACATGATGGTGAAAGCCTTCGGCCAGTTCAGATGGGCGCTTTGCAAAACGATCCAGGGACCTTCGTGGAATAATATCCAGGTACATTCCCTTACTTCGGAATACGCAGATTATATCCAGTTCTACAAGAAGAACAGAGAACTGTCCGAGGAAAGAAGAGAGAAGGTTAAACTTCAGATTCAGCGCGGAAGAAATAATCTCAGAGAAATCTTCACGCTTGATTACGAGATATGGATAAAATCGGAGGCGGTCGGAGCCGTAAAGCTCAACAAGGTCGTTCGCGAAATACTCGCCACATACTGTCCGTTTGCGATGGGAATCAGAAAACAGGTTGAAAAACAGCCGCTTTACGAGGAAGCGTTTGCCCGTTTTGAGAGAGAGCGAAATAAGAAGATTCATGAACTTGAACTTCGATACAAATCCATAGAAAATCGTATCGGGCCGCTTCCCGATGAGCTCGTCGAGACGATGGAGTTCTTCAGGGATAAATGATCCGAGAGAGCCGAGTGAAGGGATCGAGGCACATGGGCGTTGCGAGAGAGAATGAATTAAAGATCAGAGGTTAACAGATGCTCGAAATAAAAGATGTGAAAAAAAGCTATAAGGGCAAACCTGTTGTTGACGGGGTGAGCTTTTCGGTGGACAAAGGGCAGCTTCTTGGGGTTATAGGCCGAAACGGAGCGGGAAAATCAACGCTTATGTCCATGATCGCCACTCTCATAAAGCCCGACGGGGGAAGCATCACATGGGAAGGAGAAGATATCGTTGAACATCCTTCCGCAATAAGGTCAAAGCTCGGGTTTGTGCCGCAGGATATCGCATTATATGAAAAGCTGTCGGGACTTGATAACATGAAGTTTTGGGGAAAGAGCAGCGGAGTGTCGGCGGAGCGTCTCAAAGAAAGGATCAGGCAGGTAAGCGAGGATATCAATTTTGATGAAGATATGCTCAAAAAGAAGGTTGAAAATTACTCGGGAGGAATGAAGAGGAGGCTTAACATAGGCGTTGCGCTCCTTCATGATCCCGAAATCATCGTACTCGATGAGCCGACGGCGGGAATCGATATCGAGTCCGGAGAGATGGTTCAAAACGCCATCGCAAGACTGCGTGACAGGGGAAAGGCGATAATCTGCGTCGGTCACTATCTGGAAGAGATAAAAAAGCTTGCAACGCATATATGCATTATGAACGAAGGGAAGATCACGGCGTTCGGGAGCAAAGAGGAGTTGCTTGCGAACGAGACGATGGAAGAGCTTTACAAGAGATGCTCAATAAATGAATAGACCGAGGGGAAAAGGTATGGAGAAATACAAACTCATCGTAAAACTGGGACAGATAAAGGATCTGATAGCTAAGGGACAAGACGAAAAAGCGATCGAATATGCAGAAACGGTCGATTTTAAAAAGGTTAAAAATATAGAGGATCTGAGCGGTATTGCGGCATTGTTTTTAAAGAACGGAATGCTTCTTAAGGCGCGTGAATGTTACTATGAGCTTTATGACAGGGTGGCGAACAGAAACACTGTCATGCAGCTCATTAATATTGCCCTCAGGCTTAAGCGACCCAACGAGGCCGAAAAGCTTTTACGTGAGTATCAGAAGATAGACAGGAATGATTTTTACGGGCTCATTTTCAGATACAATATCGATAAGCTGGAGGGAAAGCCCTACAAAGAGCTGATCCCGACACTTGAGAGGCTGAAGAAAAAGGAATATATCGAGGCATGGGCGTATGAGCTTGCCAAGCTTTATCATAAAGCTGGAGAAGTTGAGAAATGTCTGGCTGAATGCGACGATCTGATCGTGTTCTTCGGAGAGGGAGAGTACGTTGAGAGGGCCAAAGCTCTCAAAGAGTACTACGAAAGAGAAGGAAAGCTTGAGGCCATAGAAAAAGAAAAGGAAGCCAGAGAGGCCGAGGAAAAAGCGAAAAAGGAAGAACAGGCGGAAGAAAATGCCCGTGCTGTCGAAGAAGCATTCGCAAAACACGAAGAGACGGACCCTGACGTAACAGAGCTCAAAGCGGATGACATCGTAGAAGCGGACGACTCCGTAGAAGCGGACGACTCCGCAGAAGCGGACGATTCCGTAGAAGCGGACGACTCCGTAGAAGCGGACGATTCCGTAGAAGCGGACGTCTCCGTAGAAGCGGACGATTCCATAGAAACGAACGATTCCGAAGAAAAGGAAGAAACGCTTAAAAACGAAGCCGAAGAAGTCATGGCAGCGGAAACAGAGAGCATCTCCGCAGAGAACGCACAGCAGAGCAAAGAGAACATCTTCACTGAGAATGCACAGCAGAACAAAGAGACCGGCATCGCAGATGCTTCGACGCAAGAGAAGCCGAAGCTTGATAAAGATGATCTTCTTCTCATGCAATTGCTCAAGGAAGAGGGAATAGAGCAGCCGACCGAGCCGATAATCGAAATGGATATGGAGCTTGAAGAAGAGGAGGAAATGACCCTCGACGAGTCCGCAGCTGAAGAGGAAGAACTCAAGGCTGTTGAGATAGCGGCAGAAGAACCAGGGGAAACAGAAGTGGCTGCCGGTGTTGAGGAGTACGAAGAGGCAGAAGCAGAGGCAGAAGAAGCTGAAGAAGTTGAAATGGAAGAAGCAGAGGTTGAGGAGCCCGAAACAGACGAAGAAGGACCCGAGGAAGCAGAGGATGCGCTGTTAGAATATTCGTTTTCAACAGAAGGTCTCACAGAGATCCCGCAGAAGAGCAGACTTGGGGCGTTCCTTGCGGGGAGCGGGAGCGAGCTCGACGATCTGTTCGGTTATATGGCGTATATTAACGATATCAGGGTTCAGATCATCAAAGCGCTTGAACTGGTACTTAACCCGCAGATCATAAATGCCGGGATCGTTGTGACGGGAGCAGACAGGAGCGACCTGATCAATGTGATAAAGGGTATTGCAAAAGCCGAAAGCAAGAAAGGGATCATCAAAGAGGCATCATGTGCGTTTGCGCCGGCCGACAAGATAAACAGGATGGACCTTGAAAACAAGGTGGAAAAGCTTTTGGGCAAATGTCTTGTGATCGAAAATGCGGGCGCGCTTGACAGAAATTCCGTACAAAGCATCATGAATATTTCCGAGAGGTACGGAAGGAAGCTCGGTATCATCCTCGCGGATTCAAGGAGTGCGATAATGTCCCTTCTTCGCGACAACAGAGATCTCAATTCGATACTTCCCGTAAGGATCCATATTCCTGTGATCGATGGGGAGGATATCCGCAATATGGTCAGATATTCCGTAATGAAGGGCGGCTATTCGGTGACGGAAGCGCGGGAAAACGAGCTGTTCTCAGCGATTGAGAGCTATAAAGTCAGCCCTGAAAACAGATATGCACTTGCACAGAAATTTGTAAAAAAGGTAATGGATAAAGCGGATAAAAGGATAACAGACAATTTCCTTGCCGCGAGCGCCGACGGCAGAAGGATAAGCGGTGAAAACACGATAGAGTCCAAAGATATCGAAGCTGCAAGACAGGAATAACGCTTATACCATAAACTCTATATTGATCGGATTTTTGAGGCGCTGGCCACCACGTGATTCTACGTTTGTAGAAACGTTCAGTGTATACGTTTCGCCTGCGGCATATGCCTCTTTGGGTTCGATCTCGATGGAGTTAAGCTCGGCATTGTAACTGATAACTGTGTCAACAGGCTGATTGTTTGAATTGTATACAGTCAGGTTTTGGTTGTTGACGGTTGCCGGATTGAGCGCAATATTAAAAACCACACGCCAGAGAAATTTTCCGGTGCGGAATTTCAAATCCTGTTTAACTGCTCTGTAGTCACTTCCGGTGACTGATTTAATATCTATGAATGCGCTCATTGAAACCTCTTTTCGTAATCTTACCTGTTGATTATATGACAAAAAGAAACTAAATTCAATCCGTTCGAAAATGTCGGAAATGATTTTTGAAATTACTGTTGTGCAGAAAAAGGATGTTAGGATATAATACGAAGTGTCATTTTATACGGGGGGAGCATTATTTGCGATTCTGCATAAATCCCTTTTTACGTTTAACATTATTAAATGAAAAATATAAGGAGTATGTAATGAAAAGAGAAAGAACGGAAAAGCAGTTGATCTTAAAGAAAGTGCTTAAGGTCTTAACCACAGCGGTGTTATTCTTTGTGATGATCGGGGTTATCATGCCCGGAAAAGCTCAGGCTGCCGAAAATGTGATCAGAAAATCGATAAAAGCCGGCAAAGGCGACAATTCGTTCAAGCTTACAAAGGATAAGAATATAGTCATTTACGAAATAGATGTTCCCAAAGATGACAGCGAGCTTGTGATCGAGTTTAACACGAGCAATGTATCGGACAGGCTGATCGTCACTTTTTTGTATAAATCGGAAGACAGCACCCCGATATACAGAGAAGAAATTTATCCCGACAATAAGAATAAAATAGATATAGCGTATGGATTTGGAGTTCTCAAGGCCGGAAAACACTATTTTAAGATAAGCGGCGAGGGAACTACGTCAACCACGGGAACGATCGATATCAAGACGACTGTATACAAAGAAGACCTGAATGACGAGGAAGACAATAACACATATAAAAAGGCACAGACACTTGCAACAGACGGTAAAAAAGATTATGGATACCTCTGCGATCTTAAGACATACGGACTTGATGTTGACATGGAAGACTGGTATGTCTTCAATACAAAGGATCAGGGATTTGTGCTTAGCGGAGCAATTGAGCAGGATACTTATGTTACCGCTAAAATGGAATTATATGACGGATCGGGATCAAAGCCTACTTTGTTGTTTGAATACTCATTATCGGAACCTCAACAGAAGTTTTTGAGATCTCTTCCCGCAGGTAAATACTATGTCAGAATAGTTTGGGATAATGTAGTAAAGCAAAGAGGATTTTTTGAGAATCAGGCCATTTACAGTATTTCCGTCACTCCTTATGTGGCATTGAAGGATTTTGATCTTAAGTCGAGTCTCTCGCTCACCACGAAGGGAAGTTCATCCAAGGCGACACTTGAGCCTGATATCAAACCTTCAAACGCTGTGATAAGAACGATCGCATGGAAGAGTTCAAATTCAAAGGTTGCTACAGTAAGTAACGGAGTGGTCAAAGGAAAGAAAAAAGGAACAGCAAAGATAACCTGTACGATCACAGATATTGCCGGAGTTACAAAATCAAAGACATGTAAAGTAACTGTAAAGAAATAAAAACGTATTTATCGAATCAATCGGGGACAGATAACTGCCGGGCAGAGATCTGTGAATCCATGATGCCGATTGGTTGAAACAGGGCTGCCGGGCATTGGGTGTTTACAAACCTCGAATATATGATATAATGAAAAAAACTCTTTTTTTGACACAGATTCGACACAATCTGTTCGAAAAAATTTCGAGGTGACTAATGGAACAATACATCATCAGGGGAGGACAGCCGCTTGCGGGAGAGGTTGTCATAAACGGCGCGAAGAACGCCGCGCTTGGCATAGTTGCTGCAGCTGTCATGACCGATGAACCTGTTATTATAGAAAACTTGCCCGACGTTTGGGATATAAACGTGTTACTTGATGCGATCGAGGAGGCCGGTGCGGGAGTCGACAGGATCGACCGTCACACCGTTAAGATCACCGGATCGCTTACCACATGTCTTATCGATAATGAGAACATGAGACGTATGAGAGGTTCTTATTATCTTCTCGGGGCGCTTCTCGGAAAGCAGAAGAACGCATGTGTTCCGCTTCCCGGAGGATGCAACATCGGAAGCAGACCGATAGAGCAGCACATCAAGGGCTTCAGTGCCCTCGGAGCTGACGTTGAGATATCTCACGGTATGATCAATGCTACAGCTGGGAGCCTTCACGGAAGTCATATCTACTTTGACCTTGTTTCGGTCGGAGCGACCATAAACGTTATGCTCGGAGCCGTTCTTGCGGAAGGCCAGACCATTATCGAAAACTGTGCGAGAGAACCGCATATCGTTGATGTGGCGAACTTCCTCAACAGTATGGGAGCAAACATAAAAGGTGCCGGTACCGACGTGATCAGGATCAAAGGCGTGGAAAGTCTCCACGGAAGTACTTATACAGTCATACCCGATCAGATCGAGGCAGGAACGTTTATGCTTGCGGCTGCGGCCACACGCGGAGACGTTGTTATAAAGAACGTGATCCCCAAGCATCTTGAGGCCATTTCGGCCAAGCTTTTGGAGATCGGCATAGATGTGGAAGAAGAGGACGATATGGTTCGGGTCAATGCTCAGAACCGTCCCGGATATACTCAGGTTAAAACACAGGCATATCCCGGATTCCCGACCGATATGCAGCCTCAGATGACCACACTTTTATCACTCGGAAACGGAACAAGTATCGTTACCGAGACGATCTTTGAGAACAGATTTAAGTATGTCGACGAACTCAGAAAGATGGGTGCAGACATCAAAGTCGAAGGCAATTCGGCAGTGATCGGAGGAGTTAAGACTCTTACAGGGGCCACTGTTTCGACACCGGACCTCAGAGCCGGAGCCGCACTTGTGATCGCGGGGCTGGTGGCTGAAGGGACTACAACTGTAGAAGGCGTCGAATTCATAGAGAGAGGCTACGAGCAGTTTGAGGTTAAGCTTCGCGGACTTGGGGCACGGATCGAAAAGACTCAGATCAATACCGAGAGAAAGTCGGGCAGGAAGAAAAGCGTCGGAGCAAGCAAGACAAAGAAGACACAGGCCAAATAAAAAATTTTATCTCGGACATAGAGAAGAATCGCTTTTACAAAATATTGAGGCAGAACCGAAGGGTTCTGC
Organism: Lachnospiraceae bacterium; assembly: GCA_024699645.1. Taxonomy (GTDB): domain Bacteria; phylum Bacillota; class Clostridia; order Lachnospirales; family Lachnospiraceae; genus RUG11977. The sequence continues at coordinate 8,923 of JAILPE010000094.1, forward strand.
CTCATTTAATCTGTTTATATGTATAAAGCTGTATACGGTATGTGCGTGTATAAAAGCCGGTATGTGTATGTTTAAAAGCTGCACACGTGATGCATATGTTTTGATTCATATATCTTTAAAGGATCGCTACGATATTTCGGCCGGATTCTTTGGAGAGATCGACATATTCCTCGTTTTCCATTTTTATTACCGGGCGGGAATAAGAAAGTTTGTTGATAAATATAACCTGCCCGACAGTTCCGTCGCTGAGCTTAACCTGGTTTCCGACATAGCTTTGAGTTATGTTTTCCATGAACGGGAGCAGGTAAACGGGATCAAAGAGCGACAAACCGTCAATCTCAAAGAGGCGAATGACCTCAAACGGACAGATGGCTTTGCGGTATACACGGGGGCTGGTCATGGCCTCGTAAACATCGGCGATGGCAAGTATCTTTGCAACCTCTTCGATCTGATTGCCTTTGAGACCCATGGGATATCCCGATCCGTCGCAACGTTCATGGTGCATCATTGCGGCAAGCTTAACTTCGCGCGGAAGTTTACGGTCCTTCAAAAGATTATAGCCCTGGGTGGTGTGTGTCTTTACAAGCGCATATTCTTCGGGAGTGAGCTTTCCCGGTTTGTTGAGTATGTTTTTGGGGATCATGAGCTTACCCACGTCATGATAAATGCCGCATTGCATAAGAAGTTCGGTCTCGCTCTTGCTGCGGTTGAGCCAAGTTGCAAGTACGCCGCAGATGAGGGAAACATTTATGGAGTGGGAAAAAGTAACGTCGTCGAAATTGCGCATGCAGTGCAAAAGGTTAAAAAGCTGGATACCGGTACGACATGAATGGAACATATCGTCGACAACGCCCATGAGGGTATCGTTATCGGGATCGGAAGTACCTTTGAGCATTGCAGAGAGTTTTTGTTCAAAAACGGGAAGCGACTTTTCGAAATCATTATTGAAAGAAATGAATTCTTCGGTTCCTCGAAGTTTTTCAAAAAACGAGACTTCATGCGAGGTTTTTGCCTGCTTGGGAGCAGCGGCTCCGGTCTTCTCTTCGTCGCTTACGTATACCCGGGCAGAAGAAATGGAGTGAAAACGCATACGAGTGATAGCTTTATCGGTCAGGACAACGTCTCTGGGAACGATAAGCTGGTTTGCGGAGTTATATACATTGTCAGCGACAAGCATACCCGGTGTCAGGTCGTTGATATTAATGCGTTTTACTTCCATAAGGAAACCTCAATACAATTTTATTATTTGGTGATTATTCAACACAAATACATTAAACCCTGCTTTGATTTTACACGAGAATTGCTGAAATGTCAAACAAAACCACACAAATTGCGGAAATATCACTGCGATTTTTCTAATTAGCAAGTAATAATTGTGAACGCGTGGACACTTCGGATTCGGAACAGGTCGGGTATTATTTTATCCGCTGTGGCACATAGTACCGGGTGGCTTGCATGAAAGCCTGCCACGGGGTATTATTATACGTACGGAAATAATCAGAGGGTTGTAATAATCGTGACCGAATGAGCAGGTAAAGCAGGCAGCAGGTATCGAACGGACAAAAAGACTATTAAAAAAAGAGAACGAAAAGGAAGAAACGATGAAGAATAACGAGATATACAAGATATTCGGAACAGACTACACGGCGATGACGCGTGAGATCCTTGAACGTTCCGGTCTGGCGGAACTTATCGGAGATAAGAACAAAAAGATCGGCATCAAACCCAACCTTGTAAATCCCTCGCCGCCTATGATGGGTTCGACGACACACCCCGAGGTGGTTGCCGGGATAATCGAGTATCTGCAGGCGAACGGTTTTAACAACATCACTATGATGGAGAGCTGCTATTGCGGCGGTGATACGATGGAATGCTACGAGGTCTGCGGTTATGACAGGCTCGTTGAAAAATACGGAGTTCCTTTTGTTGATGCACAGAACAGTTCATATACTCACATCGAAACGGCAGGGATGAAACTTAAGATAGCGGATTGCGCAAAAGATGTGGATTTCATGATCGGCGTGCCGGTTATGAAAGGACACTGCCAAACCGGCATCACTTGTGCCATTAAAAATATGAAAGGCATGGTTCCCGCTGACGAGAAGCGCAGGTTCCACACGATAGGCCTTCATGAGCCTATCGGAAGGCTGCTCACCGTTGTGAGACTTGATTTTGTCGTCGTCGATCACATATGCGGTGATCTCGATTTTGAAGAGGGCGGCAACCCCGTAACCTGCAACTGTGTTATGACAGGGGTCGACCCTGTGCTCATCGACAGCTATGTATGCAAACTGCTCAGGTATGATGTGAGCCGGGTTCCTTATATCGGAATTGCCGAAAAGCTCGGTTGCGGAAGCACGAACATTGACGGTGCGAGCATCATTAAGATCGGCAGAAACGGAGAGCCCGACGTTCCCGCTCCCGATGAGAACCTTAAGCTTACCCGAAAGACGGTTGACCTTAAGGATGCGCTTGAAGAAGTCGATTCCTGCAGTGCCTGCTACGGAACGCTTGTACCGGTTCTCGAGAGGCTTAAAGAAGAAGGACTTCTCGAAGACCTGCTTGAAAAGATCCCGGATCATTTGATCCATATCGGACAGGGATTTCAGGGGAAGACGGGATATGTCGGAGTCGGAAACTGTACCGCGCTCTTTGAGCACTCGGCACCCGGATGTCCTCCGAGCGAGAAAGACATGTATGATACGCTGGTATCTTATCTGAAAGGGTGAACCCGGCAAACGAACGCTTTACTTGCCGGGGATCTCTGCTCGTAATCTCAAAGGGATAAGAAGTCAAAAAGTATGACAAACATACAAAAATTATCAATTAATTGTATGTTTTTTTGGAGAAAAGTATCGACAAAAACAAGTTATAATGATTCTGAGACACTGCTACGGATTTTGTAGTTCTTCTGAAACAACCAGGTAACAATTTGCCGCGGGTAGGGAGCGGGACATTGCAGAGATATGCGTACCGCCGAAACTTGAGCGACATCACATACAGCCCTTAAGGAAAGGAAGGAAGATGCGAATGAAAGAAGTAACACGTGAACGGGTCGACAGCGTAGCAAAGCTCGAGGCCGAGCTTGCCCTTGTAAGGGAAGCGGCTGATAAGTATTCAAGCTACAGCCAGGAACAGGTCGACGCCATCTTCAGAGCGGCAGCGATCGCGGCATGCAAGGAAAGACTTCCGCTTGCGATCATGGCAGCCGAAGAGACAGGCATGGGTCTTGCTGAAGACAAGGTCATCAAGAACAACTATGCCGCTGAGTACATCTACAACGAGTACAGGAATGCAAAGACATGCGGTATCATCGAAGAGGATAAGGCAGCAGGTATCAGAAAGATCGCTGAGCCTATCGGCGTTATCGCAGCTGTTATTCCCACAACGAATCCCACATCTACTGCCATCTTTAAAACATTGATCGCATTAAAGACGAGAAACGGTATCATTATAAGCCCTCACCCGAGAGCAGCCAAGTCGACGATCGCGGCAGCAAAGATCGTTCTTGACGCGGCAGTTAAGGCCGGCGCACCTAAAGGGATCATCAGTTGGATCGACCAGCCCAGCCTTGAAATGACAAACCTTCTTATGAAAGAAGCCGACATCATACTTGCAACCGGAGGACCCGGTATGGTAAAGGCGGCTTATTCATCGGGCAAGCCCGCCATCGGTGTCGGCGCAGGTAATACACCCGCCATCATCCACGAGACTGCGGATATCGTGCTTGCCGTAAATTCCATTATCCATTCGAAGACATTTGACAACGGTATGATCTGTGCTTCCGAGCAATCAGTGATCGTTGCGGATAAGATCTATGATAAGGTTAAGAAAGAGTTTGCTGACAGAGGATGTCATATCCTTTCGCCGAAGGAAACGGATATGGTTCGCAAGACCATTATCATCAACGGTTCCCTTAATGCAAAGATCGTCGGACAGAGTGCGGCAAAGATCGCAGAGCTTTCGGGATTTAAGGTGCCCGAGACCACAAAAGTCCTTATCGGCGAGGTTACGAGCGTGGATCTTTCCGAAGAATTCGCACATGAAAAGCTCTCTCCCGTTCTCGCAATGTATCGTGCTAAGAATGTTGAGGATGCGTTCAGCAAAGCCGAACGCCTTATTGCAGACGGCGGCTATGGCCATACATCTTCCATTTACATCAATGAAACATCGGCAGCAGCCGATCTGGCTGAATTTGAGGAGCGTATGAAAACATGTCGTGTCCTTGTTAATACACCTTCCTCTCACGGCGGCATCGGCGGTCTTTACAACTTCCGCCTTTCTCCTTCGCTTACACTCGGTTGCGGCTCCTGGGGCGGCAATTCGGTCAGCGAGAATGTTGGTATCAAGCACCTGCTCAATATCAAAACGGTTGCTATCAGGAGGGAGAATATGCAGTGGTTCAGAGCGCCTGAGAAGGTTTATCTTAAGAGAGGAAGCCTTCCTGAGGCATTAAACGAGATCGGTGTCAGGATGAAGAAAAAGAAGGCATTCATCGTTACCGATAATTTCTTATACAAGAGCGGATTTACACGCGTGATAACACAGAAGCTTTCCGAACTCGGTCTTAAGATCACGGAATTCTTCGACATAGAGCCCGACCCCACACTCGACTGCGCAAAGCGCGGTGCTGAGGTAATGAAGTCATTTGAACCTGACGTGATCATTGCGCTGGGCGGCGGCTCTGCTATGGACGCAGCTAAGATCATGTGGGTTCTTTACGAGCATCCCGAAGCAGATTTCGATGATATGGCCATGAGATTTGTCGATATCAGGAAGAGGATCTACGACTTCCCTCATATGGGCGACAAGGCTTATTTCGTAGCTGTTCCCACATCGGCAGGTACAGGTTCGGAGGTAACACCTTTTGCCGTTATCACCGATGAGAAGACAGGTATCAAATATCCTCTTGCGGATTACGAGCTTCTTCCCAAGATGGCGATCGTTGATGCGGACCTTCATATGACGGCACCCAAGGGTCTCACTTCTGCATCGGGTATCGATGCCGTGACACATGCACTTGAGGCATATGCGTCGGTTATGGCTACGGATTATACGGATGCGCTTGCGATCCAGGCACTCCGCAACATTTTCGAATATCTTCCCCGCGCCTATGACAACGGGGCGAACGATCCCGTCGCACGCGAAAAGATGGCAGATGCCGCAACTATGGCAGGTATGGCATTCGCAAATGCATTCCTTGGGATCAGCCATTCGCTCGCACATAAGCTCGGAGCGTTCTTCCATATCCCTCACGGAATAGCTAACGCGCTTGTGATCAGCAGGGTTATGAGATTCAATGCCTCGGAAGCACCCACCAGAATGGGAACGTTCCCGAAATACGATCATCCCCAGGCACTCCGCAGATACGCAGAAGTTGCGGAAAGACTCGGTCTCGGCGGCAAGGACGATAACGAAAAACTTGAGAACCTCATCAAGGCAGTGGAAGACCTCAAGAAGAAGATCGGTATAAAAGAAACGATCAAAGACTACGGCGTAGACGAAAAAGAGTTCCTTGAAAAGCTTGACGATATGACACAGCAGGCGTTTGACGATCAGTGTACCGGTGCGAACCCCCGTTATCCGCTTATGAGTGAGCTTAAGCAGATCTATCTTGATTCCTTCTACGGTGACAAAAAGCCGAAGGCCGGAAGGAACACGAATAGCAAAGCAGCAACTGCAGTTTCCGCAGCAGCCAAGACAGAGACTGCAAAGGCTCCTGCAAAAAAGGCAAAGAAGACCGGCAAATCAGCGAAGTGAAAGGAGAATGAGGCATGAAGTTACAGGACGTTATTGCTACAAGAAGTAATAAAACGATCTACCGTGACGGCGATAAATGTATAAAGGTCTTCAATGAAGGCTACAACAAGGCAGACATACTTAACGAAGCGCTTAACCAGGCCCGCGTTGAGGAAACGGGACTTCTTATCCCCAAGGTTCTCGAAGTAACGATGATCGAAAACAAATGGGCGATCGTTTCGGAGTTTATAGAAGGAAGAACACTTCAGAGCATGATGGATGAGAATCCCTCGAAGATGGATGAGTATATTGACAGGTTCGTGAGCATCCAGCTCGACATGCATTCAAGAACCTGTAAGAAGCTTTCACTCCTCAAGGACAAGATGCAGCTCAAGATCAGCGCATCACAGCTTGATGCCACGACAAGATATGAGCTTCATACACGTCTTGAGGGCATGCACGCCCATATGAAGCTGTGCCACGGTGATTTCAACCCTTCAAATATCATCATCACCAAAAAGGATGAGGCATATATCATTGACTGGGCACACGCAACACAGGGTAATGCATCGGCGGATGCAGCCCGCAGTTATCTTCTTTTCTGCCTTGCAAACAAAGAGGATATTGCCATGAAGTATCTTGATACTTTCTGCAAAAAGAGTGATACGGCACGTCAGTATGTTCAGAAATGGATGCCTATCGTGGCAGCCTCGCAGTCGGTCAAAGGTAATGAGAAAGAGAAGGAATTCCTTCTTCGTTGGGCGAATGTCGTGGATTACGAATAATACCCGATAATTTCGGATCACACGTCGATATTTGCGTATCGTGAAGGCTGAAAACAAAACAATAGATTTTGCGAAAACGATTATAAAAATCCACAGTTCCGACAATAATTGCTTGCATCTCACAAACTCGAGTGGTATTATTATGCTATAAAAAAACCATGAAAGGAGAAGGGCATATGTTGAGAATTGTGGATTTTTGCGACATGAAAAAATTTGAGGCCATCATGAGAAACTGGGCAGGAAGCACCGGATTGGCAACGGTTGCGGTTGATGCGGAAGGCAATTATATCAGCGATTGTTATAATTTCACTGATTTCTGTATAAAGCTCACAAGAGGAACGACAGAAGGAAAAAACAGATGTGAAAAATGTGACCGTGAAGGAAAAGGTGTCTATTATTGTCATGCCGGACTTTGCGATTTCGGTATTCCCATAACTCTCGACGACGGGACCGTTCTCGGATCCATCATCGGCGGACAGGTACTCCCGGATGACCCGGATGAAAAGAAATTCCGTGCTACCGCAAGGGAGCTCGGGATCGATGAAGACAAATACATAGAGGCACTCGGAAAAGTCACCAGAAAAAGCAAAGAACAGATCGATGCATCGGCAACTCTTCTCGGCGACGTTATAAATATGTTTGTTCGTGCGAACTACGAACATGTGCGTAACGAAAACATAGTAAACAAGATAAAAGAAAAGATCGAAGTGACTTCCGGGGATATCGTTGAGGCAAACAGCCAGATCAACAATCTTGCGAACAGACAGAAGATCCTTTCTTTGAACGCTTCCATTGAGGCCGCAAGAGCAGGAGAAGCAGGTCGCGGATTTGCTATCGTTGCCGACGAAGTACAGAAGATGTCGGTGGAGATGAAGGACTCTTCGGTAAAGATCACGGAACTGCTCAACGGACTTGTGAATTCCCTCAGAGAGGTGCAGTAAACCGCATTATCCTCACATAAGCGTTAAACCACCTAAATATATGATGATCATGCGTTTTAATTGACTTTATGCTCTTTCTTTGTAAAATAGAAGAGAGAGCAGAAAGGACGCACGACGTTTCGGGAAACCGGGAGTAGAGGTTTTCGTCGTGCTGTATATAAATTTATGAAGTTTCGTTATAAAGTAATTGTGATCATCGCGATATTCATCGCCTCCGTAGTCTTTTTCGGATCAGACATCACGGAGACGATGTTTTCTTCGGCTGCCGACACCACGCCCATGGCATCGGCGACGCTCCCCACCGTTACCATCGAAGTGGCGGATCATGAATTTAATCTCCTTCACGGTTATGCTGCAAATCTCGATCCCATGGTCATGAGAGAAACGATCACGCCCATAGGCCCCGACAAAACTCTTACGCTCCTCATTCATCATAACGAGCTGAATGTCCGTAAGATGAAATACGAGATAATCAGAGAGGACGGAGGGACGCTTGAAGAAGGGTCGCTCACGGTTCTCGATGTCAACGAAGGACCCAAAAAAGTTCCCATAACATTTAAGGAAACGTTTAAAACAGGAAAAGAATATATAGCAAAATTCACGCTTATCACAAACGAAGGTAAGAGGATCTACTATTACACCAGGATCAAGGTTTATGATGACGGAAAGCTTTCCGAAAAGCTTGATTATGCCGACTATTTCCATGATACTCTCATTTACGGTCAGGAGGCGGAAAAGAATCAGCTCAAGAAATACCTCGAACCCTGGAAGGACTATGATAATTCTTCGTTTGCGCACGTAACGATCCATTCGAGTTTTGAGATGGTTTCATGGGGAAGTCTCGAGCCCGAGGTCGTTTGGGAAGAGGCACCGGCGATAACCGAGTTTTATAATAATTTTGCCTCGGTCAAGCGAAGATTTATTGTTCGGATCAAGACAGGTTCGGGGCTTGAGCTGTATACGGTCACCGAGAATATACGTTTCCAGTATACCGATATAAGAACGTATCTTTATAACTACGACAGGGTTATGGAAGCATATGTCGATGTGGCAAACACAAGCCTTATAAAAAACGAATTCAAGCTCGGTATAACGAACGACAAAAACGCCCAGGCCCTTTATGGCCCGGAAGGCAGATATATAGCATTTGTTCACGGCAGCGAGCTGTTTGAGTACGATTCGAAGGAGAACCTTTTCTACAAGGCATTTTCGTTTAAGGACGGCGAGGATTATGAGCGTTCGTTCTTCGGCGACCACTCTTTGAGAATTCTTCGAATGCATGACAACGGAGATACGGACTTCATCGTCTACGGATATATGAACAGAGGCGAATATGAAGGACGTGTCGGTATAGCACTCTACCGGTTTATCGTGAGCGACAACCGAATAGAGGAGCAGCTTTATGTCCCCGTTAACACCAGTTACAGCCTGTTGCTTTCGGACATGACGGACTTTGCGTTTTTGAGTGAGTTTGATGTTTTCTATTTCTCGCTTTACGACAGCGTGTACGAATACAGCCTTGTAAAAAGGCAGGTGCGCCAGCTTGCCGCGGATGTGCCCGACAGAAACATGGTCTTCGTTGAGGACGAGCTTTACCTTGTATGGCAGACCGATTCGGACATACTTAAATCAAAACAGCTGAACCTGTTCAATCTTAAAGAAAACAAGATAAGCCACATTACGGCTCCCGACGGGGAAACGATCAGGCTTCTCGGGAGGATCAACGATAATTTCATATACGGCTATCAGAGGCTTCTCGATAAATACATAAACGCCGACGGATCCATAGAACTTCCGTCTTACAAGCTTTGCATCAGCGACGGAAGCGGAAAGGTCCTCAAGGAATACAAAGGTGACGATTATTACGTAAAAGACGTGGAAGCCGGAGACGGGATCATGGTCATTAAAAGACTGAAAAAGCATCTTGGAACCGACAACGCTTATTATCCCATAGATGACGATTCCATCGTCAATCTTCCTACGGCGGCGGAACGATCGGTCAATATCACAAGGCGTGTTACCGACAGGATCCTGACGGAATACTATGTATCATTGCCTTCGGGCATCGACGTGGAGGAAATACCGAAGTCGTTCACGGCAGAGCCCACGGTTATCGATTACGATACGACTACACGTGTGGCGGAGCCGGATGCTTCGCAAACACGCTATTACGCTTATTCGTTCGGCCGTATCATCGAAGCTTCGTCATCGGCGGCGAAAGCGATCGCGGCAGCGGATGAAGGAGTCGGAGCCGTTATCGACAGAAGCGGTCATGTAGTATGGGAGCGCGGAATCAAGAATACAAGAGCGGAGATTAAGGATCTGATCACCGTAAAGGCAAAGACGGGATTCGATTCGAGAAAAGCAGCGATGAAGATGTTGCTGCTGTATCGAAAAGCGGAGGGAGATCCGTCCGATTATGCGCGAGACAAGGAAAGTATGTATTCGTGGTTGCAAAAAAATCTCAAGACAACCGTTGTCGATCTGACCGGAGTGACACTTGATGAAATGCTCTATTATGTTTATAAGGGGCGACCGGTGATCGCGATCAGATCTGACGGAAACGCTGTTGTTGTATACGCCTATGACTCGGTTTCTGTCAGCGTATACGATCCGGCGCGCGGCGGAACATACAAATATTCCCTCAAAGATGCCGCACAGAATTTTGAAGCGGCCGGAAACAGATTCCTTTCGTATCTTGATTAAAAGACGGCACAAAACTTATGAATAAAAGGTTGAGAAATATATCACAACAGGAGGTACTTATGGGAAATAAGCGAGTTTTTCTTATTGTACTCGACAGCGTGGGAGTCGGCGAAATGCCCGATGCAGCGCTTTACGGAGATGAAGGAAGCAATACGATCAAGGCTGCCGCTTCTTCCGGGCTTCTTGATATGCCCAACATGAAGAAGCTTGGGTTCTTTAACATTGAGGGCATTAACGATATGTACGCCGACAATCCGAAAGATTTTACGGCGATGGTCGGCAGGATGGCGGAGGCGTCTAAAGGCAAGGATACCACAACCGGGCACTGGGAGATTGCCGGAATCATTTCCGAGAAGCCCATGCCCACATTCCCGAACGGCTTCCCCGACAGCTTTATAAAGGAGTTCGAAAAGAGAACCGGCAGACGCTGCGTGTGCAACAAACCTTATTCGGGAACCGATGTAATCCGCGACTACGGAAAAGAGCACGAAGAGACGGGATGCCTGATAGTCTACACATCTGCGGACAGCGTTTTCCAGATCGCAGCCCATGAGAATATAGTTCCGGTCGACGAACTTTACAGATATTGCGAGATCGCGCGCGAGCTTCTTACCGGGGACCTTGCGGTCGGCCGCGTGATCGCACGTCCTTTTGAGGGCGAATGGCCTTATAAGCGTACATCCCGTCGTCACGATTTCTCTCTCGTACCTCCGAAGAACACAATGCTTGATGAGCTTAAGGATCGTGGATTTGATGTCCTTTCGGTCGGAAAGATCATCGACATTTTTGCACAGAAAGGTATCACGGAATTTGTCCGTACAAAGGACAATGCGGAGGGTATAGAAAGAACGATAGAGAATTTAAAGAAGGATTTTAACGGTATTTCCTTCACCAACCTTGTTGATTTTGATATGGTCTACGGGCACCGCAACGATGCACCCGGTTATGCTAAGGCTCTCAGCTATTTTGACAGCAAGCTTCCCGAGATGCTCGCGCTCCTCCGTGACGATGACATCCTTATGATCACAGCCGACCACGGCTGCGATCCCGTAACACCGTCAACTGATCACTCGCGCGAGTACGTTCCGCTCGTGATCTACGGAAAGAACGTTCCGGGCGGCGTAAATTTCGGCACCCGCAGCACATTCGCCGATGTGGCGGCCACAGTTCTCAAACAGTTCGGAATTGAAAACGCGGGACCCGGAGCCGCTATAATTTGACAAGGTGGTTGCATGGGTGGTCCCCCAGGGACCACCCATGCAACCACTCAGAAAGGCAGAGTTATATGTTTTCGACACAGATGGGAAAAAGACTCAAGGAATATGTACGAGACTATGTGGTATTCGACCTTGAAACCACGGGGATCTCGCCGTACAAGGACCGGGTCGTCGAGATTTCGGCAGTTAAAGTAGTCGGCGAAGAAGTGACGGACGAATTCACGTCTCTTGTGAATCCCGGAATGCACATCCCGGCTCAGGCTTCCGCCGTGAACGGGATCACCGATGATATGGTAGCCGATGCGCCGTCGTTTGAACCGGCAGGTTTTTGAAAAGCTTGTGCTCGAGGCAGCGGCATCGCCGCAGGCGTCCGAAGAAGAGAGGATCTGCCCGAAGTGCGGCAGCGAGCTTAAGCTTCGGAGCGGACGGTTCGGGGAATTCTGGGGATGTACGGGGTATCCGGGCTGCAGATATACCGAAAATAAAGAATGAAAAGACCGGATTTGAAATTATTGAATGAATAAATCAATAAATGATATAAATTATTAACGAAAAAAGGGAACTTTACGGTATCAC
>JAILPE010000081.1 GCA_024699645.1 Lachnospiraceae bacterium
TAGGTTCGGGCAAAGGTATATACTGGGACGGCCATATTACCTGGTATTAAAAATGACCATGATTCCATATAGTCAAAACAAAATTACAGTAACCAAAGGGGGATTGTGATGAAAAAAACACTATTAACAATTCTGCTGGCCATATGTCTGATCTTACAGACTGCCATTCCGGCCAGTGCAAAAGATAAGTCAGTTAGCATAAGCGCATGTACATTAACGACCACTTCCGCTGTTGTTACGGGAACTACCGAAGCATCTGCGATCATGGTAAGAATAAAAGATGCCGATAACAACATAATCGCTTTGCAGAGCTTTGCGGTCTCTTCAGACAAGTCTTTCTCGGCATCATTGGAAGGTATTTCCTTGACCGCAGGCGCAACATACACCGTTTCCGTAGCTGATTACGAAGGCGGCTCATGGGCGACAGAGACGATAACCTTAAGCGGTACTTCAACTCCGGACGACAACACGGGTTCGACCACTACGGATAACACAGTTTCGACCACTCCGGACGACTCAAGCTCTACAACACCCACTCCTACTCCAACTGTCACTCCCACTCCGGTTGTAACTCCCACTCCGGAACCGGCGCTTGAAGAAATAATTACAGACAGTACGAGTGAAACTGTAACGGCAGTTTTTGATGCAGGCGAAATCGGAGAAAAGGCAATAGAAATTCCCGTAGTTACAGATACAAAGGACGAAAAAAGCAATACACTTCTTAAGGCTATCCTGACCGAAGAACAGCAGGCAGCTTACAAGGATACACCTGTAAAGCTTTCTCTCTCGGTAGCCACTACAACACTTTCTTCCAAAGAAGAAAAGAAATGTGATGAAAATATCAAGGCACTTGAGACCATGATTGCAGATAGCAAACAATCGGAAAATAAAATAATAATTCCCGATACGCTCAACAATCTGTTCTCAGGAAAGCTTACGGCCTACGATTCAGGGAAAGATGTCACTGCTACGCCCGAGATCAAACCTGTAGCTACTTATGATTTTTCACTTTCGATGCAGATCGGAGATAATAAAGCCGAAGCTATCCATGATCTCGGAACCGCGAAAATGGAAGTCAACTTCAAGATTGACAAAAAGTTATTGAATACCAATGCTAACGTTAAAAGAATTTTCTTAATGCTCCACTTTAAGGAAAAAGGCGATACTGAGGTTCTGCCGGTTAACGTTGATGAAAAGTCGGCAAATGCAACTGTTGCATTTAGCTCCTGCTCAAAATTCGTGCTCTCCTACACCGATGTGGCACGGTTCACAGAGGCCGGAACAACTCTCAGGTCCTCGGAGTACAACGCTAAATATACCGTCATCGAGGGCGGTGATGTAAGCGGTAAAGTGGGTATCCTCGAGTATATCGCTCCGATAAAAAAGAAGACAAAGCACACCGTTTACTCAAAGGTAACGATTGACGGAATTACCTACAAGGTAACGAGCATAGCTGCAAACGCATTTAAGAACAACACCAAGATCACTAAGATTGGTATCGGCTCATATGTCACCTCCATCGGAGAGAAGGCATTCTACGGCTGCAGCGCACTTGAAAAAGTTACTATGGGCAAGCGTGTTACAACCATCGGTGCAAAAGCCTTCTACAAGGCAAGTGCACTTGAGGAAGTTATCATTAAGAGCAAAAAGCTCAAGGCCGCAAACATCGGAGAATCCGTATGGAAAAAAGCCGGCTCCGAAAACGGCATCACCTTCACAGTACCTTCGTCCAAGGTCAAGAGTTATACCAAGCTTTTCGGCAAGTTCGGAACCGTACAGTGATCATAACCCTCACAAATCAAAATACTCAATGAATAAAACATACCCCCGCAGACTCGCAAGGCTTGCGGGGGTATGGTCTCTTGGGGACCGGGGAAGTGCAAGCACTTCCTCGTAGTGGGTCTTAATGGTCCCTTAGGGACGGGGGAACTGCAAGCACTTCCTCGTAGTGGGTCATCTCAATCCCTATGCTTAGCACATTGCCGACAAGCTTAGCACTGCATGTTCCGTGCATCTTTTCAATCAGATTTTTGGCGATGGCGAGCCCAAGGCCGGTGTTTGAGCTGCTTCTGACGTGGTCCTTCGTGAAGTACCTGTCAAATAGCTTTTCAGCATCCTCCTGCGTGATATTTGTTGCAAGGTTACTGAAAGTGAAGCGACAAACCCCGTGTACGTCGTCCGCCTTAAGACTGAGTTTGAAATCTCCCTCGCCGTGCTTGAGGCCGTTTAAGACAATGTTTGAGAATATGCGTTTAAACGCATCCCTGTCGCCTTTTACGATAATCGGCCTCTCGTCTATATCGATGTCCATATCAAATTTTTTCTTTTCAAAATCCGGGTAGTAAAGCGCGAGCACATCGGTCAGAATTCTTCTGATGTCCACATCTTCGCTTTGAAGCTCCGCTGCGCCCGATTCCATACGGGTGTAGAAAAAGAGCTGATCCACCAGATTCCTCGATGTTTCAAATCGTTCTTCAATCACTTCGATATAACGATTCTTCTCTTCTTCCGTGAGCTTCATATTTTTAAGCATCCCCGTGTATCCGCTCGCGGCAGTTAACGGGGTCCGCAGGTCATGTGAAATCTCGGTGAGGCTTTCCCTGATCTCGCGGTTCATTTTCTCAGCTTTCAGCGTTTTTTCGCGCTGTTCTTTAAGGTTTTCGTTGAATGAATTGATCAGCGGATCAAACATTTTGATTCCCGCACTGTTGCGAAGGAGACGGTTCGTATCTGTCGCGGACATTTCTTGGTTCTGTCCCGCCAGGTCACGCACTGCGATCCTAATTCTTATAAGCCACACGAGCAGCAGGACACATACTACGGAAAGAATAACAATGATTATATTCATTATGACTCCTCTGACATCTTAAAACCGATACCCCATACGGTTTTTATATAATCACCCTTGCCGCCCGCTGACGCAAGCTTTTTGCGAAGGTTTCCGACATGGACGTTAACCGAATTGTCCTCCGGGAATGCGTCCTCTCCCCACACCGTTTCAAAAATATTCTCGCGCGTAAAGACCTTCCCCGGCGACCTCATCATGAGTTCCAATATCTCGTACTCCTTTCGGGTCAGCTCGACAGAACTGCCTCCCACCTTTACCTCGCGTTTTGCGGGAGAAAGCTCTATATCACGGAAACAAAGGGTCTGAGACGTCCCGATGCCCTGCGCGCTTTTGCCGGATACGCCTATACCGCCCTGTACGCCTGCTCCCGCTTTTCCCACGCGGCGCAGAAGCGCTTCGATCCTTACCAGAAACTCTTCGTAGTTAAACGGTTTTACCAAATAGTCGTCCGCCCCGAGTTTCAGAAGCTTCACTTTTGACTCCACCGAATCCACCGCGGTAACGCACAAAACCGCCGTTCCGTATAGCGACCTCACCTTTTCGAGCACTTCATCACCCGCCATGCCGGGCAACATGAGGTCTAGCACGATAAGGTCGACTTGCACTTTATCGAGGACAAGAAGGGCCTCCGTACCCGAAAAAGCGGATACAACACTGTACCCGCTCTTCGTAAGGAGCTCTTTTTCCATTTCATGAATCTCGATATTGTCTTCAACTACCAGTATTTTGGCCATTATAAGTATCCACGCTTTCGTCCCGTACAGGGTCGCGCCCCGGTCCGGTCATAAATCTTTCTTCTTGGCTACTATTATACTCATATATGTGAATATAATGCCAGCACAAAAATATATGATTACGGCGGTCAGATACTCTCCGTTCGGAGTTCCGACTGTGACTGCCTTGTCCATCATCGAGATAGGGTCGAGCATTAACACGTCTTGTTTGCTGACGGCCTTAATGATTATCATGACCATTTGAAGCAACGGGGGTGTGAAGATGGTAAAAAGCAGCGTATATGTTGTTTTTCTCGTCAGGTTAGCGATAAGACCGGTATATGCCACATACATAAACGTAAAGACAAGTACCGCAATCACGAACTTTATCATCATCGCTGCATTGAAGCTTCCGACACCGCTTCCAAAAATTGTTCCCTTGATGAAGCCTGACGCGTAAGCAGCTGCGACGATAATGAGCGAGACCGCAGTTACCGTCACCAGCATCCCGAGCGTATACACCGTGCGTTTTGTTCCTTTTCCGATGATCTGGCGTATGCTCTTTGACGAATAATCCGACGAATAAGCAATCGCCGCATATATCCCGACGAAAATCAGGAACAGGCCGCCGCTGAGTGCGTCATACATGGATAAAAATCCATTGATCACTTCAGTTTCTTTGCTCTGCAGCGTCGTAGACACTATGACCACGTCGGTAGCCGTGCATATAACGGCTATAATGAGCATTATATAAAAAACCTTCGTTTTAAAACATTTGTATAGCTGTGCGGAGATCACGTTATGCATTTTGACTGCCTCCTCCCATTTTCTCGATAAAGTATGACTCAAGATCCTGCCCCACAACGCCTATACCGGAGGCATAAAGCCCTTTTTCAGCCAGTGCGCGGTTTATTTTCCCGGCGATGCCCGTGTCGCAGTATGCCACAACTCTCCCGCCGTCAAGCACCTTGTAGTCCTTAATTTTCATCTCTTCAAGCGTAACAGTGACCTGCCTCGGGTCGAGTCCTTCGATCCCGACCGCCCTTCGTGTCTTTTCCTGCAACTCCTTGTTTGACAGCTCATCGACGAGCACACCTCTGTCGATAATTCCGAACCTTGTTGCCATTCGCTCAAGCTCACCCAGGATATGGGACGAAATAAGAAGCGTAACCCCTTTTTCCCTGTTCAGTGTGAGGAGCAGATTCCTGATCTCAACAATACCCGTCGGATCAAGGCCATTGATCGGCTCATCGAGTATCAGCATATCGGGACAGCCCACAAGCGCAATTCCGATCCCGAGACGTTGCTTCATACCCAAAGAAAGCTTCTTCGTTTTCTTCTTTTTTTCATCGATAAGGCCGACGTGCTCAAGTATCTCGTCTATGTTCTTCGGATCGGTGATCCCGAGAAGCTTGTTATAAAACAGCATATTTTCAGCCACTGTCAGGTCCGGATAAAGCGCAGGGCTCTCAATAAAGCACCCTATCCTCGACAAAGTCTTATAATTGTCCTTTTCACCGTAAAACGCATATGATCCCGAAGTCGGGGTCGCAAGCCCCCCGATCATCTTCATAAACGTTGTTTTGCCGGCTCCGTTTCTCCCGATCAACCCGTAGATATCACCTTGCTCGATACGCATAGAAACGCTGTCCACAACTATGTTCCTGTCATAACGTTTTGTGAGAGATTCCGCTTGCAGTACCAATTCCATGTCTTATTACCCCTTTCGGTTTTTCTTAAGACACATTCTACATTAAAGTATTAAAATAGTACTTTAGAAACTTTAAAGAAATTATAAAGTTCCTAAAGGCATGCAAAAAACCTCTTCATTTCTGAAGAGGTTTTTGTGCTTCCTTGGTGGCGCCCCCGAGCGGGCCATCCCCGGATTTCCCAAGGGGTCATTCAGTTGTGTCTGCCGAGCGGGTGTCGCTCCAGTCGGTATAAACATTTTCCGAACCGAGAGCCATGAAAGCACGAACCCGGATATAGTAGGTTTGGTTCGATTCAAGGTTCTTGGCAACCATACTCTACACTTTACCTCCTGTGTTGTTTTTCAACCCGTCCTTTCTTTTTTAATAGGGCCGCCTTCCTCTGTAACCGGCGGCAAGTCATCTCAAAAAAGGACTTCCACACATATAGAGTACCTTTCGACCCCAAACTCCTCAAAAAAAAAACAAAAACCGAATTTTACTGATCCGGTTTTTTTATTTGTTGTTATTTGTGCTTTTATTTACGCTTTTACTTACGCTTTTATTTATGCGTTTTATTTACGCTTTTACGATCACCGCGCTGCCGATAACGCAGCCGTCATCATCGTAGAAGACAACCGACTGCCCCGGCGTTGCAGCCCTTACGGGACTTTCAAAAACAAGTCTGACACGTTTTTCCTCAAGGACTTCAAGAACCGCCCTTTCCGGTGTATGCCGATACCTGATCTTCGCCTTACACGGTATCTTTTCACCGGGTTTGGGAGGTAAAATGCCCATATAATCGGCATTATCGCAGGTCACAGTCGTCGAGAACAATGATCCGTTTGACGATAAAACCACTTCGTTGGTTTCGGGTCTTATCTCTTTTACGTAGACAGGCTCGCCCATCGAAATCCCAAGTCCTTTGCGCTGCCCCACCGTGTAGTGGATTATGCCCTTGTGCCGCCCGAGTACACGTCCGTCCTCATCGATGAAATCGCCCTCGCCGGGTGCGCGTTCACCCGCGTGATCCATAATAAAATCGGCATAACCGTCGTTTGTCACAAAACAGATATCCTGCGAATCGGGCTTGCTCGCCACAGGAATACCCACTTTTTGAGCAATAGCGCGGACCTCATCCTTGGACATCCCGCCGAGAGGCATAAGCGTCATAGCGAGCTGTTCCTGCGTGAGTCTGCAGAGCATGTATGTCTGATCCTTTGCCGCATAAAGCGCGTTTTTTACGGTGTAGCGGCCGTTTTCAAGCTTCACTATGTTCGCATAGTGGCCCGTAGCGACATAATCGGCACCGTAAACCTTCGCCGCTTCGATCATCTTAGCCCATTTTATCCGGCGATTGCATTCAATGCAGGGGTTGGGCGTTTCACCGTTTAAATATGAATCAATAAAAGGCTCGACCACCGCGCCTTTAAAATCACAAACGCAGTGCTGAACATAGTAAGGAATATCAAGAAACTGCGCAACTCGCTGCGCGTCATCGATCTCACAACATTTGCTTTCGGCATTTTCTTCCGATCCCCAAATCTTGAGCGTAACGCCTATGCAGTCATGTCCCGCCGCCTTTAAAAGATATGCGGTAACGGCGCTGTCCACGCCGCCCGACATTCCGACAATAATCTTCGCCATATATTTCCAACCTTAATCAAATATTTAATGAATACCGTTCCCTCTGCAACCGTCTTTTCAATCTCATTATGAACTTTCTTACGGCAATTTCAACCTTAACCGCTCCGTCTTTCGGTTTAAACTTTGAATCTGCCAATTCGTCGGACTTTTTGGGGGCAAGCTGATAAAACGATTATACTCTCTTTGACTTCCGTTTTCAACAAGATATCATAGGTGTTTGCTAAACCTTGTACAACAATACATTATATAGTATAATATTTTTGTATTTTTGTTGTTTGTAAACAGTTGTTTTTGTTTTGGAGGTAAAGCATGAAAAAACGTATTTTAGGGTTATTAGCTTTAATTGTCCTTGCACTCGTATTTGCGGCTCCCGCAGGAACCACGTGGGTAAAGGCGGCTGAAGACGTTATGGCGGAGTATTTCCCGAAGGGGTTTGAAAAGGTCAAGCCGAACAAGCCGATCATCGATATTGACGAGAGCGATACAACCTGGATCTCGGCTATAATCAAGCAGAACGATGATGTCTTAAAGCTTGTCAGAGACTATGAAGAATGCACCGATGAGGTCGAGTTTCAAAATGACATATATGACGGTTATTATAAAGAATTCGAGGTTAAATACGGCATCCTCTCGTTAGATACAAGCGCTCAGTTTGATATTTCGGTAGACGACGGGGAATGGCAGTATAAAAAGAGCTGGGACAAAATGGAGCATGACGCTTATGCCGACGGGTTCACATTTTACGAAAGCCTCGGTAATGCCACTACTGACAATACCATCAACAAGACTCTGATGGATGCAGGTCCGGCATCCGAAGGAAAGCTACTCAAGCAAGCAGTTAAGAACGAGAAATTTGACCTTAAGAACCATACTTTCAAAGTAAGATACCGGTACTGCATCCAATATGAATTACTCGATGATTACGATGCGGGAATACAGTTTTATTTTTCAGACTGGTCCGATACTACTACCTTCGGAAAGACTACCGACCAGAATATTGAGATCCCGGACGAACTCCCTGCACCTGATATCTCAAATCCCAAAAGAGACTTGAACGCAAAGGGGAAATGGGGCGGTTTTGTTTCAATTTTGACCCATTTTTCGCAAGAAGTGACCGATACCGCAACGGCCATCCACTTAAAGACGGGCGAGTACGAACCTTTCCTGATCGTCGTTGAGGCAGCGATCGATGATCCGAGTGAAAAGAAGTTTGACAATGAAGGTTACATGGCAAATGCCGTATGGCTCAGCGACGGACAACGAATTGTTGCATTTGACGTAGCAGATACTTTTACAGATAAGTCCAGGATTCTCATCAGAATGAAGTTGCACTGTGATGCTTTGGACAAAGACACAAAATATGATTATGCGGTAGACAAGGTAACAGGTCTCAAGGCCAAAAAGACCAAGACCACTTCGATCACCCTCAAATGGACAAAGGTATCGGATGCCGAGTTTTACGAGATCTACAGCGCTGACAACAAGCTCCTCGGGACCTCAAATAAAAACAGCTTTACGGTCAAGAGGCTTAAGGCCGGAACCGCCTATGATTTCAAGGTCCGCGCGGTAGTCGATAAGGTGTTTGTCGGTCAGTTCAGTAACACCCTTAAAGCTTCCACAAAGGCCAAGAAGGCAAAGTAGAATAACTCCGGGCAGTGCGAAGATAGAGTAAAAGAGTTACTGCAGGCAGTACGAAGATAGAGTAAAATAACTTCAAACAGTGCGAAGGCAGAGGTCGTGATCAGGAATAGTACTTCCTGACCACTTCCTCTGCCTTTTTCAGATGTGTATTAAATCCGTTGTCTTTTGCAGCTTCTTCGCGGGTATCGTAGATCACGCAGCTCCAGTCCCACCAGAAAAGTCCGGCAAACCAGGGTTTGTCCGTGAAGGTTGAAAGGCATGATTCATAAAAGTTGGCCTGCTCATCCTCGTCATGTGGCAGCTCTTTGTGCATAAAATCCCATGGCATCGATGCGCAGCCCCTCGCGCTCCTGCACCCCACTTCCATAAAAAGAATGGGTTTGTTCTTTCGCTTAGAGAGTTCTTCAAGCTTAACGGCCACCTTCTCCCATTCCGCCTTCATTTCTGCGGCGGAAGCACCACCTTCCCGGGCAACTCTGTAGTACGCGGATGTCCCGATGTAGTCGATGGCGTCGTACCAGGCGGCTTCATCTTCGTGTCCGTGATTGGTGTTGTACGTAAGCTTTCCGGCATAAGCGTTACGTACAGCAGCGATGAGATCTCTCCAGTAGGCCTCTTTTCTTTCGGTTCCGAGCATCTCGCACCCCAGGCAGAGCATTTCGCACCCGGTGTACTCAGCGATCTGCGCGTAATGCAGCATGAAGGCCTTGTAGTACTCGAACCACTTCTTCCAGTACTTGTCCTCTTCAAACACGGTATAATCCGGGAAATCGATCTGCGCCCGCCAAACGCCGTCCTCCGTGTCGATCATGGGCTTAAGGCAGACCTTCACGCCATTCTTTTTAAAGTGCTCGATGGTAGAAATCACCTCAAGATCGGGCACCGATTTCCTGTAATCGAAGTAGATCTCGGTGGAAGAATAAGTCTTCTGCTTCACCGAAAAGGCAAGGCAGACCCAGTTGATCCCCGTTTTCATAAGCGCTTCCCGGCTTCTTACCGCACGCTCGCTACTGTATATCCCTCTAACGGCCCCATAGCCGTATGTGTATCCTTTGATTTCCATGTTGTGTCTATCCGCCTGTTTTATTTTGACTTTCCGCTTTCCCGATTCACCCTATCGAGATAGTTTTAACCTTACTGTACTTGCTTTTGTACACTTTGCTGTCTGTATTCAAATAGGCTTTTACTTTGACTGCGTATGTTCCCGGAGCAAGACCTTTAAGAGTATAGCTGCGGATCTTTGAGCCGTCTTTTTTCAGCTTCTTTACCCTCTTGTATTTGGCGTCCTCGGGCCCCTTTACGTAAATATAATAGCCCGAAGCATTCTCGGTTTTCGAGATTGTGACCTTGATCGACTCAGAGTCTTCGTTCTCTCCAAGCCTGATCGTGGGCCGCGAAGGCACAGCCGTCACATCGGGCTCCCCTGCACTCTCGTGTTCTATATCCGGCAGGACAATCTTGACATAGTTTTTCGTATTACAGGTCAGGCCTTTCTTGACAGTTAATGAATTGACGGACGAACCGGGCGTTTTATCGCCCTCACTAAGCTTTGCTCCTTTAGCGATATTGAATTCATTTTTACTTTTGTCAACGCTTATGGCCCCGCCTTGATTGTTGCCCGTGCTTGATACCTCAAGAGTCCCGCCTTCAACATGCAACGCTTTATTGAGATACATGCCCCATTTGGTTATCTTGGAATGATTATTTGAAAGCACGATTGTAACGGTGCCGCTTTTTTGCGCGTATTCCGTCATACTGACCATGCCGGTGATTTCAAGCGTAGCATTTTTTTCCGCCGTAACCGTTAATTTGCCATCGCCAAAAAGAGTGTTGTCGCTCAGCGCTTGGCCCATAACCGTAGTCGTACCGCCGACGAGCTTATTTTTGCCGCGAAGATATATGGTCAGCTCACCGGAGAAATAAAGTCGGGGGTTCTCGGCAAAAGCCTCTTTTGTATAAGCTTTTGTGATCGTAGCCCCATTAAGAGTCAACACGTCATTGTTTTCATCAAAACTCACAGTGCCGTCTCCAAGGACATCAGCCTTATTCTCGCTCTTCAAAACGTCA
>JAILPE010000111.1 GCA_024699645.1 Lachnospiraceae bacterium
CGCATGGGCTGCGGCTTCGGAGCTTGCGTAGGATGCAGCGTAAAAACTACGAAGGGATTTAAAAAGGTCTGTGCCGACGGGCCTGTGTTCCCGGCGGATGAAGTGCTTGAAGAGATTTGAGAGGAAGAAAACATGAGTTTAACAGATGGAAAAAAGGCAGATATTTCAGTCGAGCTCTCGGGTCTGAGGCTCGACAATCCCATAATCCCCGCCAGCGGAACATTCGGGTTCGGCGAGGAATTTAAAGAGCTTTATGACATAAACGTTTTGGGGAGCTTTTCCTTTAAAGGAACGACACGCGAGAAGCGTTTCGGGAACCCCACACCCCGCATCGCGGAGTGTACGGGAGGAATGCTCAATTCCGTGGGACTCGCGAACCCCGGCATCGACGATGTGATCGCGCACGAGCTTCCGGAGCTTAAAAAGATCTTCAAAAAGCCTGTTGTTGCGAATATCAGCGGCTTCTCAATCGACGAGTATGTCTATAACTGCGAGAGGATCGACAAGGAAGATCAGGTAGGGATCATTGAGGTAAACATCAGCTGCCCCAACGTCCATGACGGCGGAATGGCTTTCGGAACTTCCGCAAAAGCTGCGGCAGAGGTCACACGCGCGGTCAAAGCTGTGACAACGAAGCCTGTCTATATGAAGCTCTCACCTAACGTGACCGACATCACGGAGATCGCAAAGGCCTGCGAAGAGGCCGGTGCGGACGGGTTATCGCTCATAAACACGCTTATGGGCATGAGGATAGATATCAAAACAGGTCGCCACATTCTTGCAAACAAGACGGGCGGAATGTCGGGTCCCTGCATCTTCCCGCTTGCGGTGAGGATGGTCTACCAGGTTTACGATGCGGTAAAGATACCGATCATAGGCATGGGTGGTGTGAGCACTGCGCGCGACGTAATAGAGCTTATGTATGCGGGTGCTGCGGCGGTTCAGGTAGGCGCGGCAAATCTCGTCGACCCCTACGTCTGCCCGAAGATCATTGAAGAACTTCCGAAGCTTTGTGAAGAACTCGGAATTGAGAAACTGACAGACATAATAGGAAGAGCTCACAATAATTGAGCCGGCGGCTTGTTATCACCGGGCATTTTACATACGGAACATCCGGACTGTTGACATGGATTTTCTCGAAAAAACGTAAATAAGATTTTAGAGAGGTTTAGGAATAGTGTGGGTGTCAGTGACAGAAAAGAATACAAACACGAAGGGAGAATATAATGAGTGAAAGAGATGTGATCATCGCATGTGATTTTTCGAGTGCGG
The DNA here is from genome assembly GCA_024699645.1 of Lachnospiraceae bacterium. Taxonomy (GTDB): domain Bacteria; phylum Bacillota; class Clostridia; order Lachnospirales; family Lachnospiraceae; genus RUG11977. Next base: position 1,273 of record JAILPE010000111.1, read on the forward strand.
ACGAGACGATGGAGTTCCTTGGAAAGTTCAAGGGCAGGAAGCCGTTTGTAAAGATCGGAATGGAGCTTTACTACTCGGCGGGACCGGACATCGTGAAAAGGATCAAGGCAGCGGGACATAAGATATTCCTTGACCTCAAGCTTCACGATATCCCCAATACCGTAAAAAAGACAATGAAGGTGCTTTCGGGGCTTGACGTCGATATGACAAACCTTCACGCGGCCGGCACCAAGGCAATGATGGAAGCGGCACTCGAAGGTCTCACAAGGCCCGACGGAACACGCGCGCTACTCATTGCAGTAACACAGCTTACTTCAACAGATGAAGAAAGAATGAGAAACGAGCTGCTCATAAACGCAACTCTTGAGGAGACGGTTCTTAAGTACGCGCAGAACACAAAGGAAGCGGGACTCGACGGTATCGTGTGCTCGCCTCTTGAAGCAGGAATGGTCAAAGAAAAGCTCGGAAAAGAATTTGTGACGGTAACGCCCGGTGTCAGATTCGCCGACAGCGCGGGTGATGATCAGCGCAGGATCACAACTCCCGAGAAGGCACGCGAGATCGGATCGGACTATATCGTAGTCGGACGTCCCATCACTCAGGCAGAAGACCCTGTTGCCGCATATGAGAGATGCGTGAATGGATTCGTAGGATAATAGGCCGGGAGAAACTCTAAAGGGATTCCGGGACGGAATCAAAACCGCAATCACAACAGAAAACCAAAACGGCATGCAAACAGGCAGTAAAATAAGCAGACTGCATTTGACAGATTGATCGAATAAGCATTGAAAAAGTTAACAAACTAAGCATACAGGGAGGACTACACTATGACACATGAAGAGAGAAGCGCAAAAGTATCGGACGGCCTTTTGTCCATCAAGGCGGTGTTCTTTAGACCCGACGACCCCTTTACATGGGCAAGCGGTATAAAGAGCCCGGTGTACTGCGATAACAGACTTACGCTCACGGCACCCGAGGTCAGAACGACAATCGAGGAAGGCTTCGTAGAGCTTATCAAGGAATACTATCCCGAATGTGAAGTCCTTATGGGAACGAGTACATCAGGAATTCCCCATGCAGCGATCATTGGACACCTAATGAACCTCCCCATGGGTTATGTGCGCTCGGGCAACAAGGAGCACGGACGCGGAAACCGCATCGAGGGAAAACTCGAAAAAGGCGCAAAAGTCGTGGTTATCGAGGACCTCATTTCCACCGGCGGAAGCTGCATAGAGGTAGTTGAGGCGCTTCGCGAAGCAGGCGCCGATGTGCTCGGTATCGCAAGCATCTTTACATACAATTTAAAGAAGGGCTTCGACAATCTGAAGGCTGCAAATGCTGAGAACCACAGCCTTACGGACTTTGACATGATAGCAAAGCGGGCAGCCGCACTCAACTATATCAAGGAAGAGGACATCGAAAGCCTTATCGCATTCCGTAATTCGCTTGGTTGATATCGGGGAAGAGAGGACAAATTGATGAAAAATCTGATAGATATACTCGATCTTTCTGTTGAAGAGATCGACGAACTGGTCGAAAAAGCGAAGGATATCATCGCAAACCCCGACGCTTATCGCGAAAAGTGCCGCTACAAGAAGCTTGCTACGCTTTTCTTCGAGCCCTCGACACGAACGAGACTCAGCTTTGAGAGTGCTATGCTCGATCTTGGCGGTTACGTTATCGGCTTCTCCGGAGCTAACAACAGTTCCGCTGCAAAGGGCGAAAGTGTAGCCGATACCGTAAGGACAGTCGGATGTTATGCAGATATCATAGCGATGAGACACCCGAAGGAAGGCGCTCCGCTCGTTGCATCAATGCATGCGGGGATCCCCGTTATCAATGCGGGTGACGGCGGCCACAATCATCCCACCCAGACACTTACGGACCTCTTGACCATAAATATGGAGAAGGGAAGATTCACGGACATGACGATCGGTCTGTGCGGCGACCTTAAGTTCGGCCGTACCGTTCATTCACTTATCGAGGCGATGTCGAGATACACCGGGATCAAGTTTGTGTTCATATCACCTAAGGAACTGATGCTTCCGAGTTATGTCGTGGATGATTATCTCCTGAAGAACAACATTCCTTACGAAGAAACGACCGACCTTTTAGGCGCGCTTCCCGGACTCGATATCCTCTATATGACAAGAGTTCAGCGTGAACGTTTCTTCAACGAGGAAGATTATATAAGACTCAAGGACAGCTACATTCTGACACGCGAGAAGCTTGCCGGAGCAAAAAAAGACCTCACCGTCATGCATCCGCTTCCGAGAGTTAACGAGATCTCGGTTGATGTGGATGATGACGACAGAGCGGCATATTTCAAGCAGGTCCGTTACGGCAAGTTCATTCGTATGGCACTGATACTCAAGATGCTGGGGATTGAATGATGTCGGCATAAAAAGACTGCGATGGCTCCCCGGGAACGAGCGGGGAACCGAATAAACCGTTATTCTGAAAATCATGAACGAGTACTTAGTAAACAAAACCCACAGGCATATCCGTGGGAGCAGTAATAAGGCATAAATGAGGAGGCTCAAATGAATATAGACGGTATTACAAACGGACTTGTTATTGACCACATTGAGGCAGGAAAGGGCATGGAACTATACAATGCGCTTCATCTCGGAGACCTTGAGAGCTCCGTGGCACTCATTAAAAATGTTAACAGCCACAAAATGGGGAAAAAGGATATAATAAAGGTCGATGAGGTTCTCGATGTCGATCTTGATGTTCTCGGGTTTATAGACCCCAACATCACCGTTAATATCATAAAGGACAATGAGATCGTCGGAAAGAAGCATATCGAGCTTCCCAAGATGGTGACAAATCTTATAAAATGCAAGAATCCCAGATGCATTACGTCAACGGAGCAGGAGCTTCCGCACATCTTCAAGCTCACCGATCCGAAGACACGCACCTACAGATGCATTTACTGTGAAGCCAAGGCAAAAGAAAACTAAGCGGAGCGGAAAACGATCCGGAACAAAAGAGAATAAAAGAACGGAAAACGATCCGGAACAAAAGAGAATAAAAGAACGGAAATTATTGATACAGACCGTAAAATGTAATAATATGTTATAGTGTTCCTGCATTCATGAACAAGCAGCGAAGCGGTTTACTGATGTCTGCTTTGCGCGAAACGAGAGAAACCGCATATGAGGCAGAAAAAGAGAAACCGATATGAGACAAATGCTTCTGTGAAGTGTTTGACAGAGGAGGAAGTATGGATATCTACGAAGTAAGAGATTTTAGTGAAGTTGTTAAGGGAAACACATATCCCGGCCGCGGCATTATCATTGGCAAGAGCGCAGACGGCAAGAGTGCTGTCAGTGCATATTTCATCATGGGAAGAAGTGTTAATTCGAGAAACAGGGTGTTTGAAGAGACAAAAGATGGTATAATCATTCATGCATTTGATCCTTCAAAGCTTTCGGATCCGAGCCTTGTTATCTATTCTCCCGTAAGAAAGTACGGAGAAAACCTTATCGTTACAAACGGGGATCAGACAGACACCGTTTATGACGGACTTGCAGCAGGCAAGAGCTTTGAAATCGCACTTGAGAGCCGCGAGTTTGAGCCCGATGCACCCAACTTCACACCTCGTATCAGCGGTATGATCACTTTTAAGGGAGGATCATTCTCTTACAAAATGAATATCCTCAAGAGCGCTGACGCAGAGGGATCTGCATGCAGCCGATATAATTATTCTTATCCGGCACTTGCGGGAACGGGACATTTCCTTCATACTTATGAGCATGACGGCAATCCGATCCCCACATTCCGGGGTGAGCCTGAGCGCACCGCGATCCCGAACGATATCGATGAGTTCACTGATAAGATCTGGAACAGCCTCGACTCTGAAAACAAGGTTTCGCTTTATGTAAGATATGACGACCTTGCAACAGGCAAGACACAGACAAGGATCCTTAACAAGAACTAATAAGAGCAGTGTCGCAGCAAAGAACAAATAAGGGCAGTGTCTCGGAAAACAGGTAAAAGCAGCACCGCAGCTAAGAACAAATAAGAGCAGTGCCTTGGCATGCAGAAAAGCAACTTTAACAGGGATATATAGGCGTTAACGCCTAAAAAGTAATATAAGAACAGAGCACAGAAAGGAAGATGCCGGGTAATCCGGCAAGGGAGAAAATAATGAAAGAATTAGAGCTTAAGTACGGATGCAATCCTAATCAGAAGCCGGCCAAAATCTACATGGAAAACGGTTCGGAACTTCCGATCGAGATCATGAACGGTCGCCCCGGATACATCAATTTCCTTGATGCATTCAACGGATGGCAGCTTGTAAAAGAAATCAAGGAAGCAACAGGATGCGTTGCTGCAACATCGTTCAAACATGTTTCTCCCACATCCGCTGCGATCGGACAGAAGCTTGACGACAAGCTCAAAAGAGCATGTTTCGTAGATGATATCGAAGGTCTCGACGAGTCACCTCTCGCGTGCGCATATGCGCGTGCCCGCGGAACCGACAGAATGTCGTCATTCGGCGATTTCATTGCACTTTCGGATGTTTGCGATGCAACAACCGCAAAGATCATCAAGCGCGAGGTTTCCGACGGTATCATAGCTCCCGGCTACACGGATGAAGCGCTTGAATTACTTAAGGCTAAGCGTAAAGGCGGCTACAACATCATAAAGATCGATCCCTCATACGTTCCCGAGGTTCAGGAAAAGAAGCAGGTTTACGGTATCACGTTCGAGCAGGGACGCAACAACTTCAAGATCGACAAGTCGCTGCTTACCAATATCGTGACGAAGAATAAGGAACTTCCCGAGAGTGCGGTTAAGGATCTTATCATTTCCCTCATCACACTCAAATATACACAGTCGAATTCCGTTTGCTACGCCTATGAAGGCCAGGCGATCGGTGTCGGCGCAGGCCAGCAGTCCCGTGTACATTGTACAAGACTTGCGGGCAATAAGGCGGACAATTTCCTTCTGAGAAGATGGGACAGGATACTCGATCTTCCTTTCATCTCGACGCTTGCCCGTCCCGACCGTGACAACGTGATCGACCAGTACATCACCGGAGAAGGTGAAGATGTAGCGGGAGATTCGTCATGGCAGCAGTACTTTACAAAACAGCCCGCTCCGCTTACACAGGCGGAAAAGAGGGCATACCTCGATACGATCAAAGGGGTGGCACTCGGCAGCGATGCGTTCTTCCCCTTCGGAGATAACATCGAACGTGCGAAGAAGAGCGGTGTAAGTTATGTGGCACAACCCGGAGGATCGGTCCGCGACGACAACGTGATCGCAAAGTGCGACGAATTCGGAATGGTAATGGCATTCACCGGAATGAGATTGTTCCACCACTGATAAAAGGGGACCGCTCCCTTCAATGCGGGGGCACATGAAAGCCCCGGAAAGAAGGGATAGGAGATGATATTAGAGAGGATTTTTCTGCACAGGTACATCGGTAAAAAGGTAACTGCGCAGATACGCGAGAAATACGGTGTATTCGCTTCCGTTGTGGGGGTTGTTTGCAACGTATTTCTTTCAGTTTCCAAAATAATATTGGGAGCGCTTGTCGGTTCGGTCGCTATCGTAGCCGACGGCTTTAATAACTTATCTGATGCATCGTCAGCCGTGGTGAGTCTTGTCGGCATAAAGCTTTCTTCAAAGCCGGCCGATAAAGAGCACCCTTTTGGGCATGGGCGTTATGAATATATTGCGGCACTGGTCGTGGCATTTCTTATCCTTGAAGTGGCTATCACCTGCTTTAAGGATGGCGCGCGAAGAATATTTGAGGGCGGAGAGCTGCAGTTTTCGTGGATAAGCGTTATACTTCTGGCCGCATCAATGCTGCTTAAATTATGGCTTTCGTTCTTTTACAGAAGGATCGGAAAGAAAGTCGATTCGCAGGTTTGCATGGCGACCTCGAAGGATGCGATGGGAGATGTTTTTATCACGGGCGCGGCGCTTGTGTCCATGATCGTGTTTAAGCTGTTTGATCTCGATATCGACGGATGGGTCGGATGCGGAGTCAGCATCATGATATTTATCGCCGGCATCGATGTCGCAAAGGATACGATCGAGCCGCTCATCGGTGAGGCAATCCCACGCGAACTTTATAATCTTATTACGGGCAAGGTGGAGTCTTATGAGGGAGTTGTGGGGTCACATGACCTGCTTGTGCACAGCTACGGCCACAACAAGCGCATGGCATCTATCCATGTCGAGTTCAACGAGAGCCTCGGAATGAACAAGATACACGAGACGGTTGAAAGGATAGAAGAGGATATTCTCAGAGAACTTGAGATATGTCTTGTTATCCACGCAGACCCTGTCAATCCGAACGACGAGGAGGCAGCGGTACTTCGCAAAGATATGACGAAGCTGCTCAAAGAATTCGAACCCGAGGCGACGATCCATGATTTCAGGATCATGAGAAACGAGGAGAGAACACTTCTTGTATTTGATGTTGTGGTTCCTTATTCCGTTTCGGATTTAGCCAAGAGAGAGCTTGCGCTTGAACTTGAAAACACGATCAAAAAACAGAACCGGAAGATCGATTGCAGGATCACGGTAGAAAACAGCTTTATTTCCGATTGATAAAGGAAATTTAACGAAGAAAGGAAAATGTGATGGAAGCAGTGAACGGATACAAGTATGAGGTACATCTTCATACGGCGCAGTCCAGCAAATGCGGGATAACGCCCGGACAGGAGTATATTTCGGCTTTTAAAGAAGCGGGATATGATGGTATAATAGTGACAGATCACTTCTTTTACGGCAACACCGGGATAGACAGGAATCTTCCCTGGCCGTTATTTGTCGAAGAGTTCTGCAAAGGCTACGAGGCAGCTAAGGCGGAAGGCGATAAGCAGGGATTCAAAGTTTTTTTCGGATGGGAAGAGAACTTTAACAACGATGAATATCTTGTTTACGGCCTCGATAAAGAGTGGCTTATAAATCATCATGATGTACTCAGGTGCTCGCAGAAGGATATGCTTGAGATGGTACACGAGGGAGGCGGCGCTGTGGTTCAGTGCCATCCCTTCAGAGAGAGGAACTACATCAGAAACGTCAACCTTCACCCCTTCCAGTGTGATGCGATGGAAGCAAGTAATTTCGGAAATCCTCCCGAGCAGGACATCCTTGCATATAATTTCTGTAAGGATCGCGGGATCACGATGACATCGGGATCGGATATACATGATAAAGCAGTGCTTGAGAGAACTACGGCAGGCATGGTATTTGAAAAGCCGCTCGAGTCGATCCAAGATTATGTGGATGCCATAAAGTCGGGAAAGGGATTTACGCCCCTTATCGCGCCCGAAAGACGCGGCCCGCTTGAATCGGCACAGCCGCATCTCCCCGTATTCCTTTTTGATGAAAACAACAAGCCTCACGAGGTTACAAAGGAAGACCTTTTCCCGGGAAAGTAAATATACAGCCTTATGAAGTTACAAAGGAAGACCTTGTTACGAGAAAGCGAATATATATTTTAGGAGGAAACAACATGTCAGTACCTACAGCTCACAACAACGCAAAAAAAGGTGATATCGCAAAAACAGTGCTTATGCCCGGCGATCCTTTGAGGGCAAAGTATATTGCCGAAACTTACCTTGAGAACGTAAAGTGTTTCAACACTGTAAGAAACATGCTCGGCTTCACGGGAACCTATAAGGGTCGCGAGGTATCGGTTATGGGCGGCGGTATGGGCATGCCCTCCGTCGGTATCTACACCTACGAGCTCTTTAATTTCTACGATGTTGACAACATCATCCGTATCGGCTCTGCCGGCGCATATGCCGACGACCTCCACGTACGCGATGTCATCATCGCCATGGGCGCTTGTACGGACTCGAATTACGCGGCCAATTTTAATCTTCCCGGAACCTTTGCACCTGTAGCAAGCTGGGATCTGCTTTCACGTGCCGTTAAGTCTGCGGAAGAGAAGAACATTCCTGTAAAGGTCGGAAACATTGTTTCTTCGGACGTTTTCTATAACGACGATCCCACGGTTAACGAGCG
>JAILPE010000039.1 GCA_024699645.1 Lachnospiraceae bacterium
ATATGCGCTCATAGACGCGGCATCGACTGGGGATTCAACGCTTGGGGCGGCGAGTATGACGGCCTCTACGCGCACTACGACAGAGATGCGCTCGTGGCCGAAAAACTCTGCGAGGTCCTCGGCGACGCAAGGATAGACATGAGGGATTTCATCCTTGAAGGCGGCTCGATCCATGTCGACGGTGAGGGAACGCTTATAACCACCGAAGAATGCTTACTGAGCCCCGGCCGAAATCCGAAACTTTCTAACGAAGAAATTGAAGACGTACTCAGGAAAACTCTCGGAGCGGAGAAGATCATCTGGCTTCCGACAGGCGTTTATAATGACGAAACTAACGGCCATGTAGACAATTTTTGCTGTTTCTCGGCGCCCGGTGAGGTACTTCTCGCCTGGACCGATAACGAAAATGATCCGAATTATGAGAGCTGCCGGAAAGCCTTCGGAATTCTTTCTTCCGAACGTGATTCACGCGGAAGGAGCCTTAAGATCAGGAAGCTTCCATTCCCTGAGGAACCGGTGGTAATTACAGAGAAGGATCTTGAGGGATACGTTTTCGAAGAGGGCGAGGACACCCGTGAAGCGGGAGAAAGGCTCGCCGCAAGCTATGTGAATTTTTATATCTCAAACGGAGCAGTGATATATCCCCGCTTCGGAGAAAATAACAGGCAGAGTGATGAATATGCGGGAAAAGTGCTCGCAGAGGCATTCCCGGGGCGAGAGGTCATAGGCGTTGATGCCCGGGTGATCCTGCTCGGGGGCGGAAACATTCACTGCATCACACAGCAGATCCCCGCTCGAAAAAGATAGAGGGTGCCTGCGGATAAGCGTCCGGCGCGGGAAAGATAGAGTGTGCCTGCGGATAAGCGCCCGGTGCATGGTAAGAAGAAGCAGAGCCGCCGCGTGTGAGGGAGCACAAAATAGCGTACATTATATTAATTACACAGGAGGAAATACATGAACAGAGATAAGATAATCGTTAGGACAAGTATAACAGGAATAATCACGAATGTATTTCTTGCGGCATTTAAAGCGGTGGTCGGGCTTATTTCAAATTCGATCGCGGTAATCCTTGATGCCGTAAACAACCTCTCGGATGCGCTTTCGTCAATCATAACGATCGTGGGAACGAAGCTTGCGGGGAAGAGTCCCGACAGAAAGCACCCGTTCGGCTATGGGCGTATCGAGTATCTGAGCGCGATGATCGTTGCGGGAATCGTACTTTATGCAGGTATTACGTCGGCCGTCGAATCGGTCAAGAAGATCATAAGCCCTGTTGAGCCCGAGTACGGAATGGTTTCGCTCATAATCATTGCGGTGGCGGTTGTCGTTAAGATCATCCTCGGAAAATTTGTTAAGTCACAGGGCCAAAAAGTCAGCTCGGGAGCGCTTATAGCCTCCGGCTCGGATGCGATGTTCGACGCTATTCTTTCGGCATCGGTTCTTGTGTGTGCAATAATCTTCCTGTTGACGGGATTGTCGCTCGAAGCATGGATAGGCGCTGCGATCTCGGTTTTCATCATCAAATCCGGAATTGAGATGATGATTGAGACGTTAAACGAAATACTCGGCATGCGCGCCGATAAAGAGATGACGCTTAAGATCAAGCAACTGGTAAAGGAAGAGGAGGGCGTGCGCGGCGCCTATGACCTCGTTATTTACAACTACGGCCCCGAACGCAACTTTGCGTCGATCCACGTTGAGCTCCCCGACAACACGACGGTTGAGCAAATGGACCGCCTTACCCGTAGGCTTGAGGCAAAGGTGTACAGGGAGACAGGCGTGATCCTGACTGCTGTCGGCGTTTATTCTTTTAATACGGGCAGCGATGAAGCCGCTAAAATACGCGATGACGTGCGCAGCAGAGTTACGGCGCATGAATGGGCTATTTCGATACACGGCTTCTACGTTGATATTGAGGAGAAGATGATGCGCTTCGATGCGGTGCTGAGCTTTGACATCAAGCCTTCAGAAGGCATTCGCATTATATGCGACGAGATCAGGGAGGCATATCCGGGATATATGGTAATTGCCGCTCCTGATGTGGATATCTCGGACTGAGGCATGGGCTAGATGATATATGCGGCCGGGAGTGAACGGGAGAAGTAATCGACAGGACATAAATACGGCCGGGTATCGGGGAAGGCAGGAAAGCAGAGATCGAGAGGCTGTAAATGAGGCCGAGAGATCGGGGAAGGCAGGAAAGGGAAAATTATGAGTGAGACAAAAGTTGCGGCAATACAGATGAAAATGAGCGCGAATCCCGCGCAGAACATTGCGCATGCGGAAGAAGCGGTTCGCAAGGCGGCAACACAGGGAGCGGAGATCATTCTTCTGCCCGAACTTTTTGAAAGACCGTATTTTTGTCAGGAGCGCAGATACGAGTATTACGCCTATGCGACCGAGACACTTAATAACCCGGCAGTCAAGCGCTTCTCGGCACTTGCAAAGGAACTTTCGGCGGTTATTCCGGTGAGCTTCTATGAGAAGGACGGAAACGTCATGTACAATTCGATTGCCATGATCGACGCCGATGGCTCGATCCTCGGAGTTTACCGCAAGACGCACATCCCCGATGATCATTTCTATCAGGAAAAATTCTATTTTACCCCCGGAAACACGGGATTTAAGGTTTGGAACACAAAGTACGGAAGAATCGGAGTCGGAATCTGCTGGGATCAGTGGTTTCCGGAGACAGCCCGTTGCATGACGCTTATGGGCGCTCAGATACTTCTTTATCCGACTGCTATCGGAAGTGAGCCGATACTCAACGTGGATTCTTCGGGACATTGGAGGCGCACGATGCAGGGACATTCGGCAGCAAACATCATCCCTGTCGTGGCCGCAAATCGCATAGGGCTTGAAAAAGTTGAGCCATGCGATGAGAATGCAGGCCAGAAGTCAGCTCTTTGTTTCTACGGAAGCTCCTTCATCACCGACCACACCGGCGAAATCATTGCCTCGGCCGGAAGAGATGAAGAGGAGATCCTCTGCGCAAGCTTTGATTTTGACGCCATTGAAAATGACCGGCTCGGGTGGGGAATCTTCCGCGACCGCAGGCCTGAAACATATAAAAAGATTTGTGATATGGAAGAGTAAGAAGCTTCCGCGACTGCCGGAAGATTTGTGGGGTGGAAGAGTAAGAAGATTACACTACCGTCGCCCGGAACATATAAAAAGATTTGTGATGAGGAATAGTGGGATTCTTCCTCGAGCGTAAGTGATAACAAGCAATAACAAGCGATAGTTGACGACAACAAGCAATTTTCCGCGATAACAAGCGATAGTTGACGATAGTAAACGACAGTTCAACAAAATTACGTCCAATACAAAAAGAATGTCCTCTGTGGACCACAAAATTTGAGGGTTTTGGTCCAAAATAAGAGTCAATCTTGCTATTGGACGTATTTTACGCATTCAAGCGGAAAAATCGAGAAAAAAGTGG
>JAILPE010000101.1 GCA_024699645.1 Lachnospiraceae bacterium
CACCATTGAGGATTCTGCAGAACTACAGCTAAGGGAAATACCGAATCTTGTCAGTCTTGAAGTCAGAAATGCAAATGTAGAGGGGAAAAACGAGATCACAATAAGAGATCTGATAAAGACATCGTTGAGAATGAGACCTGACAGGATAATAGTCGGAGAAGTCAGAGACGGTGCGTGTATTGATATGCTGCAAGCCCTTAACACGGGGCATTGCGGGATGAGTACGGGGCATGCGAATTCTACAACAGATGCTTTGTCCCGATTGGAGACGATGGTGTTGTTGGGAGGAACGGATATTCCGCTAAAGGCAGTCAGAAGACAGATCGCTTCGGCTATAGACATTATCATCCAGCTCGGAAGATTCAGGGACAGAAGCAGAAGAGTTCTTGAGATAACGGAAGTTGCGGGATGTGAAGGGGATGAGATAATCCTTAACCTGCTCTATATATTTAACGAGGAAGGTGAAGATGGGGGACGTGTTACCGGCAACCTTCAAAGGACGCAGAACGCACTTATCAGGACAGCAAAACTCAAAAGTGCCGGTTTATGAAGGCTACAGTTTATCACAAAAAGAGACTGCGATCATGGTATTAAAAGGAATTCTTTTTGCGATAGTAACAGCAATACTTTTTTATGACAACATTCTTACAGCTCTGTTTTTTCTGCCCTTCGGACATCTTTATATCAAAGTATCAAAAGCAGGAATAGTTGAAAAAAAGAAGTTTGATCTCAGTCAGGACTTTTCGGAAGCGATCGCCTGTCTTGCCGGTGTTCTTGAAGGAGGCATATCGATAGAAAATGCGATCATGCAAACGTACCGTGATATGGAAATGACTCACGGCAAAGATAGTATGATGATGAAAGAGCTTCGATTTATCGGCTCACAGACAGCAAATAATATCCGTATAGAGGAGGCATTTCTGGGCCTTGCGAACAGAACGGATTTGGAGGATATAAGAAGCTTTGCGGATGTGTTTGCGACAGCAAAGAGGACCGGGGGCAATATCATTTCGATAATAAGGGAGACCTCAAATATCATAAGGACAAAAAACGAGGTAGCCAGAGAATTAAGAACCGTTATGGCATCTAAAAAATTCGAAAGCGACATAATGCGTATTATTCCGTATTTGATGCTCATTTATCTGAGAATAAGCTCTCCGGATATGCTCAGTATGCTGTACGGTAACATAAAGGGGTTTCTCTTTATGAGTTTGATGCTCACAGCTTATATTGCAATGAGCTTTCTTGCCGGAAAGATAGTGAGGATTCGAATATGAAGCTTTTGTCAAAGATCTCGGAAAAGATATACGACCGAATAGAGTCGAAGGGTTTCGGGGAGATATTTGTACATAAAGAGCTTGTCGGAAAGCTGTATGTCAATGAAGATCCTCAAAGGAGTGTCAGAGAAAAAGGAACGCTTATGATCTCAAGGATGATCTTGATCATCCTCGTGACGTTATTTATATGTGCTGTGATCGTTGTCGCGGATAAGGCCGTATTGGGAGAAGATAACACTTTGGCCAGATCCGGTGCGGGAGAAGGTGACCGATCATATGAACTTGAGGTTTCGGTTGAAGGAGGTGGATCTGAAAAGGTACAGGTTCTTGTAACGGAGCGTGAGGTAAAAGCGGATAATATCCCGAAAGTGTTTGATTTAGCGGAGGATTTGCTGCTAAGGAATATTGCGGGAGATAATCCTTCGCTTTCACAGGTAACCTCTTCGCTTGATCTGAAAACAAAAGTCGAAGGAACGAAAGTGCTTGTTACGTGGGAAGCTGATAAAGATGGCTTCTTTTCCGGTACGGGAAGGCTTCGGGTCGTTCCTCCTGATTCGGAAACGGTCACATTATATGCTACGTTACACTATTTTGACCATTCCAGAAGAATACCTGTTTGGGTGACTGTTGTGCCGCCCCCGGAGAAAAAGACAGATGAATCGCAGAAAAGGATCGGGGTTTTAAACGATGTGATCAGGGAAGCTGACCAAAAAGATCCTGCATCGGAGAAGATATACCTTCCGAACACAGCGGGTGATGAGAGGCTTGAGTGGAAAGAACCGTTTGATACAAGACCGATCGTAGTTGGACTGCTGGGGATAGTGTCAGCCGTTATGCTTGCAGTGAGAGCAAAATCCTCAATGCGCGAAGAAGGGAAAAAACGCAGAGAACAGATGGAAAGGGATTATCCCGAGATCATTTCAAAATTGATTCTTTTGCTTACAGCGGGAATGACGTGTTCGGGGGCATGGAAAAGGATCTGTACAGATTACGTTGCGGCAAAGCCACATTTGGGAAAGAGGTTTGCCTATGAGGAAATGATCTTTTCCCTTCGGGAATTGGAACTTGGGAGAAGTGAGGCGGCAGTATATGAGAGTTTCGGAAACAGAACGGGAGTTCTCTGCTATAAGCGTCTGTCCGCAATGCTCGCAAGAAATTTAAGAAGAGGAAGCAGAGAAATCCTCACCATGCTTGATCTTGAATCACGTGACGCTTATGCGGCAAGATTTGAAGCGGTCAGAAAAAAAGGGGAAGAAACATCAACAAAACTTTTACTGCCCATGATGGGGATGTTGATCATAGTGATTGCAATTATTGTGGTACCCGCGTTTATGGGGATGGGTATCTGAAAAGAAAGGGATGAAGGTATGAATACTGTAAAAAAATTCATGAAAGACAACAGAGCGTTCGGTGTGGTAGAGATCGTTTTGATCATAATCGTGATCGTTGCACTCGTGATAATTTTCCGGGATGAGATTACATTACTTGTTTCCAAAGCATTCGGAACGATTGCGGAAAAAACAGATGAGATAGTGAACATATGAAGGAAAAAGGGGCGGTTACGGTTTTCCTTTCATTTACCTTCCTTCTTATCATGTCACTTGTGCTTACTTTGCTTGAGGGAGCGAGAAGAAGCGCGGCCGCGACAGTTGCCGATATGCAGCTTACTACATGCGTAGAATCGATAATGGGAGAGTATTATCGACCGCTATATGAAAACTACAGTCTGTTTGCGATTGATGCGGGTTTTGGAGGCAAAACGGCAGACATTCGGGAAATGGAGAATGTTATGACCGGATATGCGGGTGAGAGTTCGTTTGGGCTTAGAGTGGCTGATTGCGAAATCTCGTCAACAAGGCCGCTGCTGACAAAAGACGGAAGTGTCTTTATGAAGCAGGCAATCGAATACGAAAAATATTGTGCTGCAGTCGATACGATAAGTGCCGTTCTCGAAAGATTCGGGGTTCTTTCGAAAGAAGGTGAAGTATACAAGGTGTTTGAACGTCAGATGGAGATCGAGGAGGAACTCGCAAGGATCGATCAAAATACACTTTTGCTTATGGAGAAGATTGACGGGGCTGTGTGTAACGGTGCAACGGTGGGAGAAATCCATGAATTGTTCGTGAAGTCGTTTATGACGAAGGAGATAAATCCGATCAACGCAGGAATAAATAATCCGGATATTTGGACCCTTTTGGAAGATAAATATTTCAATCCTTTTGCATATGCGGATAATGCAGATCAACTGTTTGAGATGGCAATTCCTGTGGCGGATGAAAGAGATGAATTGAAGAAAGAACGGAATGTTCTTTTGGCCGGACTGGAAGCATTGAATAAAGAAATAAGTGCTATATATGAGAGGCTGAGCGAAGCTGAAAGCACAGAAACCGAAGGTACAGAAGGTGAAAGTACAAAAACTAAAGGAACGGATGAGGAAAGACCGGAAATTAAGGAACTTAAGGCAGAGATCGCACGGCTTTCGGAAGAAGCCGGAGAATTTGGCGATAAGATCTCGGAAGTAACGAAAAAGATAAAAGAATTAAACGAAAGCATAAATGACCTTGTTATGAGTGCCGGCGTTCACACCGATGAACTGATGAGGAGAGTGAGCGGATGCCTGCTTGAGTCCCGTGAAGCGGTTCAACTGATCGAGGAGGATTACGATGTGGCTCAGAAAACGCGACCCATGATCGATGCGTTTTCCGGGTTACTGGAAAAAAGTAAGGGAATCCTTAGCAAAGAAACATATGAATCAATGTTGTTATCCCTGAAAAAGATGAAAAGATACACGGGGATGGACGGATCGGCACCGGATTTTGCGTCTATGCATGAAACACTCAAGACAGATGTCAGTGTACTATCAGGGATAGAATCGGAAGCTTTTTTAAGCGGAGAGATCGCAAACGCAGTATTAAGAGAGGTGTCGGGCAGTGATATCCGAAACTGGCAGGTCAGGATTGATTCGGTCAGAAAAAAAATATCAGATTTCAGTTATGACAAATTGGTGTTTGATTACAGTGAGATAAAACCGGACAGGATGCTGTGTGAGCTTTCCGACGGCGTGCAAAGGTTGTGGGCAAAGGGCTTTTTGGGATTGCTGACCGACGGCAGAGATATTTCCGAAAAGCGACTGAAGGTAAGAAACAGACCATCAGACTATCTGGATGATGAAGCTGAGGGATCGATCGACGTACAAAAACTGCTTGAGGAGGAGCTTAAAAAAGAATCGGGTGCGGAAAGCTTTCTGGGATCGGATATTACGCGCGCCATGAGCGGTTCGGGAGGGGTACTTGAGAAGGATAAAAGTGATATATGGGATAAGCTGTTGTTGATCCTTTATATTCGGGAACATTTTGGAGATAACATTGACAGGGTTACATCTGCAAAAAGCGCACTTGCTTATGAGCAGGAATACATTCTTTACGGAAACAGATCCGACCCGGAAAATCTGGCGGATGCCGCTTCCAAGATCATGCTCGTGAGGATGATGACGTCGGCGGCTTATGTTCTGACTGCATCCGCGATCCATACAAGAGCAGCAAAGATCGCATCGGCGCTTGTGGGATTTGCGGGGCTTCCCTTCCTGACCGCGATCGTCAAGTACATGATCATGTTTGCCTGGAGTGTAGAACAGGCAATCGTAGAAACAGCGGCGATAATATCCGGGAAAAAGGTATCGGTCCTTACGACCGAGTCGAGTTATTGCATCGAAAGTTTTGATATTTCTGCGATAACTCCTGACGGAATCAAAGAAAAAGTAAAGCTTTTCAAAGAATCGAGTGTTTACCTTGGATATGGAGATTATCTGTTTTTATTCATGTTGTCGAGACCCGTTGAAGAGTTGAGTCTGAGAGCGTTAGACATGATCGAAGAAAACATGAGATGGGCTTATGATGATAATTTCCTGATCTCAAATTGTATTACCGGGTTTGATACAAGTATGAAATTTACCTGCCCATCAAGATATATCGGAATATTTGACGGTTTGTTTTCGGATATCAAAACTCCGGAGGGTTACGGTTTTATCAGAAGTGACAGCGTTGACTACTGATAGCCGGGGTAAAAATACAGATAAAAATATAAGACGGATAACGGAGGTCGGGTCTGCCTGTCTGTCCCTGATGAGAACTCCCGGGCCATGGAGGGGCCGGATAACAATGAATACACACACTCTAAAGGAACAGCTGAAAACATCTCACACCAGTCAGTTCAAAGCGAACAAACATCAGGAACAGACAGGCAGACCCGAAAAGTGGAACAACTTATTGAGCGGATCGTTGACGGTCGAGGCGTCTATCGTGTTTCCGATTTTTCTTTTCGCCGTTTTATCGCTTATCAGCATATTTAAATTTATAGGAGCGGAATATGAAGTTGAACATGCGATCTTTACTGCGGCAAGGAGAATCTCTTCATACGGAGGGGTTGCCGATGTTGCGGATGAGTTGTTTCCGGATGTTGAGGGGATTGCCGGAAAGATCGTCGATGAAACTGTCATAGGAACAGCGGTAAGAGAGGTATTGGATGACGATGTTTTCGAATTGGTCAAATATGGAACTTGGGGATTGTCGTTTACAGGTTCCGAATTGTTCAGCAATGATACCATAAGGGTCGAGTGCAGCTATACACTGCAGGTTCCGTTTCCGTTTATGGGAGAACTGTTCGGGATACCGGTGAAACATGTTGTAACGTACAGATATTTTAACGGCCATGAAGTTCCGATGATCCTGGCTGAGGCGGAAGAGGCTTCCGAAGAAGAGGAAGACAGCGATCCGGAATATGTATACATAACAGAGACGGGTAGTGTGTATCACACATGCACGGATTGTTCTTCAATCAAAATATCCCGGAGAGAGATGATCTTCGGCTCGCTCGAATCAGCCAGAAATGACAGCGGAGGAAAGTATAAACCATGTGAGAAATGTGCCCGCGGAGACCCTCCCGGAGTAGTATACGTGACGAATAACGGAGACAGATATCACTATAAAAAGGATTGTTCGACACTGAAAAGGACTGTCAGTAAAATCAAGAAAAGCGAGGCGCTTGAGAAGGGATACAGACTATGTAAACGTTGTGCTGCGAGGGAAGCGACGGTCATATCGGACTAAGGAGTATGTTTTGCGAGGAGGAATGCGGATGATAGTGGTAGGAACGGGTTTGATGGGGATATATCTGACGGCAGCGGCATTTAGAGATATAAGGAGCGGATATATTCACAGATGGTTCCTTGCTCTTGGGATACTTCCGGCATTCCTTCTGAGGATCGGAATGGGGAGCATTACGATCGCCGATACAGTCGGAGGTATTGCGGTAGGTGCTTTTTTTCTCGCGGTATCGTTCATTTCGGGTGACAGATTCGGAAAAGCCGACGGAATTATCCTTATGTATCTGGGCACGGCATTGGGATTTTCGTATGTTGTGAGTCTTGCTGCCGTTGCGTTTGTTTTGTCAGCGGCAGTCATAGCTGTATTACTGATATTCAAAAGGATAGCTTTAAAAGGAAGTGTGCCTTTTGTGCCATTTCTGTTGGCAGCCTATACACTTGTGATGTTTACGGTTGTCGGGTGATCCCGGCAGTAATGATAAGAGAGAAGGTCTGAATGAAGGACGAGAGATTGAAAAATGCTTATATGAGCGTTGAAGCGGCATTTGTTTTCCCGATCGTTATTTGTCTCGTTTTGGCGGTCATCTGTCTGTCGTTTTACATGTTTGGAAGGGTGAGTATTACGTGTGACAGTGACAGATTGTTGCTCGAAGAAGAACGCGATTATCGTGATACCGGGGAGACGGACAATGTTCGCTTTTATGATTCGGCCCGAAAAAGGCTGACCGGATATCCTCTTTGCAACAGCGTCGTATCAAGATGTTACGGAGATTATGGAGATATGGTTGTCGAATATCGGATAGCGGCTGATATTGTCGAGAATTTTATGCCCGGAGAAATCGTGGAAACGATGACGGGAAAGCCGACGGTCAGGCATATAAAAGCGGATAACAGAATTGAAAAAGCAAGATATCTGTCGGTCGGAAAAAGTGTATACACGAAGGTCAAAGGTTATGCAACGGGATGGAGACGGAGCAATGGAAATTGAGAAAAAACGGGAACTCGGATTACAAAGGCTGATCTTGTCGTTCGATGGGAAGAGCGGAGAAAATCGTTTAACGGGCGGTGAAAGGCCACAGACCGATTTTAGGGAACAAATGATGCTGGAAAATGAGATCCCGGGGCATATTCCTTTTGTGATAAGGCGGATCAACGGAAGAAAGACTTATGAGTATGATATAGAGGGTCTGTCGTCGCTTGAAGAAGAAGCCGAAAGAAAGCTCGGGTTTGAAACGATAAAGGTTATGGCAAGGGGCCTTTCGGATATAGTTGAAGCCGGTGAAGCGTATCTGCTTAAGGAAGAGGATTATGTGGTTGAACCGGGAACGATTTTCTTTGACAAAAAGAAAAAAGAACTGAAGATGGTATATTGTCCGGGATTCGGTCAGGATCTGAAAACACGGCTTGCGGGTCTTATGGAGTATTGTCTGGATACGATAGACTATAACGATGCATCTGCGGTTCAAAGTGCGTACGGGCTCTACATGAAATTGAGAGACGGATGTTCGCTGCGGCAGATCAAAGAGCTTGTTGACGGTTTTGGTGATACCTTCGCTGAAAACAGCGAGGAAAAGGACTGTGAAAAGATTCATACCTGCATAGAGCAAGAGATAAAAGCCGACAGTCCGGCGCCTGCGGAATCCGAATGTGAAGATGGGGGAAGAGTGTTGTCGAATCCCTCAAAATATCCTGATGACGGACCGGAGTATTTAAAAGAAAAAAGAAATCCGTTTCGTTGGGTCGCTGATTTTTGGTATTATGCGGAGAGACAGGTTAGGGTAACGGTCGTAGCCTGTACAGGGGTTTATGTTGCACTTGTCATCGCCGTTTTTTCGGGAAGGATAGAAAAGCTTTCACAAAAAGCAGCCGGAATACCTTTATGGTTTCCGATATTGATCGCTGCAACAGTGATCTATATAACGTTGATGATCCGCTCGGTCCGTCCTGTGTGTAAATTGCTCTCCGACAGAGGAAGGCTCGAGGAAGAGGATGATAACGAAACGATACTTATGATCGGGAACGGAACACAAGACAGTCTGATGCTTGTATCTGACGGAATGCCGGGACTCTGTACGGACAAATTTCCGTGCGTGATCGGAAAAGATAAGGCTTCGTGCGATCTTGTGGTTGAAGCCGGAGGGGTAAGCCGACAGCATCTGAGATTCAATAGGAATTATGATGGGGGATTTACCGTGGAAGATCTCAATACGATAAACGGAACCTTCATAAACGGACATAAACTTGCACCAAATATGTCGTTTGCAATAAGAGAAGGTGATGAAATATCGTTTGGAAGCGTATCATATTATGTTAATCATTTGGGATAGATAAATAGACACTAAATCGCCGTTGTGTTAAAATGTTTTGTAGTGTTTCCGTGTTACACATAAGAGAGACTTGTCATTAGGAGATATGCAATGAAGATTAACATTTATTACGGCGGAAGAGGTTTGCTCGAGGACCCCGCACTTTACGTGATGGACAAGATCACGGGTGTTTTGGATGATGTTCGTGTTCGTGTTGAAAGGTATAATCTCTATGAGAGCAAAAGCGGTATTGCCATGCTGGTCAATACCCTGAAAGAAGCGGATGCTGTTATTCTCGTGACAAGTGTCGAGTGGCTCGGGATCGGCGGTCTTATGCAGCAATTCCTTGATGCATGCTGGCTTTATGCTGACCGAAATATTCTCAGTAAGATCTATATGTTTCCCGTGGTGATCTCAACAGCCGGAGGAGAGA
The DNA here is from genome assembly GCA_024699645.1 of Lachnospiraceae bacterium. Taxonomy (GTDB): domain Bacteria; phylum Bacillota; class Clostridia; order Lachnospirales; family Lachnospiraceae; genus RUG11977. The sequence goes on from JAILPE010000101.1 coordinate 9,118, forward strand.
GAGAAGCACAGTGTATGCTCACGAGGGCTTGGGAGCTCCTTGGCGGAAGGGTATGCGAGGGCATTTGCGCTTATGTTGACGATCAAACCGATTTTGAAACCGATCCTCAGGTATTGAGTCTTATTGAAAAAAAGGGAGAAGATATTTACAGGATCGTTCATCAGGGAGCACCTGTGTTTAAATCGAGTGCACATACGGAACCCGGAAGATTTTCAAAGGCTCCCGCAGCGGGACTTACGCCGCAAGAGAGTGAACAACTTTCGGAATATGTCTCTAACGATTCTTACGTTCAGAAACAAAAGAAGGATGTTGAACTTCTTTCGCAAAAATACAGAAATATACTTGATACGGGAAAAGATGAGTCCAAGCAGGAGTTTATAAAAGAGATCAAAGAAAGCTTCCTCAAAACGGGAGAAGAAGTTGAGGCTGTCTTTTCAATAGAAATGACGGACACGAACAGAACTCTTGTGATAGAGATCAAAAATGATGATATCAGAGTGTATTATGGCGAAGCGGCAGCTCCTGATGTAGAAGCAAAAACCACGAGAGAAGTGGTCAATAAGATCGTAAGAGGAAAGCAGACGATCCAGGGTGCCTTTATGTCCGGCGTTCTCAGCAGCAAGGGAGATTTTAAACTCCTCAGATCGTTTGATCAGTTTTTCCGTTTTTCGTCGCTTATCTGAACGATCGTGGTTATCGGAGAAGGGATCAATCTTCTTCTATAACCCTAAAGTCCATAAAATCGAAAGTAATTTCCTCGTGAAAGCTGTCCGGGCCGAATCTCGTTCTTGAATGATTTTGGAAATCGCGTATGTTCAGATCGAGCCATGTCGGAACCGCGAGATCAAATTCGTGACATGCAGATTCCAAAGAGGAGGTTACTTTTTTCGTACGTGATACATTTCGGGTGTCTTCTATGACGGTATCACGGATAAGGTGGTTTTCTTTAAAAAGTCTGACCCAGATTCGCACGGGAAGGATCTCCTTTCATAAATCATCTTTCAGAATTCTATCATAATGTCGAAAAGAAAAAAATAACAAATTGTAACTCGAACAGTGCCCATGTACAGAGTCTGCTTGAAAAAAAAGGACTGTTCTATTATAATTTTCTCTGTAGGTGTTTAAGTCTCGAAAGGCGGCAATTTTGAGCTTTCTCCGAGACAAAGCATATAACAGTAAAGACGAAATGCGGGAATAGACATGTCATACCTTGCACTATACAGAAAGTACAGACCATCTGCCTTTGATGAAGTCAAAGGGCAGGATCATATAGTTACGACCCTAAAGAATCAGCTCAGGACGGGTCGTGTTGGTCATGCTTACCTTTTCTGCGGTACAAGAGGTACAGGAAAGACATCCGTTGCGAAGATATTTGCAAAAGCAGTCAACTGTGAATCGCCTGTGGACGGAAGTCCCTGCGGGCAGTGTAAGATCTGCAAGAGTATCGAAGACGGAAGCTTTATGAACGTTATCGAGATCGATGCGGCTTCAAATAACGGTGTTGACAGTGTCAGACAGATAGTCGATGAGATCAAGTACTCGCCTTCCGAAGGTAAGTACAGAGTGTATATCATCGATGAGGTTCATATGCTTTCGACGGGCGCTTTTAATGCACTCCTCAAAACGCTTGAAGAGCCTCCGTCATATGTGATCTTCATCCTGGCAACGACCGAAGTACACAAAATCCCGATCACCATTTTATCAAGATGCCAGCGCTATGATTTTAGGCGCATAAGCGTTGAAACGATCGCCCGGCATCTTGGCGAGATACTTAAGTCCGAAGGTATTGGCTTTGAAGATAAGGCACTTCAGTATGTTGCAAGGGTTGCCGACGGTTCGATGCGAGACGCTGAGAGCCTTCTCGATCAGTGTATCGCGTTTTATCTCGGACAGGACCTTACGTACGACAAGGTGCTTGAGATCCTTGGCGGACTTGACAACGAAACATATGCGGGGCTTCTCAGATACATTGTTAAGGGTGAGGTTGCCGGAGCACTCGGTGTCTTTGATGAGGCTATGACAGAGGGTAAAGATCCCGCGAGATTTGTCACTGAATTTACAACATACATCAGGAATGTACTTATCGCAAAGACTACGCCCGGACCCGAGAGAGTCCTTGAATACTCGGCCGAACAGATAGAACTTTTAAAAAACGAGGCACAGTATTATTCGGTAGATACGATTATCAGATATATAAAAATCCTTTCTGAGCTTTCCGGGAAACTCAGGTTCGCCACGCAGAAGAAGGTTTTGACGGAAGTTGCGATCATCAAGCTGTGTGTCCCCGAGACGGAGTCGAGCAATGAAGCGCTTGTTCAAAGGATCGCCAAACTTGAAGAAAAACTTGCACAGATCTTGCAGGGAGCTGTCATAGAGGTACGAAGCCCGGATACGGCACCGGCCGAAGCGAACGAGCAGGATGAAGAGGAAGAAACGGTAATCCCTGTTCTCGACGAGGAAATGAAGAAGATCGGGGAAGCGTGGAACAGGATCATAGACGTTAAGAAGGGACCTATCTTTAATACCGAACTGAAAGGTGTTATTCCGACAGCGGGACCCGACGGAAAGCTTGTACTCAACTTCTGTGAGAAGGAGTCACCGGACGGATCGGAGGACATACTCCACAGCGAATCAAGCGGAAAAGCATTTATAGAACGCCTATGCGAAGGAGTCAGAGAATCCGTAAAAAACATTTTGAATCTAAACGTTGAAGTTACATACAGAATAGAGAAGGAAAAGAAATTCAAGTCACTGAAAAAAGTGGACATATCTGATCTTGTTGCGGCGGGCGTGCCGATCAACACAGGAAATAATTAAAACCGATCGGGGTTGTATAAACCCGAGTTCAGGAATAAGTATTATAATAAAAGAAGCGAAAGGGCTTCTTTAGAGGAGGATATATATGGCCAAGAGAGGCGGATTTCCCGGGGGAGCGATGCCCGGAAACATGAACAACCTGATGAAGCAGGCTCAGAGAATGCAACGTCAGATGGAAGAAAAGCAGAAAGAGCTTGATGAGAAGGAATACGAGGCATCGGCCGGCGGCGGTGCGGTAAAAGTCAAGGTATCGGGAAAAAGAGAAGTGACTTCCATCAGCATCAGTCCGGAAGTTGTTGATCCCGAAGATATCGAGATGCTTTCGGATCTTATCATGGCGGCTACAAACGAAGCTCTTCGTCAGGTAGATGAGAGCAAGAACGATATGTTCAATGATCTTGCGGGCGGACTCGGAGGTCTTGGCGGTCTCGGCGGAGGAATACCGGGGCTCTTTTAACTCAATGTAGTGTCAGACAGGCAGATAAGAAAAAACTGCTTCTTTAAGAGGAGAAGATCCGTAAATGAACTATTACAGTGAAGGGATTGACCGCCTGATAGAACAACTCGGCGGACTTCCGGGGATTGGAAATAAATCGGCACAACGTCTTGCGTTTCACATTCTGAACATGCCGAAAGAAAGAGTTAAGGCACTTGCCGATACGATCACCGATGCAAGAGAGAATGTACGTTACTGCAAGGAGTGTTTTACACTTACCGATAAGGAAATTTGCCCCATATGCAGTAATCCCGCCCGTGATAAGTCGACTATCATGGTTGTTGAGACGACCCGGGATCTTGTGGCATATGAAAAGACAGGAAAATATAACGGTGTGTATCATGTGCTTCAGGGTGCGATCTCTCCTATGCTCGGTATAGGACCTTCCGATATCAGACTCAAAGAATTGATGACACGATTACAAGGGGACGTAAAAGAAGTTATCATCGCAACAAATTCAAGCCTTGAAGGTGAGGCTACTGCAATGTATATAAGTAAGCTGATCAAGCCGGCAGGTATTAAGGTCACAAGGATTGCGAGCGGGATCCCGGTGGGCGGAGATCTCGAATACATAGACGAGGTGACGTTGCTGCGTGCACTTGAAGGACGGAAAGCACTGTAGAAAGTATGAGTATTCTGAAGGATAATTCCTGAGAGGAGGAAGTGTTTTATGGGTGATTCGAATATCCTGAATGGTGGAGTTGAGGTTTTAAGCGAGATAAGAGGGAGCTTGTTGCACCTTGATACGCTGAAGAAAACATCGGCGGAGCAGGCAACACTCAGGCAGACGTACGACAAAGAGATTACCGCCAAGCAAAAGGCTATGGATAAGGAGATCGAGTCGACGGTTTCTAAGAGGATCGAGGAGCTTGAGCAATCGTTTGACGGCGAGATCGATAAAACGAGAAGCAGGATAAAAGCTGAAAAGGCCAGAAGAGATAAAACCAAGGATGAAAAGGTCTCACAGCGTATCGGAGCGGAGACTGCCGATCAGCATGAAGAAATAAGAAGCATCAAGCAGGAGATCAAGGGAACTTTTACGAAGGATCATATCTGGCATATTTTTAATACGAGATATTTCTTCGCTCTCTTCCTTCCCGGTTCGATAAGCGACTATCTGCTTATCCTTTTGACTGTTATTATCCTGGCAGGACTTCCGATCGGTATTTACTTTGCGTTCGGAATGGAAAACATATGGATATTGATCGCGATGTATGCGTGTGAGCTTGTATTGTTTGCGCTGTCATTCCTTCTTATATTTAAGAAGGTACGCAATAAGCATCTTGAAGCTCTGAGAGAGGCAACATCGCTCCGGGATCAGATCAAAGAGACGAAAAAGAGTATTAAAGCAAAAACAAACAGTATTCGTAAGGATCGTGACGAAACCGGGTACGGACTTGAAGGCTTTGACCAGAGTATCGGAGAGCTTGAAAATACGCTCGAGGGTATCGTAGAGCAGAAAAAGCAGGCGCTTACATCATTTGAGTCAACAACAAAACCCGATATTGTTAACGAGATACGTGTGAAATATGTCGATGATATAGAACTTCTTAAGAAACAGAGCGAAGAATCGACAAGGATCCAAAAAGAAACCGATGACGAGATCAGCGCCATAACGATGGATATATCGCAGAATTATGAAGCATATCTCGGAAAAGAGAATCTCAGTGTTACCGTAATCGACGGACTGATCGAGATAATAAACAACGGAGGAGCACTCAATATCTCGGAGGCACTTGAGGCATATAAGAAACAGATAGAAGCAAAAACGGGTAAATGATCGGCAATAGTCGATGCAGTGCATAAAAGCGACAAAGAAATATCTTGAAACGGAAAAAAACATGAGACAATTTGATGAACGCTATTATGAACAAGAAAACGAACAAGGACCCCGCCGCGGGCGGGGTCCTGTTATTGCCTGTGCTTTTTTTGTGATCTCGGTAGTGGCGCTCATAATAGTAATGGTGATCCAATCGCGGGGAGACTATAACAGAATAGAGCTTGTCTCTGAACGAGAGATCCTTTCTTCTTCAAAGGTGATGGGAACGGCAGACGGCTTTTGTGCTTATAACAGGGACGGAGCTGAAGGATATAATGAGGATCTGAGTACTATCTGGAATATATCGTATGATTTTATAGATCCGATAGGACATACTTGCGGGGATAAATGTGTTTTTGCCGACAGAGGCGGAACAGATGCATGCGTAACAGATAATACGGGAACGGTCACATCCCTCAGAATGCCGGGTCAGATAAGAGAGGCATGTATTTCGGAAGTCGGTATAAGCGCCTATCTGTGTGACGACGGAGAACAAGATTTCATATATCTGTATGATTTCAAAGGGGAGAAGCTTCTTGAGATCAGAACCGATGTAAGGACAATGGGATTTCCGATGGCCATTGCACTCTCGCCGGACGGAAAGAGACTGGTTACTTCCTATATAGTAATTGAAGAAGAACAAAGTTGCCGCGTGACATTCTATAATTTCGGAGATGTCGGACAAAACTATTCCGATAAGATAGTAGGGACATTTAATTACGAAGACGAGATAATCCCGTATATAGTATTTGTAGACAGTGAACATGTATGTATATGCGCGGAATACAGCGCTCGACTTTTTGAATTCCGGGAAATCCCCGGAGAACTTGTAAGTATAGATTATGAGGGCAGCATTGAAGGCATTGATGTTTGCGATGAAAAGATTGCGATTGCTTCCCGTGATGCCGGAACCGGGTTGGCGATCAGAACATATGATAAAGAAGGACATGTTCTGTCGAGCGCCAAAACCAATATAGATTTTGATGAGATGAAGATCAAAAATAACGAATTGTTCGTTGTTTGCAGAGAAGCATTTATAATTTATGACAGTGATGGTGAAGAAAAGATCAGAACATCGATCCCGTATAGGATAGAGTCGATTTTTCCGACCGACAGCAGCGACCGATATATGATAGCAGTTCCGGGAAGGGTGTTTGTGGGGACTCTGATGCGCGGTTCAGAGGAAGATGAAGAGCAAGAGCAGGAAGAAAACGAAAGCACAGAGACAGGCGAGAACCCGACAGAAGTTATGGATGAGGCTATAGAAGCTGGTTCCGGAAAGGAGCTCGAATGAGTGATTTTATGAAGAAGGCCCTTGAAGAAGCCTATGAAGGAATACGAAACGGTCACGGTGGCCCGTTCGGATGTGTGATAGTTAAGGAAGGAAAAATTGTAGGCAGAGGTCATAACAGAGTGTTGTTAAAGCATGATCCCACATGTCACGGAGAGATGGAAGCGATCAGGGATGCGTGCGCTAATCTCGGAACACACGACCTTTCGGGGTGCGAACTTTATACCACAGCGCAGCCTTGCCCTATGTGCCTTGGTGGAATATTGTGGGCGAATATTTCACATGTATATTATGGATGTAATATAAATGACACTGATAAAATAGGTTTCAGAGACGAGAAGTTTTATGAAAACTGGAATAACAGTTCCGATCCTGCGTTTATGGAGGAACACGGAAGAGATGAATGCCTGAAACTGTTTGACGATTATGCAAACGGAGAAGCCCAAAGGTATTGAAGAGTTTGTAAAACAGAATAGATGCGGAGGAGCGGTTTGACATCCGCTCCTTTTTTGTGGGTTTGGACATGGATAACAGTATGGGTGAATTAAGAGGAGACGATGTAATAATTGTCCGAAAATAGCGTAAAACAAGCGGAAAAAACTATCATTAAAAAACCAAATATTGTTGTTGACATGGTAAAAGGCGGGTGATATAATAGCTTTTGCTGACGCGCCAAAGGGCGACAAAAAAACGGCGCAATAGCAAAAGAGAACTTGGTACTTCGTTGAAGTCCGGCTCGAGGAAACGCATGCGTTTCACGCATGCAAAGAGCACCTTGATAATCGAATAATGAAACAACCTTGAAATTTCTTTAAAAATTTCT
>JAILPE010000109.1 GCA_024699645.1 Lachnospiraceae bacterium
CTTTGAATCTATCAGATACTTCTTTTCCATAAATCCTCCTATATATCAAGAGTGAATCAAACTCATAATCTCTTCAGGCGTCGGCATCACGCGAAGTGCACCTTTTTTTGTGGTGACAAGGGATGCGGCGGCATTTGCGAAAGTAAGCATTTCCGCGAGCAATGCCTCATTTAAATTTGTAAGTGAGTGGTTGCCCTCCTGCTGAGGATCGCCGGATTGCTCAAATCCATATTTGCACAGATAATGAAGGACGCAACCGAAGAACGTGTCCCCCGCACCTGTCGTATCTATTGTATTCTTCTGCAGGAAGGCTTTCTGCTCAACTATAATTCCTACGGAACGAGGCGACGGCTCAAAATATGCGCGGCTTCCGTCCCTACCCATCGAAACGAGGATGAGCGGGATATTGTAACGTGAGCGGATCCACTTTACGCCCTCGGTATAATCCTTCTCTCCCGTAAGCCACTCGATCTCGTTGTCTGAGATCTTGAGGACATCGCAGAAGCCCAGTCCGCAGAGGACCTGCTCTCTTGCCGTTTCAAGGCTGTCCCAAAGAGGCGGCCGAAGGTTGGGATCAAACGATATAAGAATTCCTGCTTTTTTTGCTGTATCAAGCGCCTTCTTTGTGGCGCGTCTCACTCCCTCATGAGTCATGGAAAGCGTTCCGAAATGAAATATCTTGGAATTTCTGATGAGGTCTTCGGGAATCTCGTCTTCGGCGAGCATCATATCGGCGCCGGGGTTCCTGTAGAATGAAAAATCTCTGTCCCCGTCAGCCCTGTTATGGACAAGTGCGAGTGTCGTATGAACCTCGTCCTTCATCAAATGAGAACCGTCGATCCCTACTTCCGTGATTGCCTCCCGAAGCTGCTCACCAAAGAAATCGTCTCCGACTTTTCCGATGAACGCCGTCTTGTCTCCGAGTTTCGAAAGCATGGCAAGCACGTTGCAGGGCGCCCCTCCCGGGTTCGCCTCAAAAAGCGGATTCCCCTGCGCGCTTTTCCCATTTTCCGTAAAATCTATAAGTAATTCGCCAAGTGCCGTAACGTCATATTTTTCCACGCTGTGTCTCCCCTTTTCTTTTTACATCCGCAATTGTTATTTCTCCCCGATCTGTTCATATCAGGTCATTTTGCTTTTTCCGTCCCAATCTGCTCATATCAGGCAGTTGCATTTCCCCGGCCGGATCTGTTCATTTTGGGTATTTTGCATTCTCCGTCCACATTCCGATCATATCGGGACTTTTTGAGCCTACCTTCTCCGACCGGTTATTCCTCAGGCTGCAGCAATTTGAACAATTCCGGATAATCTCTCTCCATCTTGATCACCCTTCCGTTCGCATCAAGGAAGCAATGCTCTGAAGCTGCTTCGCAGACAACCTGACCTTCGCTGTTCTTCATGATGTATTTTAGTTTCAGCCTGACACCCCTGAATTCCTCTACATGGGCATCAATAAAGACTTCCTCGGGGAAGCGTGTGGGCAGCTTATACTTGCACTCCACCGCAGTCACCGGCGAAACCATCCCGAGCGACTCGAGCTTGTCGAAGCCCCATCCGATCTTATTGAGGAAGTCGACGCGTGCCTCTTCCATCCAGCGGATATAGTTCGAATGGTGGACGATGCCCATCTTGTCTGTTTCGTAGTAATTTACCGTGTGTTTGTATTGTGACATTCTTCTTTCCTCTTTTACAAAATTATTTCGTTTGCCGGCGCCGTTTCCTTGCCCAATTCTCCACTTGGTCTGTGTTGTCGGGTACCATACCTAGGGCGCCATAAATCTCAGCACTGAGCTGTCCACGTCTGATACGGCCGCGAAACCCGCGCTGCTCATGATGTAGCGCAGTTCACTTGCGATCTTTCCGACATACTTCTCCACGCCCGCAGCCCCTTCTTTTTCAAGTGAAGGAAGCATCGAGCGCCCGATAGCGGCTGCATCTGCGCCAAGCGCGAGCGCCTTGAAAACATCCGCGCCCGATCCGATCCCGCAATCGACGATGATCTTCACATCTTTGCCCATAAGCGCTCTGCTGATGTCCGGAAGGACCATCATCGGCGGCACCGCATATGGCACACGCCCATGGTGATGGCTCACGATGATCGCTTTGGCGCCAAGCTCTGCGCTCTTTACCGCGTCAGCAACGCTCAGCACGCCCTTGATCACAAACGGCAACTTCGTGCTTTCGATGTACGAGCGGATCATGTCGGAGGTCTGGAAGGTCATGTCCTCGCCGACGACGTTGTCATAGCCGTTTGCGCCGAAAATATGATCAATGTCCATCCCGACAGCAAATGCGCCCGCCGCTTCCGCATATGCGAACTGATCGCGTACCTTGCCGTTATCCGCATAAGGCTTCACGATCCGGACGGTCTTCGCGCCGGTATCGATTATCTTCTGAAAAAGATCGTTCTCCATCATCCCACAGAAATTGAGGATGTTGCAGTTCTTCGCGGCGATCGAATATTCTTCGAGACCCGTAAGCTCGCGCCCCGCGTATTGTCCGAGGTGCGAAAAAGCCGGTGTCATAACGGGACACGAGAACTTCCCGCCAAAGAACTCCGTCGTCAGATCTGCGGTCACAGAGTCAATGTATCTCGACTCGATGAGGATTGAATCCATGTATTTGCGTGTGATCACATTTGCGTCAGATATGCTTGTATATTCCATATGTACCTCCCTTTTCATGCGAAAACCGTGGTTTTCAGCGATTCCATGGGCGTTTTCATTTCTGCCCCGAAATACATGTGATCAAAATATTCGATCATAAGCGTCATGTCCTCCTCGAGGACCGCATGGCCTTCCTTATGAAAATGCACGACGAGGTGGTCGCCGAGTCCTGCCGCTTTGTACGCTTCGTCGGCCTTCCTGTAGCACTCCCACATCGACGGGGCGTTCACCCAGTCCTCGCCCATGCACGCCGCAACGACGAACGTATACCTCTGCTTGTCCATCGCGAGGATGAGCAGGTTTTCCTGATCGATCGGGATATCTTTGGGCTCCTTATACTCGAGGAACCTGTCGTTGAACCAGCCTCTTTCCGCATCGGACTGAAGGCAGCCGAGCGGCTCGTTCTTCGTATATGTATATTCCTTCGGACCACCCACGCCCGTAAGGTCGTAGGTTTTCCCTTCGGAGAAATGATTATAGAGCGCAAGCCCGCCTGCTCCGGAGCAGGTCGGAACGCTCATCCTGAATCTATGGTCAAATGCCCCGCAAACCGCGGTTGCCTTTCCCCAGCGCGATACGCCCGTGACGATGGAGGCTTTCGGGTCCAGGCCCAAAATGTCTGCCAAACTTCCGACGGCTGCCTTGTCTGCAACGGGGTCTTTGTATCCGACCGTTTTATTCCCCTGCGTTACCGCGTCGAGCACTTTTGAGGCTCCCCACGCCCATGCCATCAGGACGCCGGTCTGCTCGTTGGGGTCGCTCGTATACGGATAAAGATCGTAAAAGGCACCTTCCCTTTTGATGTCGTCGGACGCGATCTCCCTCGTGTCGAGCACAAGAAGAGCATATCCCTTTGAGAGCGCATAATCAACAGGAATGATCGGATGCATGCACACGATAAACGGTGCCCCGTGCGGATGCGAAACCTTCTTCGGGTCAGGCAGGAAAGCATGAAAAACGAAGGAAGACTTTCGTCCCCTTGCTTCTACGTTCACCTTCACAAGATCTCCCCCGCGTACTTCAAAAAAGAAAGGAGATTTCTCGCTGCTCTCCGGGGTCTTGTCGGGTCCGAGAAGTTCGAAGGAAACATCCTCACCTTCACGCCATACCCCGTACATATTCTCTTCGTAAAACTTCCTGAGTTCTTCCCTGTTCATTACGTCTCCTTTCAAGTAGACTTCCCCTATATATTAGCACATCCGCAACCCATGCGTGATACAGAAATATTTTTCGTGGTTTTGTGTTATACACATTTTGTGTATTGAATAGTTTATTGTATTTAATCTATGAAGTTCACATTTTTATTCTTGATATTTTGCACCTGTTTATTGTATAATGACATATGTAATATTATAATAAGAAATAACCTCTTGAAAGCAGTTGTGATTTCGAAATTTTATATTTTGCAATTTCGGATTAAACATTTAAAGAACACGTAAAGGGATACCATATGATCTATAATGACAAGAAAAAGATCAGCCCGCTCAGAATAATACTTGTTGTTCTCGGGTGCGCTGTCGTCAACTTTACCGGAAGGCTGATCGCCACCGGTCTCCAGCTCCCGTTGTGGCTGGATTCCGTTGGCACGGTTTTTGCCGCCTATGTTCTCGGTCCCATCAGCGGCGCGATCGTCGGCTGCACAGAAAATATAATATATGCGTTTTGGAATCCCCACTCGATCGCGTACAGCATAACGAGCATCTCCATCGGCCTTGGTGTCGGACTTGCCGCAAGAAGGAAAAACTTTGAGACATTCTTCGGCACAGCTTCCGTTGTCGGCGGCATCACCATAATCTCAATGTTTATTTCATCAATCCTCACCATGGTATGCTTTGACTTTGATATCGGTAATATCTGGGGTAACGGCGTTAGGGATTATCTGCTCGAGAGAGGCCTCCACATGATCGCTTCCACCATGATCGGAGAGCTCTATATCGACTTCCTCGACAAGCTCGTTACCGTTTTCTTAATTTACTTCCTGATAAAAATTTACAGGGCGATCCGCAGGCGCAGGATCCTTAAGAAGCATGCCGAGATGATTATCGGGCTCATGCTCGTGATCTGCGTGGGCGCCGCAGCTCCCACGAGCCCCGTTTCGGCAGACACAGCCCCCGTCTCGAGCGAAAGTGCTGCAACCACAGAGACAACAGCCCCCGCCTCGAGCGAAACTGTCACAGCCCCCGCACCGGAAACGATGGGAACGGATTACACGGCATCTGCGGTGCAGTCGTCCACAGAAAGTGTCAGCTCCTCGTTCAAGAGCCCGGCACCTTCCGAAACCACCTTTATCAAGCGTATCTACAATGCTTCGAACGGTCTCGAGTGCGGCCACGCGAACGACATCGCGATCACCAACGACGGTATCCTCTGGATTGGAAGCTATTCAGGTCTCTACCGCTACAACGGCAGCGAATTCCGTTTCATGAGCGAATATGAAGACATAAAGAACGTTAACTGCCTTTATACCGACGAGGAAGGCAGATTGTGGATAGGCACGAACGACAGCGGCATAACGATCACCATTAACGAAAGCATCACGGGCGTCCTGAACAGCGAAACCGGTCTCCCTTCCGACTCGGTAAGGAGCATCGTCCAGTGTTCGGACGGCGATTACTATATAGGAACATCCGACAGCATGGCTGTAGTTCAGAGGAAGCTCGGTGTTATGGTCTCGAAGACGATCTCCGAGGTCTGCTTCGCAAAGAGCCTCAGTGCGGATAAACACGGCAATGTCGCCGCAGTCACCTCCGACGGCAAACTCTACATCATCCGGAACGGTGAGGTTGCTTTTCTCATCCCCGAGGTTGAACCCGAAGTTCAGTATTCGGCGTGCAGTTTCGACGAAAACGGGTTCCTGTATGTCGGAACGACGGACGGAAGAGTCGTCGCATATTCGGTTCAGGAATCGTCCGCGATAAAGTTCCTGACCGACAAGTGCGGTAATCTTTCGGTCATCAATCAGATATATTTCCATGACAAAACGACCTGGATCCTTGCGGACAACGGCATCGGACGCTTTGTGGACAGAACGTTCAGGAAGGTTGAAACACTCGACTTCACATCTTCGATCCAGAATATGGCCATCGACTATCAGGGCAATCCCTGGTTTGCGTCTTCGCGTCACGGCCTGATGCAGCTCTCGAAATCCGCATTTACAAACATCTTCTCGGAATACGGCATCGACGCCGATGTTGCAAACACTACGGCGATCAGGGACGGCTACCTTTACATGGGCGCCGACAGCGGTCTTTCCATAATCCGTCTTGTTGACGGAATGATCATCGAAAACGAACTTACCGAGCTGCTCAGGGGCAGCCGCGTGCGCTGCATCATGTTTGATTCAAAAGGTTCGCTCTGGTTCTGTACCTACGGAGTCGGCCTGATAAAATACGACATTTCCGAAAACATAGTCGATTACGGCTCTTCCGATTACGGGATCGGCACACGTGTCCGTGTAGCCCGTGAGCTTTCGGACGGAAGCATAGCCGTTAGTAGCGGAAACGGACTCACTTACATCCGTGACGGCAAGGCACCGGTCAACATCCCCTTCGGCGGCGATCTCGGCTCATCGGGCATCCTCACCCTCTGCGAGAGCGGCGACGGCAGGCTCCTTCTCGGCACCGACGGCAACGGGATCATAGCCGTTAAAGGCCAAAAAGTCCTCGAGCACATCGAAAAGAGCGAGTCGCTCCGTTCGGGTGTTATCCTGAGGCTTGTCCTCGACCCGACGGACGGCGGCATATTCATTGTGACGAGTAACGGCATCTGCCGCATGTATGACGGCACCATCACTCCTCTCGAGTTCCCGTACTCCAACAACTACGACCTCTACCTCGACGACGACGGCGAAGTGTTCGTTCTCGGCAGCGCCGGCATTTACGTTGTCGACCGCGAAGGCCTCATTAACGGCAATATCACAAAGAACATACTCCTCAATTCAAAGGTCGGCCTCACCGCCTCGCTGACGGCAAACGCCAGAAACGCGCTTACCCCGTCAAAGGACCTCTACCTCTCGACGGACAAGGGCGTCTTCAAGATGAACCTCGACGATTACCTTTCGTCCTCACGCTCATACAGACTGCAGGTGCGCGAAGTCATCATAAACGACACTCCGACGCTTATAGAGCGCGGAACGCCTATACCCGTCAGTCGCGATACCGACAGCATCGTTTTTATCCCCGAAGTCATCAACTACTCACTTGAACAGCCGAGGATCTCCTACTATCTTGAGGGCTATGACGACGGCTATATAAGCGTTGCGCAGAGCGAGCTCGGAAGCGTTGTTTATAACAATCTTCCTTCGGGATCATATACATTCCACCTCGCGATCTTCGATGATTCGGGCAAGGAGATCCTCGAGGAGAGCTCGTATAAGGTCACAAAAGAGGTTTCGATCCAGGACAACGGCTGGTTCACCATATACATGATCATTGTCGGCGGCCTGTTTGTCGCATGGCTCACGTGGTTCCTTACAAGGGTCGGCGTTCAGCGTACGATCGTCCTCCAGAAGGAAAAGCTCGCTATGGCCCTCAGTCAGGTTAAGATGGGCAACGAGACGATCCTCGCGATTGCAAAGACGGTTGATGCGAAGGATGTGCTGACGAGTAAGCATTCGCAGCGTGTTTCGGAGTACTCCGTCATGATCGCGAGCGAATACGGCTTCTCGACAAACGAGCAGGAAAACCTCCGCAAGGCGGCCCTCCTCCACGATATCGGCAAGATCGGAATCCCCGACTCGATCCTCAAGAAGGCAGGACGCTTAACCGACGACGAATACGCGATTATGAAGACTCACGTTACGCTCGGCGCCGATATCCTTAAGGATTTCACCCTTGTCGACCATGTTGTCGAGGGCGCGCGTTATCATCATGAGCGTTATGACGGAACCGGATATCCCGATGGGCTTAAGGGCATCGAGATCCCGCTCTACGGCAGGATCATAGCCATTGCCGATGCTTTTGACGCCATGACCGCAAACAGAGTTTATCGTGACCGTCAGCCCATGGAATACGTTATGGGCCAGCTCAGAGGCGGCCGCGGAACGCAGTTCGATCCCGAGCTTATCGATATTTTCATAAACATTATTGAACGCGGAGATATAGACATTGACGCGCTTTACAACGAAAACAACAAGCACGAGCATTCCGGAAACGTGCCGAAGGCCGAGTCAAAACTCGCGGCTTATAAACAATTGAAAGGAAGCACATTATGAAGAAAGAAATGAAGATTCTGCTTTGGGTCTTGCCTACATGTCTTTTGTGCGTGGCGGCTTTCTTTCTGCTGCACAAGATCACGGGGGCGAACGATAAGACCAAGGATCACGTAAATGTCGGCCTTATCCTCGAAGGCGACGAGAGCACGCCTTACAGCAACAACTTCATTCGCGCTACGGACGAGCTTAAACTCCAGTTCGGCGACAGCATCAGCATTTTCCCCATGTATAATGTGGCACTCGAGGACACGATAGACGCGATCAACAAGCTCTGCAGCCAGGGATGCGACATAATCTTCCTCAACAGTGTTGAATACGGCGAGCCCGCGAAATTTGCGGCCGCGCTCCACCCCAACGTGCAGTTTTGCCAGACCGCCTGCTCCAACGCCAACGAAGACCCTTTCAGGTCAAACTACCACACATTCATGGGCAGGATCTGCGAAGGCAGATACGTGGCCGGACGCGTTGCGGGGCTTAAACTCACGGAACTCATAAACGAAGGCGTCATTACGCCCGATGAAGCGCTTATAGGCTACGTCGGAGCATTCCCCTTTGACGAAGTTATCTCCGGTTACACAGCATTCTTTTTGGGTGCGAGGGAGGAGTGTCCGTCAGCCACCATGCGCGTTAAGTACGCCAATACCTGGACAAGCTACATGCTTGAAAAGACACTTGCAAAAGAACTTATAGACGAAGGCTGCATCGTGATCTCGCAGCATTCCGACACGATCGGGCCGGCTGTCATGTGCGAAACCGCAAGCACAACCCACCCTGTATTTCATGTCGGCTACAATCAGGACATGATCGACGTCGCTCCGAGAACATCACTCATCGGGACGAGGATCAACTGGTCTGTCTATGTAACCGCCGCCGTTCAGGCCGTTTTTGAAAACAGGGACATCGAAGACAGCGTCACTGCCCGTGTGTACGGCAACGATTCCTGCGCCGGCTTCGAGGAAAACTGGGTCGAGATGCTCGATATCAATCACGCCGTTGCGCCCGCAGGCTCCGAGGAGCTTATCGCCGAAACGATCGAACAGATAAAGGACGGCACCCTTCACATCTTTAAAGGCGACTATCTGGGTGTTGATCCTGAGGAACCCACAGACACCTGGGATCTTAACAATGAATATTTAGAAAACAAGACTTCGTCGGCCCCGACCTTCCACTACGTCCTCAAGGATGTGATCACGATCGAAGAACCGAGGGGGTGATGGGGTGTTAATTGCGGGGAAGACTTGAAGAAATGACAGGGTGTTAATTGCGGGAAGATTTGGAGAAATGATAGGGTGTTAATTGCGGGAAGATTTGGAGAAATGATACGATGTTAATCG
This sequence comes from Lachnospiraceae bacterium, assembly GCA_024699645.1. Lineage (GTDB taxonomy): Bacteria > Bacillota > Clostridia > Lachnospirales > Lachnospiraceae > RUG11977. Next base: position 9,213 of record JAILPE010000109.1, read on the forward strand.
CGCCGGGCTGTCGATCTGCTCGCCGGGCTGTCGATCTGCTCGCCGGGCTGTCGATCTGCGCGCCGGGCTGTCGATCTGCTCGCCGGGCTGTCGATCTGCTCGCCGGGCTGTCGATCTGCGCGCCGGGCTGTCGATCTGCGCGCCGGGCTGTCGATCTGCTCGCCGGGCTGTCGATCTGCGCGCGAAACGACCGCTTATATAGGAAATGCGTCCAATACGAAATCAATCGGTTCTGTGGACGCATTTTTTCTACTATTTTCGATAAAAAACGGCAAATTACGTCCAATACGAAATCGATGCTTGATTTTGGCAAAATCTCTTAAAAAATGTGGTCCACAGAGCGCACTCATTTTGTATAGGACGTAATTTTATTGAACGCATGTTTAGTTTGCCGTTTTGGACGCAAACAATTGTTTTGAACGCATGTTTAGTCTTGCCGTTTTGAACGCAAGCAATTGTTTTGGATACGTATTTGGTTTGCCGTTGGACGCAAACAATTGTTTTGGATACGTATTTGGTTTGCCGTTGGACGCAAACAATTGTTTTGGACACGTGTTTGGTTTGCCGTTGAACGCAAGCAAGTGTTTTGGATACGTATTTGGTTTGCCGTTGGACGTAAACAATTGTTTTGGACACGTATTTGGTTTGCCGTTGAACGCAAGCAAGTGTTTTGGATACGTGTTTAGTTTTGCGTTCAAACACTGCCTGCGCACTTCCGGCTTGGAATTATTTTAAAGGGATCACTTAAAGATCGGTGCCGTCCATGGCATACCACTTCTCATTCTCAACTTTCTTTTTTGCTTTTTGGGCGGTTGTGCTTCTAAGCCATCTGTCATAGACGTCGGGAGTCATTTTCACTGCGTCGACGACCTTCCCGTCCTCGATCCGCACAAGCTCATCGCAGCACATCGCGATAAGCTCCGGATCGTGTGTGATTATAAATATTGTCTTTCCACTCTCTTTGAGGCTTTTCACAAGGCCGGCCACCGACGCCATATGCCGGTAGTCGAGTCCACTTGTCGGCTCGTCAAAGACGATTATGTCTCTCTCTGCTATCACGGCGCTTCCGATCGCAACCCTCTGCTTCTCACCGCCCGAAAGTGACTGCGGGTGACGTTCCGCTTTATCCTTCAGATTAAGCTTTTCGAGGAGTTGCATGATACGCTCTTTCGAACCTTCATCGGGATCGTCGATGCAAGATTCAAGCTCATCCTCAACTTCATCCGTAAAGAGCTGATGGGCCACGTCCTGCATGACCATAAACGTTTTCTTTAATCTGCCCTTCCTTTTGAGGCGTTCCCCACCGTACTCGAGGATTCCGTCCGCACGCTTATCTATCCCGCACAACGTCCGCGCAAATGTCGATTTGCCCGCACCGTTATCCCCGACAATGCAGATGACACTCTTCTTCGGAAGCGTGAGCCCGTCGATCGTGAGCGTGGGTTTTTTTTCACCTTTGTAGGTGTACGAGAAGTTCTTGATCCTCAGTACACTGCCGCTACCCGCTTCATCTTCTCCGGACAGCTTGCCCATTTCCCCGGGCTTTTCGGATTGCTTGCCCATTTTCCCGGGCTTTTCGGGCTGTTTACCCATTTCCTCGGGCTGTTTCTCGGGCTTTCCGGCTTGCTTGCCCATTTCCTCGGGCTTTCCGGCTTGCTTGCCCATTTCCTCAGGCTTTCCGACTTGCTCGCCCATTTCCCCGGGCTTTTCGGGCTGTTTACCAATTTTCTCGGGCTGTTTCTCGGGCTTTCCGGCTTGCTTAAACTCCGGTTCTGTCAGTAGATCAACCGATAACGCATTGGTGAAATCTTTCACGGAAATGTTGTAAATATCCGTGCTTCGAAGTCCCATCTGCGTGATCCGCTCTTTTCCGAGGGCAATGAGTTCTTCGGGCGTGCACTCGAGGCTGACCTTGCCGCTGTTCATGTAGATCACCCTGTCTGCAAGGGGCAACATATAGTACAGCCTGTGCTCTGCGACGACAACCGTTTTTCCTTCTTTCTTCCATTGCGCAATGATCTGTGCAAGTTCCTTAATCGAATAGATATCAAGATTGGAGGAGGGTTCATCAAGGACTATGATCGGCGCGTTGGAAGTATCCGCGCAGGCACAGGCAACCTTCTGCTTTTCTCCGCCGGACATCGCAAAGAGATTTCGGTTCATAAGATCCTCCATCCCCAGCTTTTTCACGGTTTCTTCAAGTCTTTTCTTCATTTCTTCGCGCGGTACACCGCGGTTTTCAAGCCCAAAGACCATCTCCTCCGTCGAATCGACGTTGTAGAATTGCGTCTTGGGATTCTGGAAAACCGAAGCAACCTGCTCCGCTATCTCATACAGCTGCGCTTCCCGAGTGTCAAGCCCGTTGACAAGGACCTGCCCCTCAAGCTCTCCCTTATAGTAATGAGGGATCAAAGCGTTTATGAGGCGCGCGATCGTCGATTTTCCGCATCCCGACTCGCCGCAAAGGAGAACCACTTCCCCGTCACGGATCTTCAGGTTGAGATTCGAAAGTATCTCGCTCCCGTCCTCATATTTAAACGAAACATTATTGAACTCTATCATAAAACCTGCTTTCCGGACTTTTGCCCGCCTGTCATTGTAGCAACAGATTCTTCGGACTTTTGCCCGCCCTGTCATTGTAGCAACAGATTCTTCAGACTTTTGCCCGCCCGGGGCGGCACTATATAAGCTTCGAAATAACAAATACAGCCGTGACGCTCATGACGATGCATATAAGCGTTATGATGTCCGTCATTCCGATCTTTACATCCGTGTATGTCGTGTGGCGGGCCGGGTTGTCGAGTCCGCGTGAAAGTGCGGCTGCCGAGAGGTCGTTGCCGATATTGGCGACGGTGATCATAAGCGGTACGATTCTGTACTCAAACGCCTGTCCCGGGTTCTTCCAGAATCTTTTCCTTCCGATCGAGACACCTCGCATCATCGCCGCGTCGTGGATGGCTGCGTGCTCCCTCCTGATAGTCGGGAAGAAGCGGAACATGACCGACAGAGGGATAAGCATCTTTCTGTTCAGTCCGATCGCCGAAAACGCCGATATCATCTCGCTGACGCTCGTCGATTTCAGGATGTACTCACCTGTGGCAAACGCAGGGAAGAGTTTGAGAACAAACCCTCCCAGCAAAACAATCACCATGTTGAGCACCATGTTTATCTGCATGTCCGTTCTGAATACATGAGCCAGCACGGAAAGCCCGAACACGATCGAATACTTGATCGCGCCCGAAATGCGGTGATCAGTCAGATAAAGGAAAAACGGGATAGCGCCGATAACGCCCATGACCCAAATGTTTAAGTTAAACATCTCGATCGTTGCTATCATCACCAATATCAGCACCTTGATCCTCGGATCAAGATGAAATCTTCTTTTCCTGCTCGATTCTTTTTTCATGCAATCCCGGCTTTCTTAAAGTGCTTGTTGAGCATCTTCTTTCCGAGGAGTGCTCCGAAGAATGCTCCGATCAATACGAGTCCGATTCCGACCCAAAGCATCCATGAAGGCATGTAGCTCGAAAGCTGCTCTGCATACTGCTCGCCCATCGACTCTTTGATACCGTCCCAGTAGCTCTCGCCTGCGAACCAAAGGGGTGCGGGGCCGCCGAGCATTCCGAGCGCAAATACCATGTAACTGGGAACGATAACCTTAAACTTCTTGTATCCGCCGACCTTGAGAATGATATCCGCAATGAGAGCCGTAGGAACAAGGAATGCAACACAAAGCCATGTATATCCGGAAAGATAGAAGAATATACCAACGATTATGCCTGTGATCGTAAGCATTCCGAACTTCTCGATCTTGGTGTAGTAAAGCATCATGGGAATACCTGCAACAAGCGGTATGATTACCATTGAGATCGGGTACATTATCGGTATCGCATTGGTTGCACCGATAACAAATACAACAGCAACATATATTGCCGTATATATACCGACAGTGATCAGGTCTTTGCCTGTAAGTCTTTTGGTTTCCATAAAAAATCCTCCTTTTGGGTTAGCCCTCGCTAACCGTAATTTATATTTAAAGGCCTGCGTGAACAGGTCTTTTTTTCAACTTAAGCTCCCAAATCTGTATTTAGTTTATTCCGTTCTTATCTCGGTGTATACCTCTTGCCTCGCTGCACGCCTTCAGAGCGTTTTCTTTTAGCCTTCTTGTCTTGCGGCTTCTTCCGCGGATTCCATCATATTTCCATAAGTTTCCTGTAGCCTGCGATACAGTACTCGGTCACCGCCTTGATCTCTTCTATGATCTCGTCCGCCGTCATTCCGTTCTTAAGTCCGTTGAAGATCGAATCTATAAGGAATGTCGTTCCGAGCCTGATAATGTTGTCCGATATGGCTTCCACACTTTTAACATAGGGCTTGCAGTGAGCAATGAACTGTTTCATGCTCTCGATCTCGTTTTCGATCAGCATGTCCTTAAAGTGCTCATGTGCCGTTCCGGCTGACGATTCCACAACGAGTATCAGCGCTTCCCTTTGTGTACACATGTAACGGATGAGTTTGTCTGTCGAAAGATATGTCTTTTTGAATGCATTTATAATGTCCTCTGCATTTCTGACATCTTCATACTTGTCTTCTTCATCCGAGTAGATCTTGGTCAGTCCTTCGATCGCATCAGCGACAAGATCGTTAAAGAGGTCTTCTTTGCTGTTAAAATGCGCATAAAATGCTCCGTTTGTGACTCCCGCGTCGTGGCAGATGCTTCTGATAGAAGCCTCCCTGAATCCTTCCGACTTAAAATGCTCAGAGGCACTCTTCAAAATATTCTTATGTGTCATTTCATAACTGTAAGGCATTTCTTCACCGTCTTCTCCCAATCCGGGATCCTCTGTTCAAAGCACTCGCTTTTTTCGATTCTAATTCTTTGTTCGAATCACTCGCCTTTTCCTATTCGTATTCTCTGCTCAAAGCACTCGCTTTTTTACACTCTGAACTTTAGTTCCCTTGGCCCGGGGCTTTAACTATCAAGCCCTCACTCTTCCCTTGTAATATTACGCCGTAATATTACAGTGTTATAATTTACGTGTCTCGGCAGTATTTGTCAACATAAAAAACGTAACAAATTTCAAAAAGAGCATAAACCTACTGTTTTAGTGGGTTTTATGCTCTTTAATTTTTGGTAAACTTCCTTACCGGATTTTATATATTCTATTTTCTGATATGTGGTTCTCCGGATCTTACGGCTTATTCTTCATGATGTTTATTCCTGTTTAGCGCTTTTCGGATCTTACAAATTATTCTTTATGATGTTTTTTCCTGCTTAGCGCTTTTCGGATCTTACAAATTATTCTTTATGATGTTTTTTCCTGCTTAGCGCTTTTCGGATCTTACAAATTATTCCTTGCGAGGGAAGATCAGGCTCTCATCATAGTGAGCGCGCTCTCCTCCGATAAATTTTGGTCTTACGCGCGCCGCGCAGACATGTGCCTCTCCGATCTTTTTATTCACAAGTCTTACGGGAACTGCCACGTGTTTTAAGTGCATGCCTATAAGCGTGTCTCCGATATCGATTCCGGCATCGGCTTTTATCTCCTCAAGAGCAACCGGATCCATAAAACATTTATAAGCGGCTGTAGCGAATCCGCCTCCGCCTTTAGTCCAGGGAACCACGTTGACGATCTCTCTGTCACCTGCCGCTTCACGCTCGATTATGATAGCGCGATTAAGGTGCTCGCAGCACTGCGCCGCAATATATATCCCAAGCGGATCCGTCACACTTTTGATCCCGTCAAACACCGCCTGCGCCACTTCCGGCTTGGAATTGCTTCCGATTCTGTCACCGCAGACTTCCGATGACGAACAGCCCACAACAAGTATCTTTCCTCTCCCGATACCCGACTTTTCGATCAGCTCCGCAGTGGCCTTTGCAGCCTCTTCCCTGATATCTTCGTACATTAAGCAAGACCTTCTTTCTTTTTATCTACTCAATCGTTATACATTATCTTGCCGCGTTTTTCAAGGGTGTGAGATATTTCGCCTGCCATGGAATTCATGCGGTGGTTCGTGCTTCTTACGTTCTTCTCGGAATTCATGCGGTGGTTGCGCGTCTCATGCGTTGTTTATGAGTTTTTTGAACATCTTGTTAACCCCTACGACATAGCAGAGTACCATTCCGAGGACCGCACCGAGAGCTCCCTGTGCAATTTCGTAAGGAAGCTTCAGATAAGCAGCTTCCCAAGTGCTGTAAATAAGGCCCTTGCCGAGAGTGTAGCCTACAACCATGATCACCGCTCCGACCGAAACGCCTATACCTGCCGCCACCTTCGGGTGATGCTTAAATGTTTTGTGTGCGATCAGCGAGATTACTATCGCCTGGAGGCCGTGAGTGACAAGTGAAACAAACATAGGCGTCGGATAAAAGATCATGTCCCCAAAGAACGATCCGAGTCCGCCGACCACAAAAGCTTCCGCGGGTGTGAGCAGGATTGCCGCAAGGCAGATGAACATATCACACAAATAAAGATGTCCGCCCGGTACCGGAATGCTCAGTGCGCTCATACTGAACACAATCGTAAGTGCCATAAAAAGTGCGGTGACCACAAGTCGCAGTGTTGTTATCTTTCCGTTATATTTTCCCATTCGTTTTCTCCTCGATTATATATATTTTTTCCCGCTCATTCTCGCTATTGCCGGCTTTTTGATCCTTCGCGAGTTACTTGCCAAAAAAGAAAAGCAGATGCTGTTTTAAAACATCTGCTCAGGAGAATAACTCCATTTTGACCATATAAAAATGTTCAGTTCTGTCGTTTTTTATATGACCAGATTCAAATTTTCCTACAACCTGCAAGCTTTTCACCGCTCATTTCAACGAGCATTTCTACCCTCTGCCGGTTTTCACCGCTCAAACCGGAAGGTATCCCATCGAGCGAAGGGTTCTTGCGATTCCTTCTTTGATCCCCACTTCAGGCATCCTGACTCCCGTTGCACGCAGCTTTGAAAGGTCGTAAACCCTGTGGCAGAGGTGCCCGGAGTACTCCGGATGCTTCTCAAGATAGCCGCAGAGAGGAATCTCCTCAAGATTCAAGGGAGTATGGAAGTAATCCGCGATCACCTCGTAATATGTCTTGTTCTCGATGGCTTCCGGACCGCCGATGCAGAAGATCTCCCCGTACGTCTTTTCGTTTACGGCACAGTCAACAAGCGCTCGCGCAAGATCGTCCACATATATGGGATGAATGATGTACGTCCCCATCCCTACCAGGCGCACGGGCTTTTTCTCACGAATATGCTCCGGCAGGAAGGGCTGCCTGCTGTTCTCCGGAAAGCAACCGAGCAAAAATCCCGGTCCGTAAATATGCCCCGGACGAAAGATCGTCGTTTTCAACGCCGGTTTTTCCGAACGCATATCGGCAAGAAACACCTCTTCCATCCTTCTTTTATTTCCCGCATATGTACACTCCTGTGTTGATTTCTTTTCATCAACGCATATCCCCTCTTCGTTTTCGGGGATCCTTTTGTATCTTCCGTCATACACGGAATCCGTCGATACAACGACGAGTCGATCCGAGAATTCCGGAAGTATCTTTATATCGGCCTCGGCCTGCTCCGGATTCATGCATATGCAGTCGAACACAACGTCCCATTTGACATTTTGAGATGCGAGCACCTCACGAAGCCGCTCGAGGTCGTTTCTGTCTGCAATGAGTCCTGTCACTCCGTCCGGCACCTCACGGTTTCCGCGGGTCACAGTCCAAACCTTATAATTTTCCATGGCCATTCTCGCAACAACGCTACTGAGTCCGCCGCTACCGCCTATTATCAAGGCATTCATATGTAAGTCTCCTTATTCACATCCGCTGCTCCATCACTCACGTTCAGCCGAAAGTCCGAACATCCGCTGCTCCATCACTCAAGTATTGCCACAACTTCGCCTATATACATATCATGAGCCGCGTCCTTGGAATAGAAAGTATTTCTGATGTCTTCGTTCATATTGGCGGGGTCGAGGTTCTGCATGAAGAGTTTCTTGCATACGAGTGTTAATTCTGCTTCTTCAAATGTCATAGAATTCTCGACTGCCTTCGGGGTAAGGCCCGAAGCATTCATCTTGTCCATATCGCGTCCCGACTTTGCGCCGAGTACCGCAAGCTCCTTCTTATACTTTTCGGGATAGAAGCTGACAGTGAAGTAATCCTCGCGGTCCATAAATTCATGGGTGTAGCGCGATGTTCTTACATAGACGGTTGCGACCGGCTTGCTCCAAATTGTTCCGAGCCCGCCCCAGCTCACCGTCATCGTGTTGAAGCTGTCCTTATTTCCTGCCGTGAGCAGTGCCCACTGCTTGTCAAATTTGCTGAAAATATCTGTTGTAAGTGTCATATATTGCCTCCTTTTCCGTTCTTTAATTTTCCTCGATCATGATCTGTCTGAGCATGTCCATTCGGCCGTCAAGCTCGCGGCAAAGCTCCGCGCATTTGTAAAGCTCCCGGTCTATCTGCGGCAGCCTCTCTACTTTTTTCTTGTATAGAAGCTGGTGCTCCATGCTCGCCCATGAGTCCATGGCGATCGTGCGCAGCTGAACCTCGACCTTCATGATCTTCTTCTGGTTTGAAAGGAAGATCGGAACCGCGACGATCAGGTGCAGGCTTCTGTAGCCGTTGGGCTTGGGGTTCTCGATGTAATCCTTTCTGCGTATAAGCGTTATATCGTCCTGCTTTAAAAGCGCCTCTTCCAGGTAATACACATCCTTGTAGAATGAACATACCACGCGAATGCCCGCAATATCATAAATGTTTTCCTCGATCGCATCCAGCGTCTGGGGAAGCCCTTTTCTGAGCAGTTTTTCCCTGATGCTGACGCCATCCTTGAGCCTTGATTTGATCGCATTGATCGGATTTCGGTCGTACTGAAGCGAGAACTCCTCGTTGAGCACTCTGAACTTCGTCTCAACTTCCATCATCGCGCATTTATAGTAGGATAAAAGCAGCCTCATGGACGTAAAGAGCTCACGCGCCTCATCCGGACTTTTATCCCCAAACAGATTATTTATGTCTTTCAAAAGGGATGCTTCTCCCCCCACATTTTCACTCATTTCATTTCCTCTCATGTTACATCCGAGATTTTGCACAACTCACGTTACTTCTGCAATTTCGCATTTCTCACGTTACATCAGCGACCTCGCACCCCGTCACCGAAATAAGATCGGCCGGAGCGATCTCTATCTGAAAGCCGACTTTTCCGGCACTTACGAACATGCGCTCATATGAAGTGGCCGTCTCGTGTAAAAATGTTTTAAATTGTTTCTTCATGCCGATCGGAGAACAGCCCCCGTGCACATAGCCGGTGAGGCCGAGCAGGTCTTTTTGCTTGATCATGGCTATCGACTTCTCGCCCGATGCCTTTGCCGCCTTCTTCAGGTCGAGTTCCCCTTTCACGGGAACGACAAAGACGTAGTACGCGCCTGTTTTCCCTTGTGTCACAAGTGTCTTGAACACCTTTTCGGGGTCCTCTCCGAGGATTCCCGCGATCTGCTCTCCCGTGAGGGTGGGGTCTGCCTCATACGAATGAGCTTCGTACGAGATCTTCTTTCCGTCGAGCACCCTCATAACATTTGTTTTATCGTTCTGTTTCATGACTCTTCCTTTATGTGTTATTTCTCTGCCTTCCCGGACAGTCCTTATGCCGTTCCCGAGTCACCATTCCTCTGCGGTTCTTTGCTATTTCTCTGCCTTCCCGAGCAGTTCCTTCGTCACTTCGACCACGCCTCTGTGCCTGATCTTTCGCGGCTCAAAGCGGATCACTTTGTAGACGATCTGCATCACAAGCCCCGCACCCACAACGCTTATAAGCGTTCCGATACCGACCGGGCCTCCCAGCAGCCAACCCGCAAGCAGAACAACCGCCCAAAGAATGATCTGCACAAACCCTATCGGAATACGTCCCATACGCTTTCCGAGTCCGACAAGAAGCGCGTCCCTCGGACCGCACCCCTGCTCGCTCTTCATGTAAACCGCCATACCAAGGGACATAAACACGAAGCCGGCAAGCATGATCGGAATCCCGATCCACATATTTTCGTTAAGGGGCAGGGGATTTATATCATTAAAAAACTGTATAAAATTACCCGTAAGAAGCGCGTCGATGATTGTTCCGAAGCCGATCCTTTCCCTCATGATGAGATCGATCCCGAGAACCACGAGTGCGATCACCATCATCGAAACACCGTAGCTTAAAGGTGTATGGTAAGAAATGCCCATGCCGAGGCAATCCCACGGTGCAAGCCCTATATTTGCGAATATTGTCAAATGCACCCCGAACGAAAATATAAACAATCCGATGACGATCTTGAGCCATCCGAGTATGATCCTGCTTCTCATTTTTCTGTCACCCGGCGAAGCTCTCGCAGCCTCATTTTCGGGTTTTCCTTCTTTCTGCCACCCGACGAAGCTCTCGCAGCCTCATTCCCGGGCTTTCCTTCTTTCTGCCACCCGGCGAGTGCGTGCGCCTCACTTCCCGTCATTCGCTCCCAATGTCCCGTCTCTGTTAATGATCAAGCCTGTAGATTCTGAGGCCGTCATAAACCCTGAGCATCACAAGCATACACTCCATCGGGTCGGTATCCTTGTCCTGAGTTTCGACATCGAGCTCATCGTCATAATGCTTGGAGGCCGCCTCCTGCGAGACTTCAAATCCCGTGAACCCCTCGATCATATCCTTATGCCTGCGTTCAAGCTCACGCTTATCTTTATCGGGCGTTCCGTACGTCCACCCCATATTTACATGCTCCTGCAGCCACCTGTGGTGCTCCAGTCTACCGATTTTTACAAGTTCATCCTGCGAAAACTCCTCAAGGAATTCGTAGTCAACGATCTTATCCGTATAGAAGCAACCTATAACATCAAGATATCGCGAAAAAGCCTTTGCCTGATTGATGTTCGAAAGCTTATACTCGAGCGACAGGTCCTTAAAACGCTCACCAAACTGCTCAATTAGCGTCGGATCTTGAAGGAATTGCTCCTCTTTGCCCTCGCTTCTCGCCTTCTTCCAATCCTCAATGCTTCCCCAACGACCGTTAAGAACAATCGCAAAATTGTAGAGGTTCAGATAATTGCTGTCCGACAGATATCTCTGATGATTCGTGGTGCTGCGCTCCGTAAAATCAGCCTTAACATCAAGCTTTATCTCCGTCAGATCGACGATACTCTCAATATCAAGCTGAAAAGCGTTCTTACCGCCTTTTTTGATATACATTTCCGAATAAGCCTTAAGCTTCGGGGGCTTGGGCGCATCAGGTTTTGTTTTCCCGTCTTTCTGTACGTATTCTTTCTCCCAACGCCTATATTTATCGACGAAATCATCCACCTTACCCATCTGCTTGCTGTCGAAGAGGTATACGACGCTTATCCTGTCTTTCGAGAGATCAAATCTGCATGCCATGGGATGGAACTCTTTTCTCGAATTCCTGCCATAAGCCGTTCTGTCCCAGCACTGAAGCTCGTCACAAAGCATGAGCATATATGCGATGGGATGAAGCTCCGCCCTGAGCGGCTTGTTTCCGGCACTCTTATAATGCGCTATGCTGAACTTATAAAGGCTGTTATGCATGAGTATCGCGGTAAGCGAGTCAAGATAAGTCTTGTTTATTTCAATCCCGAGCTCTTCAAAAAGCCTCTTGAAGATCACGGTCGCGCTGAAATAGCCGTGGTCCATGAAATGATTGAACTTGTCGGGACGCGTCGGTTTATCCGAAAGGACATTGTACATCTGGATCGGCGTAAAGCGGTATTCCTCACCGAGCTTCATCGCCAGTATATGCGCAAACATCTCATTTGTGTTATCAAACCGCATTCCGCCGTAAAGCTCCGATATCTTATCCTTCATCTCATCGCTCAACGCCACGAAATTCTCAAGTGCATGGTAAGCCAAAAACGGCCTGTCCTGCCTCTTGTCGCCATCCACTTCAAAGTATGAGCAAACCTGCTCGAACGGAAGCTCAAACGGGTATCCGATATCATGAAAGAGCGACGCCATTCCCCAGTACTTTAAGAAATGAGCCGCTGCCTCGCAGTCATCGCGAAGGTCATAATATTTCTTGTATATATATCTGAAAATGCTGTTTGATTCATAAATTGCAAGGCCGAGAGTAAAGACATATACGGAGTGAGAGTAATGATCACGATGCTTCATGAGAAGTCCGCTGCCCGTAGCCTCAAATTCGGAAAGGAGTTCTATCATGCGCCTGTTCTTTTCATAGTCTCCGACGAACATCTCGAGGTAGCAGAAATAAACGTCAAACGCGTCTTCCTTCTTGCCTGACCCAAGGAACCGCTCTACAGCATTCTCAAGGCAAAGCCTGTCGACGTCCTTCTCCATGTTATAAGGAATCTGTCCGGGCCTGCTGCTCTTTCCTTCTAAGTCCTGCACCATGCCGCGTTCAGCCTCTGCGCTCCCCGGACCGGCGGCCGTGCCGTCCGAACCGAAGCCCATATGCGTTAACTTGGTTTTATCGAATCTGAGCCCCTCGCAGCTTGTTCTTATAAATGAAAGCGCAGCGCCTTCAAGCGATTCAGCCGAATAGTTTATGGGCCTCATCTTCGAGTTGTTAAGCATTGTATAGCTCATTTTGCCTCCTTTGCTGCACGTTGTTTTTTCCTCCCAGAAGGAGTATGCATGCCATGATGAAACCTGCGATACCTCCGCCTATGTGCCCCTGCCAGCTCACTCCCGCGCTGAAGCTGTAAATAAGGTTGAAGAGGATTCCTCGTCCGACGTACACCGGATTTTGGCGGTTCTTGATCGTAAGCACAAGCGTAGCGCACATCAGGCCCCAGATCCCGCCGCTCGCGCCGGCATGGATCCCCTCTCCGCCGAAGAAATTGATCATCACTCCGGCGCCTATAAGCGCTGCAAGATATATAAGCGCGTATTTTACAGGACCTATCCTTTTCTCAAAGCTGATTCCGAAAAACACAAGGCACAGCATATTGCTGCCAAAATGATAAAGTCCGAAATGGAGGAATCCGCTGACAATGAACCTTGCCCATTCGCCGTCCCGAAGCGCCCCTTCGTACATCGCGAATTCATATATTGCCGCATCTTCCCCGACTGAAAGTTCATACAAAAGTCCGATGATATTTAATATCACTATCGCGACTGTCACAAACGGAATCTTTTGCTTGAACAGATTGTTGTATGTCGTCATGATCTCTCCTGTTTATCCGATCTGATCCGGTCTGTGCTTCCCTTTTGAGGGACACACGGAACGGATCAAATTATATACTGCTTTCAATGTCTCGTTCATCTCATATCTTCCTTCTGTTTTTTCCCCGCATCCCGGGACTGTTTTTCGTTTACTTCCAAAAAAAATTCAGCGAACAGATTTAACAGGCTATTGCTTATTTTACCACATTGCACGCCCGTCAACCACCTATTCGCCGAATTGACGTTTATTATTATTTTACATTTCACGGATGCTCCGGATCCGGTGTGTTCATAACTCCGATAAAGAAAGGAGTTTTTGTCTCGGTATCCATGATCATATAGATAAAAGGTCTTTCAAGGTACACCTGTTTTATTTCCACAGGTTCCGCTGCATTTGCTTC